>CAMZDY010000008.1 GCA_947305585.1 uncultured Verrucomicrobiota bacterium | reverse complement strand
GTGCGCGCGCTAGTGCCATCGGCATTGTAGTACTTGGTGCCGCCAGAAGTCGCGTCATAGAAGCCGGCAAAGGTGTAGCCGGTGCGGGTGGGTAGCGTAAGGCCGGTAGGCATGGCCGCATCGTAAGTCGCGACCAAACCGGTGGTCATCGTACCCGAGCCGCCGTTGACGTTGAAAGTTAGCTCGCTAGTCTTGGGCGTCCACTGCGCATAGAGCGTGGTGCCGCTCGTTTTGTTCTTGTTCCAGGTGCGCGCGCTAGTGCCATCGGCATTGTAGTACTTGGTGCCGCCCGAGGTCGCGTCATAGAAGCCGGTAAACGCATAGCCGACCCGGGTAGGGAGATTGACGGGCGTCGGCATGGCTTGACCGTAGGTCGCGACCTTGCCGGTGGACATGGTACCCGAGCCACCATTGGCATTGAAAGTGAGCGCGCTAGTCTTGGGCGTCCACTTCGCATAGAGCGTGAGATTGCCGCTCGAATCGACCGCATCGACGAGAGCGCCGAGCGCGGCGCCATCGGCCACGCTTTGGCCGGAGCCGTCCTGGGTGTTCCAGCCGGCAAGAGTGTAGCCGGTGCGGGTAATGGTGGCCTGGGCCGAGACCGCATCGGCGAAGCTGATAATCTGCTCCTGTACGGGCGAGCCCGAGCCGCCGTTGACATTGAAGCTGACCTTGGCAGCCTGGTAGTAAAGGACGCCCCAAAGCGGGTAGTAATTGACTAGGTAGCCAGTAATGCCGGCGCTTACGGTGACAATATCACGGCCGCTAATCTGGTGGCGCTGTTCGGCAACGTAAAAGTTCTCGATGTCGGGATAGTCGTTAGTTACCGATCCAAATACAAGATGACACTGGAGGGCGTAAAACTTACCATTCGAGAACTGATAGAGCAGGCTACCAATGGCATCGTTGATGTTTTGCCAATAATAATTGTCGGTTTGGGCATCGATCGAGTAATAGACTAGCGAGATGCCAGAGAGATTGAAAGAGGCGGACTTACCTTTGTAACTGGCGGTCTTGGTGATACCGGAGTAAGAGGTAAGCGTACCGGAGAGACTAATCGGATTTAGTACCGCGCGCGCGTCGGTACTGTAAACGGTGTTTTGCGGTGTAAATATGCGACCCATTTACGCGATGCTCGTCAGTTTGCCGTCGGCGTTGAAGTTGACGGTAATGTAGGGGTCGTTGGTATTGGCTTTGCGCCCGTTGGAGGTGCTGCAAGCGACATTTTCAAGCACTACCGTTTTGCCGTTTTTCTGCGCAGCGACGACGGTACAGGTAGATAGAGGATAATCGACACCGTAGCTATAGTAGTTGAGATGGACGCGAAACATGCGCTGGCCCAATTTGGCGACAGCTGCCGGAATGATAAAATATTCTGAGGCGGCAACGCCTCTTATATCGCCGGAGTAGGTAAGCGAATAGTTGCCGTTAGTATAGACGGCCTCATCGGTGCTATAATTGTAGCCGTAGCCAAACTGCCAGCTCGCGAGGTCGAGGAAGTAGGCGCAAAGATCGAGGTCGCGGCCGTCGCCGTTCCAGGCGAAGGAAATGGTGATGTCGCCAGGATTGGCGGCGCGGTAAACGAGATGCCCGGCATCCGCACCGGCGGCGCGGTAGATAAGATTGTCGGAGCCTCCGACCCGGTAGATGAGACTACCAATACCGGCCATTTATGCCGCGCCTCCTTCCGGTACGGCCTGGTGGAAATCGAGGAGGTAGCCACCATCGAGCGGGCTATCGTAATCAATCAAGACGCCGTTCTGGAAAGTAAGTTCACCCCAGCCATAATAGAATTTATGATCGACGGTATCATAGTAGACGCTTTCGACATGGCGGATGGTGCCGGAAAAGGCGGTATTGGAGGGACCGGTCGCGGCGATGGTAATCTGCTTGCCGTCGTCACTGGGAGTGAGGGTAATGTTATTGCCGGCGACGAGCTGCTTTTGAACGATGTCGATGTCGGCCGAAGCGAGGAGTTTGGCGCCGGTGTCGGTGCCGTTAAGCTTAAGCTTTTTGGGTTGGATAGTGACAGACGAGGAAAGCGAGGATGGGTCGAGCTTGATCTTGCCGGTATTGGAAGCGCCGATTACGGTTTTGGCTTTGGTGCCGGGGGCGAACTCGGTAGAGGATAGGGGCGGGATAGGGCCGAGCTCCACGTCGTCCTTGTCTTCGTCTACCTTGCCGGACAGGCGCGAGAGCGAACACGAGGGGGTGCGCTTATTGCGGAAGCCGGAAAGGAGCGAGGCGAGATCTTCGGGAGAGAGATAGTCCGGAACACCAAAATTGAGCGAGGCGGTGAGCGCCTGGCAATCGACATCGAAAGACTGCAACAGGAGATTATCGAGCGTCTGCCCCAAGACGGGCAAGGAGGCGCCGAGCCGGATGGTCAAATGTTCGCCGCTAAGTTCGCCCGAGCGCTCGGCCAAGAGCGCCGTCGCCAGACCGCTCGGCACCGTTTCGCCCGCAGCCGTGGACGAGCTTGCCGTCCAGGTATAGGTCTTGGTGGTGGCGTTGGTCATGAGGTAGTTCATCGTAAGCGTGATGTTCTCCTCTTTGTCGTCGGCGGTAGTAATGGTGCAGACGGCGGTAAATTTGGAGACTTCGCACTTGAGCCCGGCGCGCTGGAGTTCCCCGGCGGTGGATTTGGAAATGCGCACGCAGGTGTTGTCAGTGATGGTGCGGCTCGCGCTGGTGATAGTCAACTGCGAAGCGGCAACGTTGGCAAGGCGGGGGTGGCGCGCGATCCACCAGGCTTTATCGGAAAGCGACGATGGGAGATCTTCGGTGACGCTCTTGAAGCTCTGACAGACGGTGGAGGCGCTGGCGCCTTTGAGGCGCAAGGTGGCGTAAAGGCAATTGGGATTGCCGGCCAAGGTGTTGCCCGCGCGTTGGTGCGAGAGCTGCCGGTATGAGACGCCGTTAACCTCGCCGATCTGCTCGATCTCCAAATCCACGCCATCGATGGGATTGGAGTTGTAGGTTTTGGAGCGCTGCAAGACGGTGGAGGGCACGGTAAAGGCCGAGCCCGCGCGCGTAATATTAAGAGTAGGCAAGAGCGCGGTGCCGGCCTGGTTGGTGGTGGCATAGTTGAAACGACAAACCGCCTTGGGGAAGAAACGCAGCTCGCGCCGGATGGCATCGGCAATGGTGATGTCGCGGCACGGATCGGCCGGGAGTACTTGAGTGGAAACGGAGATGGTGCCTTTTTGATAGCCGCATGGAGTCGCCGCGTGATTGACAATTTCGGTAAGCTCGGAGTTGAGGGTCTGCGCGGTGCCGTCTTCGTGCTGGTTGAGGATGAGGCGGCTGGAGCGTTCGAGCGCGACGGTGGATCCGTTGTAGACCTTCCAGTTCTGCCGGTAGACCATGCGCGCCATGGCCGACCAGGGCCCGGCGAACGTGGCGGTATCGAGCGCGTCGGAACCGCGCGAGGCGGAATTGACGCGACCCGCGAGCGAGCCCACGAAAACGACGACGTTCTTGTACAGTACTTTAACCTGGTCGCCGGTCTGGAAAAAGCCGGGCGGAACGGTGCAGCGGAAAGTATCGGTATCTTTGCTCGCGAAATGCAGCATGGGCGAAGCCGGCAGGAACCGGACCCAAGTACCGCTGCGCAGCCGATAGAACGCAAAAAGCACGCTGTCGGCAGTGTGCGTGGATTCGCGCGGAACGAGCGCAAGATAGTTTTGTTCCGTCACTCTTGGTCGGCTCCCGAAAGATCGGTCATGGAATCGAAATTCTGCGATTGCTGCTTGCCCAGGATCTGATTGACCTGGCTGAACTTCTGATTGATAATCTTCAAGGTTTTGTCAATCTGCACGATCGCTTTGTCGGCCGCCGCATTGACCTCATTGGCGTTGGCCTGCGCGGCTTGCAGTTTTTCATACGCCGCTTTCTGGCCGGCTTGGTCCTTGTTGAGCCGCGCCAGCTCCAGTTCGCCCTGGGCATCGAACACCGCTTGGGCGGCTTCGGCTTTCTTCGCCTGCTCGGCGGCTTTGCGGGTCTTGAGGTCGCTTTGGGTGACTTCGAGCAGCTGTTTGGCGGCTTCGGCATCGCTCCGCTTCTGCCGCTTGTCGTAAAGCTTGTCGGCGGCTTCTCCCTCGCTGCGCCGATCGGCCAGGAGCGAGGCTTCATTGGCCATGTTGACGGCTTCGAGCCGGGTAGAGAGCCCATCGGCCTTGTAGCGGATGGCGCCGGCCTCGGCGCGCTTTTCTTCGGCGGCGGCCGTGTTCTTCTCTTGCTGGGCTTCGATTGCCTTGATCTGCTCGTCAAGCTGCTTGCGTTCGGCTTCGGCCTGTTCGCGTATCTTATCGCCTTCCTCGGTGTTGGTCTCGCCGAGTTTTCCCCAATTCAGCGTGGTAATATCCTTAATCGATTTGCCCCACATCTTCCAAAATCCGACGGCATCGGCTTCGTTTTCGCCGACGGCCCGGGAGAAGGCTTTGTCGCGGCGCTCTTTCAAGATGCTTTTCTGCTCTTCCAGATTCTCGTTCTGGGCTTCAAGATTTTTGGCCTCGCGATCTTTGAGGTCGGCTTGGCCGGTAAGTTTCTGGCGCTCGATAACGACATCTTCGACGGCGTTGGAGCGCTTGGCCGCGTTGCGCCGGGCCGCGTAGTCGGTTTTGATCTGGGCGGCCTTTTCGGCATAGTCGGCATCGTCCGGATCGAGCGCATCGAGGGCTTGCTGTTCGGCGAGATCGAGCGAAGCGGCATCTTTGGCGCGACGGTTGGCGATGTCGTCGTCGATGCGCTGGGAGGTGCGCGATTCGGCAGCGGCCGCCTTGGTGAGGGCATCGGCGATATGGCTATATTCGTCGGCCAGCTCCTTCAGTTTATTGTTGGCAAGCTCGTCCTGCGCCTTCTTGAACTCCTCGGCCTTCTTCTTGGCGTTGGTGAAGGACTCGATAATTTTACCGACGCCGGCCGCGAGCGAGGTAAAGAGAGCCACCGCTCCAAAGCCCGCAAGTAGCTTACGGACAAGGCCGATGGAGGATTGGAGCTTGCCGAACGCGCCGACAGATTGATGCGTGGCGGCGGATGCCCGGGCGTGGGCGCGCTCGGCGCTGGCAGCTACTTTGTCGTTGGCGGCGATGGCGTCGTCGGCACCGCGCTTGTCGAGCGAGATCTTGATCTTCTGTTCAACCTGGCCGCCGTTCGTCATCAATTAGCCCTCGATCGTGTACTGGATGGCCACCGCGCAGCCGACGTGCGCCATCTGGCGCGAGGTGACGGCGGCATGGGCAAAGACGGTGGTGGAATCGAAATAGAGCGTGCCTTCCTTGGGCTCGGCAAGATAGCCGGTGGCGATGTAGGCGAGCGCCGAAGCCACCGAATCGAAAATGCGGGTGACGGAAAAGGACAGGACGCCGGAATCGCAGCCGACGTGCTCGGGCTTGATGCGGTCGGCGCCGGAATATTCGCGCTTGGTGATACCTGGCGACTCGGAGAGCGTAAGCTTCTCCGGGCCGCAGGGCGTGCCGGCAGCGGAACGGGCGGACGAATCCGCGAGAGTGACCGACCCGAGTTTGATTACCATCAGGTATTCTCCTGGGCAGGCTGGGCAGGAGTGAGGGCGACTTCGTAGAGTTTGCCGGTGGTGGCGTCGCGATGGGCGATAAAGCCGATTTCGCCGGCGCGCAACGTGGTGTTGCCCCACTGGACCGGGCCGGTGACAAGCGCCGCGTTCTTGAGGGTGACGGTGAGGCCACCTTCGGCCGTGATGACGAGATCGTTGGCGGTGGCCACGGACGAGCCGCGAGCCTTGGCGGCCGGGAGCGCGGCCAAGAGCGACGATTCGCTGAGGCCGAGCGGCTGGCAGCGGGCGCGCACCACGAGCGAAGCGAGCGTCATATCGGCCGTGCCCTGGGAATCGTTGTTGACGGGGTCGGTGGAAAGATCGAACGAGATGGTCCAGCCGCCGGCGGTGTCGTTGATGTCGAGCGAGCCCCAGGAGGCGGTGTAAGCCTTGCCGGTCAGGATCTTGGTGCGGTCGGGCTCGCCGTCGGCGTAGGGGGCCGTTTCCACCTTATAGACGGCGTTGGCTTCGTCGGGGGTCTTGCCGTTGGCGACGATCGCGGTAAGCGTGGCCTGGCCGAACGGCGTCTGCACGGGCGAGAGGCGCAGTTCCGGAATCGAGGTCAGGGCTGCAGCCGCGAACGTCACCTTGACGCCGGCGCGGGAGTGGACGACGGCCGGAACGTCGGCAGAGCCGAAGAGCGAAGATCCGATGTTGGGCGACTGGTGGGGGAAGAGTGCGGCGAGAATATCGGCGGTGACTTCACCGACGGGCGTAAACTGGATGGTGGCCGTCTGATCGGTCTTGATGGTGTCCATGGGACCCACAAGCGAGGACGGCAATTCCTGCGTGGCGGAGTTGAGTTCGGCCACGATGCCGGCTGAATCGAAGAGTTTGAGCGTACCGAGCTTGATGGTGCCGGGGCCGCGAACGATG
The DNA here is from genome assembly GCA_947305585.1 of uncultured Verrucomicrobiota bacterium. Classification (GTDB taxonomy): domain Bacteria; phylum Verrucomicrobiota; class Kiritimatiellia; order RFP12; family UBA1067; genus UBA1067. Next base: position 16,284 of record CAMZDY010000008.1, on the reverse strand, counting down.
GATTGACGGTTGATAGGCATAGGTTTTATCCTTTCTTAAACGGGTATCAAAGCGGGGTTCCAGTGTCGAAATCGACCTGCCGCAGCATGGTGTCGTTATCGATAAGCTTGACCGGGTGGATTTTGCGGAAGGCGAGGACGCCGCCATCGACCGGGAGACAATGGAGCGCTTCGGCGACGAGCTGGGCGGCCTGCAGCGCGGTGAGCGCTTCCGGAGCGCGCCGGTTGAGGACGGGACGCTCGTAGACATCGACAGAAAGCGAGAGCGTGCCGGAGATGAGCTTCGAGGATGCGCCGCCCTGGGCATTGTCGTAAGCGAGGCTACCGACCACCACCGCGAAGTTGGTTTTGGAGATGTCGAGGGCAAGCTTATTGAGGATGTCGCCCTCGTCATCGATGAGGACAGGACGCATGGCGAGCTCCGGCAGTTCCCGGAGAGCCTGGGCGACGGCGTTTTGGACGGTTTCAAGGTGCATCTCAAAAACCCCTCAAAAACGGCCCTAGGAGCGCTCCGGAGGTTTTACCCCCTCCTTGTGCGTCCGGATTCGTCGGCGCGTTTTTAAAACGGCAGAATCGAAATTTAAAAGCGGTACGGGACATACGGGGCTAGTCCAGGAGACGTTGAGGGTGCGCCGGAGCAGATTTTGGGCTGCTGGCGACGGAATTTCCGGTTTCGTCCGGAGCGGCCACGTTGAGCTGGCCGGATGCAATCTTCGAGAGCATCGCCATGGCTTCGTCTTTGGCGTCCTTGCGATCCTCGCCCACGGGGACGGGGAGCCGCTTAAGGATGTCGTAGGCGGCGATGGCGCACGCCGGCGAGACGAGCCCGGGCGGGATGGCCAGCGGATCGGGATCGAGCCGCACGGCGGTGTTCGATGCGAGATAGACCCGCACCGTTGCCGCCGTGCGATCGAGGAGCGCCTGGACGGCGTCGGTGCCGTCGGTGGAGGCGTCTTGGCGGAAGGCGTCGATTTCGCGCTGCGAGATCGTAGCGGCCAAGTCGGCTTCAGAGAGTGTGACCCAGTCCATGGCGCTTTGTCTCCTCTTAGGCGGTGACGAGCTGAATGTAGCCCGGCGCGCCGTTGGGGTTGGAGCTCAAGTCCACCTCGCGCGTCAGCTTGGCGCCCAAGAGCGCAGCGACGTTCATGAAGCGACGCATCTTGCCAGGCGCGCCGTGGACGAACGAAGTGACCGCGAGGCCCGAGCCTTCGTCCGACTGCGTGCCGAACTCCTGGTACATGCCTTCAACCGGCTCCACGAGACCGCGTCCCGCGATGGCGATGGCCGAATCCGGAACGAGGAAGCCCGCGCCCTTTTCGACGGCGGCGTTGGCGCCGGCGGCAGCCGTGGAGACCTTGGAAACCTTCGAGCTGCAGAGAATGGCCTTGATGCCATACTTGCGGCCGAGGGAACCGGCGATGTCGTCGCCCTGGATGGCGGCGTTGTTGGTGTTGGCGTCCAAGAGCTTGCCGTAGAACTCCGGGCGCAGCACCGCCACGAGCGTGGACGGGTCGAGCTCGTTTTCCTGCGCGGTGGCGATGGCTTCGCCCAGCTTGGCCACGGTGAAGCTCGTGTGCGCCGCGAGACGATCGCCGCAGGTGAGCAGCGAGCAGACGAGCTCTTCGAGCTTGCGGCCGATGGCGCGGCCGCCGGCGATGCCGCAGTTGCGCGACGTGGAGCTCTTGTTGACCTCCAACAGATCCTTCACGCCCAGCGAATACGTCACCTTGACGAGCGAATCGAGCGAAACCTTGACCGGGATGATGGAGCCGTCGGTGGTTTCGAAGTCGTTGCTCGTTTCGTTGAACACGGTGGCGTTGCCGGAGAAGACCGGTACGGAGACGGTGGCGCCTTCTTCCTTCAGCTCGGCCGAGAAGTCGGTGGAGAACTGCTTGACGAACGCGATGCCGCGCTGAGCTTCCATGATCGCCTGGTTGGAGGCGAGAATGAGACCGGGGCTGGTGAGCGATCCGGTTGCCTGATTGATTGCCATGATCGATTGTCCTTTCTTTGGGAGGTTTGCTTACTTGGCTTCGGCCGCAAATTCAGCGGCGTGGGCGGTGATGTAGGCGCAGCGCTCGGCCGCGTTCCTGCACTGTTCGAGACCTTCGCGCAGCTTCGACGTGCCGGGCGCGGGCGTGGCGACGGTCTTGGAGTTCAAGACCTGCTGCGCGGGCTGGACGGCCGGAGCGGGCTGTTTGAGCGCCGCCAGGAACTGCAGGGCAACTTCCTTGCCGTTCTTGACGTAGAGATCGATGAACGACTGGCGGTTCTCGATCCGGTCCTTGTTGTCGTCGGCGCACTTTTCGGCTTCGCGGTTGAGCGCGGCCGCCTTGGCGTCGGCAACTTCCTTCTGCAAAGCCTCGATGGCGGCAGCGACGTCTTCCGGCGTGGCGTCCGCACCCAGACCGAGCAGGGATTTGATCTTATCCATTGCTGGTTTTCCTTTTTGGTCCTCAACGTCAGTGACGCCGGTTTCGCTGCGGTTGAGGACGCAGGCGACCGGAAGATTGGGCGTGTTGGTGAGCGCGACAGATGAGAGGGACGCGATCTCGCCGTTCTTGGAAACGTTGAAAACGGGAGAAACGAAGCGGTATTCGCGGCCGTTAACGGCGTCGCGCCCGGCGGGAGTGAAGGCGAAGTCGGCCACGAGGCCGCGGCCCGATTCGATGCGCAGATTCTTGGCCCAGGCGAAAGCGCGGGTGGAGCCGGACTTCTCGCAGCTGAAGTGGTCAACATCGATCAAGAGCTCAGGCGAGCCAGCCTTGTTCCAAGCGTCCAAAACGCGGCCGAAAGCGGCTTCGTCGAGCTGTTGGACGAACGGCTGCTTGGTGCCGTCGGCCTTGTTGATGACGCCGTGGAACTGGCCGAACGGAGCCACCTGGACATCGAGGATGCCGGAATCGGGAATTTGTGCGAGTGGTGTTTTCATGGTTTTTCTGCTTGACTTTTCGGATCAAAATTTGGTATAATATTGACATCCTGTCGGGAAACCCGGCTTCTGTAAGCTCATGAAGGAGGCCGATGTGTAGGCCGAGGCTACACCCTTTGCCACCCCGTCTTGTAGGGCGCTTCGAAATTTCGGGGCGCTCACTTATTTTCTCCTTTCACATGGTATTTGCCTGCTACCTTCAGGCTGTCAATATAATTGGGTCGATTGGAAATAAATTCAGTGATGACCAAGCGGCCAGTGCGCTGCTTGGAGAGAATAGCAGCAGATTGACCGAATATGAGCACCAACTTATTGCGAGATTCCGGATGCTTGAAAGCACGGCCTTCCAACAAAGTAGTAGCGAGTGATTCTTCAGCACCAGGGTGTTTGGCAATGATGTGGGATAGGCCGTGGCCGCCAGCATAGCCATTCTTGGCGTTGCCTGGTTCGCCATAGTCAATGCCGATCCAGCCGGTGTCCTTGCGATACATAGCCTTATCCACCGATCCGGACTTTTTGGCTAGTAGGTGTGTGATGACCGCCCGGCCACGCGCAATATTATCGGGCGGGCTTGAGACAAGATGATCCTCATTGGCATTGCCAAAATTATCCTGTGAACTCTTGTCCTTTGGTTGGCGTGCTGCACCGCCATTGCCTTTTCCGAAGCGGCCGAGGTTGTCATGGTCCTGACCGTTGGCATCGACGACGTTTTTCACATTCCCGGCCGACGGAGCGGCCGGGGCGGAACCGGCGAGCGAGGAAGCGGCGGCGGTGAACATGGCTTCGGTGAGCGCCTTTTCGAGATCGCCGGAAAGGACATCGAGAGAGGCGGCGTCAAGCTCCTTTTGCGCGGCTTTCAAAGCGTCTTCAAATGGCACGGAGCCATCGAGGATTTGCCGGGCAAGGCGGGCGAGGATCTGGCCAACGGCACGGGGTGAATCCCCCGAATCCCCGGAAGCGCGCGGCTTTGAGTTGAGCGCGAAGCCGCCGGGCTGGGGAGCGGCCGGGGCGGAATCCTTAACCAGGGTAAAGCCGGTGGCCTCTTCCAGCTCGTGCTGGTCCACCAGATAGCCGGCATTGCGCGCGGCGGCGGCCGTTTCGAAAACTTCCTTGGGCGTGGGCTTCTGGGTGAGATCGAAAGCGAAGTCAACGCAGACGGGCGAGCCGGGGAACTTCCGGGCGAGGAACGGACGCACCATAGCGCGCTGCACCGCAGCGGCGATGATTCCGGAATCGCGGGCGACAATCTGCTCCCACACGTCCTGCTGGGCATTGCCGGCGAGGGTGCCCGCGCCGGATTCGGCCATGCTGCCCAAAGTGCCGCCGGTGGCAAGCATGAGGATGGTCTTTTCCTGATGGGTGATAAAGGCAGAGAACGGATCCACGCCGCGAGAGCCGCCGGCAAAGTCGGAGATGGAGGCGCCACTAGGCCAGACGGTGACTTGGCCGTTTTCCATGTTCTCGCCCGACTGCAGATATTTGTCGAGGTCCTTTTCGGTTGCGTTAGGCGCCATGATGATGGCAGGTTTGGGGAGCGCGTAGCGTTCGAGGAAGCGGCCCCAGTCGCGCTCGCCGACGGCGGAGCGGATATGGATGGCAAGCGCGGGAACGTCTACCGGCCGGCGACGCTCGACAGTGACCAGCCGGGCGTTCTGGCAGGAAATGCAATTCTTGGAATAGCCGTCGCAGGCGGGATTGAAGAACCATTCGCCATCTTGCTTAAGGAACTTCCAGGAATCCAGGAGTTCGATATGGTGGACGGCGTCGCCATCCCAGATGGGCTGGGCGTGCGCAAAGCCGCGAAAGAGCGCGAGATCGAGATGTTCGAAGAGATCGGCGAAGTTGTCGATGTCGGCAAGGAAGGTTTCGACTGCGTCTTTCTGCTCTCCGGAGAGCGCGCCGTTTTTGCTGGCACGCTCCGCTACCGACCAGTTGAAACCGGCGGCCGCGCCGGAGCGACGCGTGACGCACATGGAAAGGACGGGGTTTTGCGTTTCGATCTCCTGATAGAGCCAGTGCAGGCGCTGGGTATTGCCGGAGCGGGCGGCGTCGAAAATGGATTTGGCTTCGGAGATCGAGAGACCCGAAAGCGGATTGGAGCGCTCCAGCCAAGCGAGGGAGGCGGTCTTTTTAGGGGTAGCCATGTTTAGAAGATCCTCCGATGGTCGGGAGAGTGGTTGCGACGAATGGCGAAAGGTGAAATGTGCGAAGCGCCGAAGGAGGCGGCGCGCTTGCAGAGCGCGGCGGCGCAGCAGCCGTCGGAGTGGCCGTTAGACATGCGCGGCGCCCAGAACTTGAAGTCGTTGCCGCTCTGCAGCATCTGCATCGCGTGGAAGTCCTGGCGGATCCAGTCCACGTGCGGGATGAGGAACGAGCAGACCTTGCCGAAGCAGAGCCTGAACGGCGTGAAGAGCTCGCGCTTGGAAGTCTCGCTGAAGTTGAACTTCTCGATCTTGCCGGCAAGGAACTTCTTCGGGTCGGCGTCGTATTCGCCCCATCCGGTGAAGTCGGTGCCCGGCATCCCGTTCGCGGCGATGTCGCCGAAGCCGCGCCCGGGGCCTGTGTAGTCCACGCACACGCGCACGCACTTGTCGATGCGGCTCCTCACCGCCGCCAGCTGCTCGCCCGTGTCGAGACCCTTGATGAACATGACGTCGCGCGTGACAAGCTTATTAACCGGCTTGCCGTCCGGGCCGGTCTCCACGACCTTCTTGGCGAACCAGAAGATAGATGGGTCGCTGATTCCGCCGAAGTCGAAGCCGCCGTAGAACTCGCCCGGCTCGTTGGGGTCGAAGCCGTGTTCCGTCGCCTCCACGCTCTCGGCGGCGGTGATCTGGTCGAAGCTGAGGAGGTTCGCGCTCGCGTCCAGGAACTCGCACTCGTATTCCTGGGGCCACGCCTCGGGGCAGTCGAACGCCTCGCGTATTTCCTCGACGTACTCCTCGGCGGTCTTGGGGCGTTCTTCGCCGGTCTTCTCGTCTATGACCGTGCCGAGCTTTCCGGCGGCTTCCCACTCCTTCGCCGCCTCGTGGATCGTGACCTTCTGCACCTCCCACTTTACGCGGCGCTTTGGATTGGGCTCGAGGAAGTTTTCCTGGACCAGCTTGTGGAACCTGTCTCCCTGGCCGTTCGGCGTGGATGTGATGATGATGCGCTTGATGGACGCCATCGGGTTCGTGATGACGGCGAAGACGGCCCTCCAGACGGTGTCTTCGTCCTCGAAGAACGCGAACTCGTCGAGGACGAGGTAGCCGGAGAAGCCACGAAGCGAGGCGGGCTTGCCCGGGAGCGCGTAGATCTTGGAGCCGTTCGGGAGTTCGATTATCTTGGCTTTGATCTTGGCGTTCTTTTCGAGGGCATCAAACTCCTCTTCGGTTTCGGCGACGGAGATGTTGGCAGCCTTGATCCAGTCTTTACACTTGTCGAGCGTTTCCAAAGACTGGCGCTCGGTCGGGGCGACGATGAGCCACTTGGAGCGAGGCTCTACCATTGCGCCGCGAGAGGCCACGAAAGAGGTTGTAAAGCCCTTGCCGGTTTGACGAGACCAAAGGAGGATGAGGAAACGCACGACCGTGGAGGCGGCCTTCCGCTGAAACCCGAGCAGTCTGTCAATCAGCTGCATCAGCCGAATATCTCCTTTATCTTGGCGATCTTGTCGGCGTCGGTAAGCTTGGTATCGCCGAGCGCGGAGCGCGCAGCATTCTCGCGGCGCTCGGCGGCTTCGAATTTTTCGCGGGCCAGGGCGAGAGCGCTGTCTTTGGTGGCTTGGGCCTTTTCCTTCAGCTCCAGTTCCTTGGCGGCGTGGATGCGGTCCTGTATGGCCATGGCGGAGCGGATGAGATTGGCGGCAGCCTTGCCGTCGCCGGTAGAGAGGGCCGTTTCCACGCCCAGGGCGATCAGCGACTTGGAGGTGACTTCGTCGAGCTTGCCGGCCTTGGCCAGATCCTGGGCTTCGGCGCGGGCGATGGCGGCCTGTTCGAGGCGGTGGTTAGATTCCTCCTTGCGCATCGCAGACAAGAAGCGATAGAACGACGTGCGCGGAGGAGGAGATGGAAGATGAAATTCCTTGGCGGCCCAGTCGGCGGCCACGTTCCAGGGCATCTGCCGGGAGCGGTAATAGAGCTGCCACTGCTGCGCTTCCGTGAGCGCGCTGGCCCAGCTATCCGTGCGAATCTGCATCAAGCGCCCTCCAAAGCGGCCTCGCCGCGCGGGGTAATCGAATAGAACTTGTCGCCCAGGAGGAGCGTTTCGACGCGCACAAGGTCGCGGACGCGGAGGAAATGCAGCGCATCTTCGAACTCGACGGTGGTAAGATTGGGGCGATCCATCAGGATCGAAGTCTCGTTTTGCAGCGTCTTTTCCTTGAGACCGCCGACGCGGGAAAGGATCTGCAGGATGGTGGTATTAAGAACGGGGTTGGTCATTTCTTGCCTCCTAAGGTCGATTTGAGGAAGGCTTGCTCGACGAGCTGCATTTTGCCTTCGTTCTTGGAAATGGAGGAGACCAGGGGATCGATGCGGTCGTGGATGGCTTTGGAGCGGGCTTCGGCGCGGCTATCGAACTCGTCCAATTTGGTCATGAGCGCGATTTGGTTGCCGGTCACCGCCTCGCGCAGCTTGTTGATTTCGGCGGTGTGCTCACACATACGCCGGTTGCACTCGCTGGTGGTGATATAGGTGCGCTGCTTTTCGACGGCGAGGGGCTGGGGTTCGATCGTGCGCTTCTGCTTGAGCCATGCCGGCACGAGATTACCGAGGAACGAGAGGATGGCACCGAGCGACCCGGCGCCTACCGCGATTCCTACTGTTTCCATTTCCATCGTTTAGTCCTTCAAATTTGGGGCCCGTTTTAGGAGCCAGGGGGGCCAGGCCTGGTATATGTTGAGCGACTTCGCCTTTTTGGGCTAGTTCGGCGCATAGTATAGCATAAAATCGGGAAACGGGAAACGGGACAAAGGACACGCGGGAAGCACGGGACAACAAGGGAAAAATATAGAACGCAAACACCAGTGGTGTTTGCGTTCTCACACACTTTGAGGTCGCCGCGCGGGCCTCGCGTGCATTTCCCCTTTTCAGGAAATCACAACTTTTGCAGCTGGCAAAATTATATTTACAGTCATGAAAATAGTCGGATCGCTATTCTTAAAAAACGAGTGTCTATGTAAATAAGAAAGCGCCAGTCATTAGGCTGGCGCTTACTCGTAAGACTTGAAGTGTTTGCAGGCAATTATACGTTTGGCCAAGAAGGAGGCATAGGCTTCTCTAATTCCTTCTTTATTTCATCATCGTAAGCCGCCTTTATCAGTTCAATATGCTCTGCTGGTGTACCCCAAGATTTGTGTATTGCAATGTCAGTTTGTTGTGACTGCTTCAATGATTCTACTGAACTATATATATTGAGAACTCCCATGGCATGAAGGGTTTCGAGATCATTCAGAAAATATGTCATTGGCCTGTTTTGAAATTGAGGCAAGGAATCCTTGAAAGCACGTAAGTGATTCATGCAAAACAATATTCGGGTTTTGCTTATAGCTATAAACAAGTCGAACAAACGGCGCAAAACCAATTTCCTAGGCCTTCGATGCGGGAATAAATCGCGATAGCATCGTTCAAAAGAAGCATAATCCGACACCGTGGTACAAAAGACCCGTGTTGCGTCTGGGGTTAGATTAAAACGAAAAACAAGATGGCGATCGATCATAGTACACCTATATGATGGCAGTTACTTCACTGCTTCTTGCAGTTCCTCAAAACCTTTAAGCGCGTGTCCTAGGGCTTTGTTGACCTTATCAAGTTTTTTCTCAGCGACCGTTGCGCGAGATTTCCAGTTCATTTGCTCTTGCTCATTTTTTGTCGAACGGGTCGCAAGGCCTAGCAACCAGTCGGCAGAGCGACCGCACTTAGAGCAAACAGCCTGGACTAATTCGACCGACGGTTTGCGCTCGCCTTTGATATACATATCCAATGTTTTCTGGTTCATTCCAAGAAAACGCGCAAAAGCAGATACGCTCATCGCACCTCTGCACTCGCTCAATCGCTCTAAAAATGTCTGCATTTGCTCTTGACTTTCTTAGTTCATTTGTGGTATAATACCCATTGTCACATCGTGATGGCGGATATTATACCACAAACCTGTGATAAATGCAAGGAGAAAAGTGATGAAAAGAAAAAGAGGCCTGCAACAGCGGCTAGTGTTTACGGGGGTGACAACCACGGCCCGGCGGCTAGGCGTTTCGCGCGAGCATCTTTCAAGAGTACTGCACGGCTCGCTTAAGGCGAACGAGACGCTTGCGCGCCGGTTGCAGCGGATGGGCTTTGCAATCAAAAACGGCAAGGTGATTGCCGAATAACCAAAACCAAAGGAGTACAATAATGAGCGATCAAGCCAAACTGAACAAGCTAAGCTGCGGCGGCCAGATGATAATCGGCTGCGACGATGCCGGCGAAGGATTGCACCTGCGCGTGTCGCGGTGCGAAAACATGATAGCCGTGGAGATCCACAAGCACGATAAAGCGTACAAGCCGGCCGTCTTCGAAGCTCCGGACGACTGGAGCGGCCACATGGTGCGCAAGATGGCCACCGGCATTTTCAATGGCCTCCGGAGTTGGAGCGGCCGCTGCATCCGTAAACGCGCCAACAAGAAGGCGAAAAAGGAGGCGGTATGATAGACCAGATGATCGACAAGATTGGCCATATCGCCATAGGGGCTGGGGCTATCGGTGCGACTGTAATGTTTATAATTACTATCGTCAAGGAAATTATTGAATCACTCAAAGGAGAATAACATGAAAACATTCAAAGGCATAATGGGTATCTTCAGGGATCTCGCGATCTGCGCGTGGGCCTGCTTTGCAATCAACGAAGGCGTCGAGGTGGAGGGCTAAGGAAATATGAGCAACGCGATAGTTCCCGCAGCCGACCGGGCAACGGCAACCAAGAATATCAAGAGCGCCTACCAGGCGTTCGGGCAAGCGACGGGCGAATGGGTGCGCTCGGCCCTCAGCCTGGGCAAGGCGGCGCAAGATCTTTTCGAGGCCTGGGGAAGTCCTCACACGGGGCCGGGCAGTTTGGGGCTCAAGGCTATTATGGAAGAAGAGGCGCCGGAACTGAATTACAGTACCGTGGCGACGTGCTGGAACATGTACAAGAAAGGCGTGGCGGCGCTGGGAGGCGGCAATAAAGGCGCGGCGGCGCTCCTAGGTATGACGAGCTACTTCAACGAGCGCGGCCAGGAGGTGACGCTATCGAAGGCGCTCATACAGAAACGCGACACGCTTTTCCTGGAAGGGACGAGCCGCCGGAAGTTCCTGATCATGATGGCGCAGATGGGTCAAGGGTCGGCCGGGCGGAAGCCGGGCGAGAACCTGGAAAGCTACCAGCACCTGAGGCGGGATCCCAAGGACAATGCGGCGATGGCGTGGGCGAAAGTGTTTGCGAAGATCCCCAAGGTACTGCCGGAAATGGCGGCGCTCCTCGATTACAATCTCGCGGATATGTATCTCAAGACGCTAGAGCCGCTGGTAAGCGCCCTTAAAAAGCGCGTTAACGACGAAGCGATCGACGTTTAAGAGAGGCTTAAACGATGGGCTTCCGCGAAGTTGATATGTTCGTCGCCTTGAGCGACAAGCCTTTCCTGACGGATAAGGAAATGGCCAGCATCATCTCCGCGCTGCCGTCCACGCCGTTCTTGAAAGTCTATGACATCAAAACGGCGCTGGGGGTGGACGAAAACGTGATCTACAATTGGATCGACGAAGGGAAGTTTTCGGTGCTTAACCGATCGAGCGGAGCGACGGAGAAAAAGGTCTATTCGATATTCCGGAACTCGTTCTTGGAGTTCATCCGGACAAGAGTTATCAAAGGCAAGTAAAACCATGGAATACAGCGATTACGAAATGATCAGCGACTTCGACGAACGCATGCGCGTATCAAGACTGGATGCGCGGATGCGGGAGATTGCAGGCGCGAGCGGAAACGTCATGCAATTAAGGGCCATCATCGCCCGGCAGGAAGGAATCCCGCTTAAGACGTTCGAGCGCATGTATTACGCCTGGCGCGAACACGGCGTGCTAGGTCTGGCGGATGGCCGGAAGGTAAAGAAACACGGATCGCTGCACCAGGCGCTGGACGATTTCAAGCGGTACATCGAGCTCGACAAGAACACGAGCAAGGGCGGCTATGATGCGTTCATGCGGGACTTCCGCGCAGGTGTGGCGTTCCAGTTCGGCACGTGGCGGGATATGTGGCGCGCGCAGTTCCCGTACGAGGAAGTGCCGGAGATGTGTCCGGCCGGGTGGATTCCCAAAGGCTGGACGTACGGCAATTTGATGAAGATGCTGGACAAGGACCCGGCGCATCTCATGAACATTGCCTGGAACCGCCAGGGACAGTTCGCGGCCAGCAAGTATACGCTGAGCGTGATCCGCAGCCGCGTGGATCCCAAGACCGGAAAGAATCTGCCGGTGGGCGCCATCTACCAGGCGGACGACGTTTGGCACAATATCAACGTGTTCGCGCCGGGCGTCAAGGGGCTGTTCCAGCCGCTGGAGTTCGCTTTTTACGACGTGGCGAGCGCGTTCAAGATGGGCAGCTTCATGAAGCCGAGGTTCAACCGGGTGGACGAAAAGACCGGCCGCGTGAAAGGCGAAAACCTCAATGAGTTTCAGTTCCGCAGCGCTTTGGCGTTCGTGTGCATCCGGACGGGCTTTCACCGGGACGGCGTGCGGTTCATTCTGGAGCGCGGCACCACGGCGATCCGGGAGAACGTGCAGCGGCGGATCGCCGGCATTCCGTATTGGGGTCAGAAGATCCATTTCGAGGCGAGCGGCCGGATGAATACGCCGGCGCACAAGGGAATGTTTATCGGCAACGCGGGCGGCAATCCCCGGTTCAAAAGCCTGTGCGAAGGCAGCCATAATATCCTCCATAACGCTTCGGCTTCGCTCCTGGGCAACCGGGGCCGAGACGCGGCGCACTACCACGAAAGCGCGGCCGCGCAGGAGAAGTATGCCGAGGGCGTATTGGCGAAGGTGGACGATCTCAAGCTGCCGGAAGATATTCTGAAGATTTTGGAGCTGCCTTATTTGACTTTCGACCAGTTCCGCCAGGCGTTCGCGGCGATCGAAGATGCGGTAATGGACCGGCGCGACCACCGGCTGGAAGGCTGGCAGAACAACCAGATCCAGGAGTTCCGTTTGAGCGAGTCGTCGCCGTGGTTGCCGGTGAGCGCGCTGGAGGGCATGACGGACGCCGAGAAGCTGGCGGTGCGCGCGGTGGTGCGGCAGAATCCGGAGGCGCTCGCGCGGATGGAAAATATGAGCCGCAAGGAGGTTTGGCGGCGCGGGCTGTGCGACCTGGTGCGCGTGCCGGCGATCGAATATCCGGCGTTTATGGATCCGAGGGACGCGAAGATTCTGAAGGTGGCGCAGGATCGCACGATTAGCTTCACCGACAAGGATTATTTCCCGGGCGAAAAGCGCGTGTTCGTGGCGCAGTACGTAGACCGGGCGGGGATCCCGCATTGGCTGACGCCGGGCACGGAGGTGCGGGCGTATTTTTGCCCGTGGGGGGATTTGAGCGAGAAGCTTTGGCTGTGCGACGAGAACGACAATGTGCTCGGGATCGCGCAGCTGGCGACGCGCGCATTCTGGGGCGACCAGGAGGCGATCCGCAAGGCGGCCGGCGAGAAGTTCAGGGACATCGCGATGATGACTGCACCGATGAAGGCGCGGCACGTGAGCGATGCGGCCGAGCAGACGGCGAAGCTGGCGTGGAACAAGGTGGTGCTGGAAGCGGCCGAGGCGCGGCAGTTCGGCGGCGGTGCAGCCACCACGAGGGAGCGGACTTTGAAGGCCGACCCCAGTCAATTTTTACGAGACGTCATGGTCCATTAATCAACCAAAAAAGGAGTAAAAAATGAGCGAACAAGCCAACGAAACAAAGAACCTGGGCGGCATCCAGCCATCGTCCGGTATCACGGTCAACGGGGCACAGTATCAAAAGACGCTGAACCGGTTGATCGAGGAGGGAGAAATCACCAGCGAGGATGCGGAAGTACTGCACTCCGTCTACTCGTATGCGAAGGAGCACGGCTTGAGCCAGTCGGCGCTTGCCAAGAAGCTGGACGTGAGCCCGGCGATGGTAAACGGTATGCTTTATGGCACCTACGGCGCAAGCTATGCCGGCATCGTCAAGAAGTGCGCAACGTTTGTGGCGGCCGAGCGCAGGCGCATCGAGGAAGGCGGCCGGGAGTTCATCCGGACGTGGCTTTACGACCAGATCGAGGCCATCTGCGATAGCGCGGTCAATGACGGTATGCCGGCATTTATCTTTGGGGCTTCGCAATCCGGAAAGACTACGTGCTTGCTGCATTATCAGCAAACCCATAACCACGGGAGGACCAAGTATCTGCGCCTGGGGAGCGGCTGGGCGAAGTCGCGAGTGGTGCGAGAGCTTGCTATGGCGTGCAACGTCTATGCGACAGTGAACCGGCTGGACGTACTGGAACAGCGGATCATCGATGCACTTACCAGCGAGCGGTGCTTGATAGTGGACGAGTTCCACCAGGCGCTGATCACGAGCGGCGAGAATAACGCGGTGGCGATTATGGAGTACTTGCGCGAGGTGCACGATCGCACCGGCTGCGGGATTGTGATGTGCGCTACGCCGGTTGGGCGCGAGCTCCTTTGGAATGGCAAGGACAAGAAGCTTTTCGACCAGTTCCGGAGGCGGGGATTGATCGAGTTTGCCACGCCGGACATCCCGAAGCTGAAGGACATCAATACGATCGCCAAGAGCTTCAAGCTGGAGCCTCCTACGGGCGAGACGCTGAAGCGGATCAAGCAGATGCTGCGGGAAAGCGGGCTGGGAAAATACATCAAGTACCTGCGCAAGGCGAACGCGCTGGCGACGCGGCGCGGCGAGGCGGTGAGCTGGGATGGTTTCGACGCCGTTTGCGAAGCGTATGCGGCGATGGCCGTGCCGGACAACGACTATTGATGTCAACAACTTTATCAACCTATCAACAAAGGAGAAAATACCATGGCTAACAAACCGATGAAAACGATGCGCGATGCGCGCGGCAACGACGTGCCGGTGCAGTACGTCTCTATGTACGACAAGCAGAAGGACAAGACGGTGCTCAAGATCCGCAAAGCGTTCTTGGAGGCCCGGGAAGTACTGGAGAAAGTGGTAAAGTTTGCGATCGGCGAACTTAATGTGCTGGCCGGCGCGAAGGAAAGCCTGGGCGCCAAGGGGAACTTTGCGGCCAGGAGCTTTGACGGGCTGGTGGAAGCCGGGATCCGGCAAAGCTATTCGATTAGCCTGGACGAGCGGGTTATCCGGGCGCGCGAGCTGATGATGGGCTACGTGGCCAAGGAGCTCGGCGGGCTGGGCGATAAGGCGTATGTGGTGAAGAAGCTGGTGGAAGCCGCTTTCAAGGTGGATTCGAAGGGCTTCTTGAGCCGGTCAAAAATCACCGAGCTCTTATCGCTCCGGGTGAACGACGCGGGCTGGAACGAGGGCGCAGCGATTCTGCGCGAGGCCATGACGGCGCAGAAAGGCAAGCGCTATTTATATGTAGGCGTGCGCGCGCGCGTAGAGGACGATTTCAAGCCGATCCGGCTGGATATTGCCGACTGCTGGCCGGTCGAGGCGTAAAAAGGAAAGGAGAGCGACATGAAGCCGATTTCGGGAATGCAGATGCGGCGGTTTTGGCGGAGCTTTTCGGCCGCCTGCCGCCAACAGGGCTTGGCCGCGCACGAGGAGCGCGAGGAGTACCGCAAGCGCGTTTTGCGCGAGGAAGCGGGCGTGGAAAGCCTGCGCGATGTGGACGGGCTGAGCGGGTTCGACCGCGTGATGCAGCGGGTCGAGAGCGATGCCGGGAACTGGGAGCGGGCGATTTCTTTTGGCCAGGGCGATTGGGGGCGGATGCGCCACAAGATCGAGGCGGCGGCGCAAAAGATCGTGGGCGTGGGCGAGGTGCGGCCGTATGTGGAGGCACTGGCGCGGAAGCTCGGGTGCGTGGTGGCGCGCGGGTGCGGCTGGGATTACAGCGATTGCTCGCTGCAACAGCTGCGCAAGGTGCTGGCGGCGCTCAATAAGCAGGTCAAGCGCCTGAAGGCGCGGGAGATGGCGGCATGAAAAAGAAGATAATTGTAATGGCCATCAAGCCGGAGTACGCCAAGGCGATTTACGAGGGCAAGAAGCATTGGGAGTTCCGGAAGGCGCCACCGCCAGTACTGGAGCCGATGTTTATCTATGAAAGCGCGCCAGTGGGCAAGATTACCGGAATGGTGACGTTTGTGGTTAAGATAACAAGCTCGGCCGAGCTGGTGTGGAAGCTCGCAACCATGCAGATGTGGGATCGGCGAGACACCGGGATAACTAAGAGGGAGCTGCAAGAGTACGCAGGCGGCGACAAGGGCCAGGTTAGCGCGCTCAAGGTGCTTTCATGCACTAGATTTGACGTGCCGTTCGAACTACGCAACCGACCGCCGCAGAACTGGGGCCGCTATGAGTTTGATTTTGGCGACAAGGAGGTGCAGCGTGGTTAAGGTGTTCGATAATACGAAGCAGTATGAGGCCGAAATGCGCGCGCTCGCCATTCTCCCGGATGGTTGCCCGGCCGCCTGGTTTAGGGTGCATTCTACATGCGAGCACCCGGATAGCTCGTATGGCATCCAGGTGTGGGCAGATGACGAGGGGCATTGTTATGGGTCTATCTTCTATCCAAGCGCATTCTATGAGCTCCGGAACGTGAGGGAGGTGCAGGGATGATGGAAAGGTTTATGGAAAGGCTCGATCGACTTACTGATGGCGGCGTTGAACGCCTATTCAAAATATTCAGCATAGGAGCAGGGGTGGCCTTAGGGCGTAGAGACTTTAATTATTTCGTTGGCCTGTCGATATGCCTGCTCGGGCTGGCGGTCTGCAAAAAGCTGAAAAGGCGGGAGGTGCAGGGATGACCACTAAGACAATCTTGCTGAATTTAAAGCAAGCCGAGCGCGAAACTGACTTGGCGATCTACTACCTCATACATGAGAATTGGTTTTCCCATCAACATATCAAAAGCGCAATGGCTAAATTACAAAAAGTATGGGACGCAATAAAGGATCGGAGTTGTTAATTGACGGCTAATATTTGATAAGATGCAGCCCCGGTTGGAGTGATCCTTCCGGGGCTTTTTTATGTCGTTTTAGGCGCGCTTAAAAAGCATTAAAGCCGCCACTAAATGACGGCTCAAACAATCTAATTCCTCAAGTCGATTAGATTATTCCTCAACTCGCTTGCGATTTTACAATTCAGATTAATACTGGAGCTAATTAACTCGTGTCTGCAGGCTATCTGGCAGAC
>CAMZDY010000007.1 GCA_947305585.1 uncultured Verrucomicrobiota bacterium | reverse complement strand
CTCCATCTCCACACCACCTATTCGCTGCTGGACGGCCAGTGCCAGATCGCGCCGCTCGTCAACAAGGCGAAGTCGCTGGGGATGAAGGCGCTCGCGGTGACCGATCACGGCAACCTCTACGCGCTCAAGGCGTTCTACGACACCTGCCGCAAGGAGGGCATCAAGCCGATTCTGGGGTGCGAGGCCTACATCACCCACACCGGCGACATGAAGTATCGCGGGCAGGACGACCGGGCGCACCATCTCATACTCCACGCCAAGAACCTTACGGGCTACCACAATCTGGTGAAGCTCGTATCCTACGCGTTCATCGACGGCTTCTACCGCCATCCGCGCATCGATTTCGAATTGTTGAAGAAGTACCACGAGGGGCTTCACTGTTCGTCGGCCTGCATTTTCGGCGAGGTGGCGTATTGGCTGGACAACGGTCCCAAAGGCGGCAACAATCCCGCCAAGGCCGAAGAGGTGGCGCGCCGCTATCACGAGGTGTTCGGCTCCGACTATTCGCTCGAAGTGATGCTGCATCCCTACGGCAAGGGCGAGGGCGGCCCCGGCGACATGTCGAAGGGGAATCTGCCGGCCGATGCGATCGAGGATTTCCATCAGCTCTACGCCCGCCAGACGCACGTCAACAACGCGATGTTCGCGTTGGGGAAGAAACTGGGCATCCGGGTGATAGCCACCAACGACGTCCATTTCATCGAACGCGACGACGACGATTCGCACGATGTCCTGCTGGCGCTTTCGACCGGCAAGAAACTGAGCGACCCCGGACGGCTCATCTACACGGGACAGGAATACTTCAAGACCGAGGAGGAGATGCGCGAACTCTTCTCCGACCATCCCGAAGCGATCGACGCCACCCGGGAAGTGGCCGACATGGTGGAGGAGTACGAACTCGATTCCGATCCCATCATGCCCAAGTATCCCATTCCCGAAAGCTTCGGCACCGAGGAGGAATACGCCAGGAAATACGACGAAGCCGCCTTGCGCGCCGAGTTCGACAAGTTCGATCGCTTCAAGGGGATCGAAAAGGTGCGCCGAATCAAGCTGGAGGCCGACTATCTCCAGTATCTCGTCTACAATGGCGCGTACGAACGCTGGGGGAATCCGCTTCCCGACCAGGTGAAGGAAAGGCTTGATTTAGAGCTCAACGTCATCAAGCAGATGGGCTTTCCCGGCTACTTTCTGATCGTGCACGACTATATCGACGCCGCCCGCAAGATGGGGGTTTGGGTGGGGCCGGGACGCGGTTCGGCGGCCGGGGCGGCGGTGGCCTACGCGCTCAAGATCACGAACGTGGATCCGCTCAAGTACGATCTGCTGTTCGAGCGCTTCTTGAACCCCGACCGCATTTCCATGCCGGATATCGACGTGGACTTCGACGACGACGGCCGCGCCAAGGTGCTGGAGTACGTGACGAAGAAGTACGGCCAGGACCATGTGGCGCACATCATCACGTTCGGACAGATGGCCGCGAAAAGCGTCATCAAGGATGTGGGGCGCGTGATGGAGTATCCGCTCGCGGACACCAACAAGCTCGCCTCCTACGTGCCCGACACGCCCAAGATAACGTTCGCGAAGGCGGAGAAGGAGTCGTCAGATCTCGCCGCCGCCATCAATTCGCCGGACAAGACGGTGCATCTGCTGATGGAGCGCGCGATGAAGCTCGAGGGCGGTATGCGTCAGCCGGGCGTGCACGCGTGCGGAGTGATCATCAGCCGCGATCCGCTGATCGAGACTTTGCCCGTGAAGCCGACGGAGGGGGAGTCGCTGCTCACCACCCAGTACGACGGCCATTTCGTGGAGCCGGTGGGGCTCCTCAAGATGGACTTTTTGGGGCTCAAGACGCTCACGGTCGAGAAGGAGTGTGTGGAGCTCTTGAAGGAGCGCGGGATCACGCTCGATCCGGATCTCATCCCCGACGACGACCCGGAGACTTACGCTTTATTCGGCCGGGGCGAGACTACGGGACTGTTCCAGTTCGAATCCGACGGCATGAAGAAGTGGCTTATCGCCCTCAAGCCGGAGAAATTGACGGATCTGGTGGCCATGAACGCGCTTTACCGTCCGGGCCCCATGGACTACATCCCCGCGTTCGTCCGGCGCAAGCAGGGCGAAGAGCAGATAATCTACGACCATCCGCTGATGGAGAAGTATCTGAAGGATACGTACGGCATCTGCGTCTATCAGGAACAGGTGATGCTTTTGTCGCGGCTTTTGGGCGGCTTTTCGCGCGGCGATTCGGACAAGCTCCGCAAGGCCATGGGCAAGAAGCAGATAAAGGTGATGGAAAGCCTGAAACTGCAGTTCGAGAAAGGTTGCCTCGAGAACAAGGAGTTCCGGGTGGGCGAATTCGCGGACGAAGCCAAGGCCCGGCAGCTTATCGACAAGATCTGGAACGACTGGCGCGCGTTCGCGTCCTACGCTTTCAACAAGTCTCATGCCGTATGCTATGCCTGGGTGGCTTACCAGACCGGCTACATGAAGGCGCACTATCCGGCCGAATTCATGTGCGCCCAGATCTCCTCCGAAATCGGCAATTTCGACAAACTCCCCGGCTTCGTGGCCGAGGCCCAGGAGATGGATCTCAAGCTGATGCTGCCGGATGTGAACGAGTCGGGCGCGCGTTTCGTGCCGACGCCGGATTCGAAGGGCATCCGTTACGGGCTTTCCGGCATCAAGGGCGTGGGGGCGGCAGGCGAACTCATAGTGGAGGAACGCCGCAAGAACGGTCCGTACAAGAGCTTCATGGATTTCTGCATGCGGCTTGCCGGCACCGGCGCCGTCAACAAGCGCGTACTGGAGAACCTGACCCGCACGGGCTGCTTTTCGTCGCTCGAGCCCAACCGCGCCAAGCTTTTCGGCAATATCGAGAAGGTGCTCAAGAAAGTCCAGGCCAAGAACCGCCAGACCGACACTTCGCAGGCCACGTTCTTCGATGTCTTGAGCGAGGGCCGCCAGGAAGAGTGGACGGATGACGAACTCGTCGATTTCCCGCCTTTCGTTCCGTCCGAAGATCTCAAGGCCGAGCGCGAACTGCTGGGGGTCTACATTTCCGGCCATCCCATCAGCGCCTGCGCCAAAACCTTGAAGGAACTCAACGCGCACAAGGCGGTCGAGCTGTTTACTCCGGAGTATTTCGACAAGCTCGTGGAGCCGTTAAAGGTGGATGCCTGGCGCAAGAAGGCCAATCCTCATCTCAAGGACAAGCGGGGACTCAAGCAGTTGCCGCTGAGGATGGTGGGTATCGTCAACTCCATTTCCGTCAAGAACGGCAAACCCGGCCCCAATGGAGAACCGGGCGCCAAGTGGGCCATTCTGGAACTGGATGACGGCAGCGCTACCGTGAGCGTGTACGCATTCGCCAAATGCTGGCAGAAATACGGCGAAAAGGTGGAGAATTGCGTCGATAAGCTGGTGTATGTGGCGGGTGAACTCGGCTACCGGATCAATTACGAAAAGGACGATAAGGCGGCCAAGGAGCATCCTGCGTTGGGGGATCTCAACTTCACCGCGCGCGAGGTGTATCCGCTCGAGGACGCCATGCCGTTCGTTTCCGATGCACTGGAGATACGGCTTAAATACGGCACGCCCGACTCGCAGGAAAAGGCGCTCAAGCTGGCGGAGGCCATTCGCGCCAACCCCGGGAAGCTGCCGGTCAGGCTGTCGCTGATACGTCCGGACAAGGTGACGGTGAGGGTCAACACCAAACAGACGTCCCGCGTGGCGGTCACTTCCGCGTTTCTCTCCGCGCTGTCGAAAGTGGTGCCGTCGGCCGACTACACTTTCCATCCGAACGAAAAAATCCTGCTGGCGCCTCCGCTGTTCGATGCCGGATTCTGATCGTTCATGGCATTCTTGGGGGCAGAAAATGCTTGACATTTGGCTTGGGAATATGTTATAATATATCACAACCATCCGAAAACAAGGAAATTCTTTATGACACTACGAGACCTGCTGGAGAAGAACGCTGCGGAGAATGGCGACGGCATTGCGCTCAAGTGGAGCGAGGATAAGGTGTGGAAGACGCGCACCTGGCGGGAGTATCTGGCGCGGGTGCGGGATTTGGCGGAAGGGTACGGGACGGTGCTCAACGTGCGTCCCGGCAAGGAGAATACGGCCATCATTCTCGGCAACAGCCCCATGTGGACGGAGTGCTATCTGGCGCAGGCGGGCGCGGGCGTGAGCGTGGTGCCGATGGATCCCAAGCTGCGCGATGACGAGACGCAGTACATTCTCGAGAACTCCGAGGCGGTGGTGGTGACGACCGACCGCGCGCACATCAAGATGATGGTGAACATCGCTCCCCGGCTGCCGAAGCTGCGGGCGATCGTGATTACCGACGGCGCTATCAAGACGGGGCAGAAGATCGGCAAGGTCGACGTTTACGATTTCGAGGACCTCAGGGTGTCGGGCGGGGGCGAGTGGTACCGTGAGAACCGGGCCAAGGATGGCGACATCGCCTCCATCATCTACACGAGCGGCACCACCGGCAAGCCCAAAGGCGCCATGCTCACCCACGACAATTTCTATACCGACATCTTGGGCGCGCTGGACGTATTCACCCAGGGTACGGCCGAGGGCCGTGATTTCATCAGTGCCAAGGATTCGCTCTTCGTGGTGCTGCCGCTTTTCCATGCGTTCAGTTTCTCGACCAACTTCTGCCTGTCGCTTCTCGTGGGGTGCCCCATGTATTTCTGCGAGTCTTTGCGGACGGTCGGGCGCGACGTCAAGGAGCTCCAGCCCACCATTTTCATGTCGGTGCCGCTCCTCTGCGAGAAGCTTTACGACAAAATCGACGAGGCGCTCAAGAAGAACAAGGCGGCGCGGATCCTTCTGAAACTGGGCATCCGGGGGCCCGTGATGCATATGGTGAAGATGAAGCTGGGCGGTAAGCTGCGCGTCATGATCACCGGCGGTGCGCCGTGCCCCAAGCACGTGATCGAGATGTTCCGCAAGCTGCACGTGGCGTTTTTCGAGGGATACGGGCTTACCGAATGCGCGCCGGTGGTGTCGGTTACCACCTATATGTCGCGCAAGACGGGTACGATCGGCAAGCCGTGCGCGGGGATCGAGATCCGGCTTGCCGACAAGAACGAGGCGGGCGTGGGCGAGTTGCAGGTAAAGGGCCCCAACGTGATGAAGGGGTATTTCCGCAACGAAAAGGCCACGAAGGAGTCGTTCGACGGCGAGTGGCTGATGACGGGCGATCTGGCCTCCATCGACGAAGACGGCGATATATATATAAGAGGTAGGAAGAAGGCGCTGATCGTAAACCGCGAGGGGAAGAACATCTACCCCGAGGAGGTGGAGAATTCCATCGTCAAGGACCAGGGCGTGCAGGACGTGATCGTGGTGGGTTACACGAAGAGCGGGGTGCCGGGCGAATACGTGGGGGCGATCGTCTATCCGAACGAAGACGTGCTCAAGGCGGAGCTCGGGTCCGTGCCGACAGGGGCGGAGCTCGAGAAACTGATGCAGAAGCGCGTGCAGGAGCGGACGGCGGAGCTGGCGGACTACAAGCGGGTGCGCAAGGTGGTGGTGAGCCCCGAGCCGCTCGAGCGGACGTCGGTGGGGAAGGTGCGTCGCGTGGTGTACAAAGGAAAGCTGGATGAATAAGTACGTGGTTTATCTGGAGTGGCCCGTGCAGTGCTTCCGCGTGGACGCGGAAGCACTTGCGGCATTGAGGGGCCTTGCGCCGGCGGGCAGTCAGGTGGTGCGCGCCCGGGACGATGCGGAATTTCTGCGGGAACTGGAAGACGCCACGCATGCGATAGTTTGGCACTTCAAGCCCGAATGGTTCCGGATGGCCAAGCGCCTCCGGGTGCTGGCCACGCCATCTGCCGGACGCGAACTCGTGCCGCTTTCGGGTCCCGAAGGGGTTAAAATCCATTTTGGCGGCTTTCACGGCGCGGCCATCTCCGAGAGCGTGCTCGGGTACATGCTTGCCTGGTGCCGCGGAGTGTTGAGGCGTCCAGGCCGGAAGGTGTGGGAGCGGACGGAGCTGGGCGACAAGTGCTATCGTTTGGGCGGAACTAAGGCGACGATCCTCGGTTACGGCAAGATCGGCAAGTCGATTGGTGCGCTCCTCGAGAAACTCGGCGTGAGGGTGGCCGGAATAGGGAGGAAGAACTTCCATACCCTGAAGGACGAGGTGCGCGACTCCGATTGGCTCGTGTGCGTGCTTCCTTCCGACACCGGCACCGACAACCTGGTGGACGGGTCGGTAATCGCGGCGCTGCCCGAGCGGTGCGTAGTCATCAACGTGGGGCGCGGGAACTCCATCGACGAAATGGCGCTCAAAACGGCGCTCCAGTCCGGAAAGATCGCAGGGGCGATTTTGGACGTGATCGGTCGCGAGCCTCCCGAAGCGGGCGACACGCTCGTCGGCGGCGACATCCCGAATCTGACCATTATGTCGCATTCCTCGGCGTTCTATCCCGAATACGTGAAGGATTGCTTCCGCGAACTCGACCGGGAGGGGCTTCTCGCATGATGCGCGAGGTGACGGTACAAAGCGTGGAGGAGACGTGGGCGCTCGCGGCGGCGCTCGCGGCCACGCTTCGTCCGGGCGATGTGGTATGCCTCGAAGGAGATCTGGGCGCGGGCAAGACTACGTTCACGCAAGGGCTGGCCAAGGCTTTGGGCGTGCCGGGGCGGGTTGTATCGCCCACGTTCTGTATCGTTCAGGAGCACGGAACTATGGTGCACATGGACCTTTACCGGCTTAATTCGGAGGCGGACGTTCTCGATCTTGGATGGGACGATTTCCGCGCCCGGGGGGCGATCATCGTGGTGGAGTGGCCGGAGCGGGCGGGGAGTCTCATACCTGGAAACGCCCGGCATGTCCGGTTTTGGCACGGAAAAGAAAATTCGGAAGAGCGCAAAATAGCTATTGACTTTTAATCACGATTTATGATATAATAGAACGCGAATGCAAAAAATATTCCAGTTTGCAGGCTTGGCTCTGCTCTTGGCGTTGGTAGTATCTGCCAGCGGGTGTGCTGCGGTGTACCATGACATCAAGTCTTGGTTCGACAGCGATTTCGAACAGGTGGATGCTTCCGCCGTGGCCAAATATTGGGATGGTCCCAGGATCGGTCAGGGCATGACGCTCTCAATCACGGTGGGCACCGCATCCACGCAGCCGAAGGAGTTCGTCCTCCTGGTGGACCAGAACGGCGAGATCACCATTCCTTATCTGCTGCAGGATCCGATTGCGTGCGACGGCCTTACGTTGGACGCGCTCAAGCAGAAGCTGGTCAAAGCCTATTCGGTGTACATCCGCCAGCCGCAGGTGCTGGTGAGTTTCGGCAAGTACGATCCCAAAGGCGTAAGTCCTTGGGGAACGGTTACGGTGATGGGCGAGGTGGCGGTGCAGGGCCCGGTGAACATGCCGCCCACGATGGATCTTACCATCACCAAGGTTTTGCAGCTGGCGGGCGGGCTCAAGCCGTTCGCCGACAAGACGCGCATCGTGGTCACGCGTTGCGACAAGGAAGGGCGCCAGAGCCGCATCAAGGTGGATCTGCGCGAGATCGGCGAGGATGGCCGCTTCGACCGCGACATCGTGCTCAAGGCGGGCGATGTGGTGTATGTGCCGGAGACTTGGTACTAAGGAACGATTTCAAACAAGGAACACGTTATGAAAACACTGAAATATCTTATGGTTGCGGGGCTCGCGGCGGTGATGGCCGCCGGCGTCATGGCCCAGACCAACGGCAACGGCAAGGCGCGCGAAACCATGTCGCTCCAGGCGGCGCTCGAGCAGGTGTCCGATGCGGCGCAGGATCCGGCCAAGATGGCCGAGATCATGAGCAAGCTTTCGGCGGAAGATCAGCTTACGTTCCTCGCCACGGTCAACACCGCCATCGACACGATGCCCGGAGTTGGCGCGGACGAGCGGGCGGCCATGTTTTTGGCGGCCAACCGCGCGGCGATCCAGAATGCGGCGCCCGGCAATCTGACCGCGCTGGTGGCGCAGACGTTCGCCACCGTCTCGCCGGAAGCGTTGACGGTCATCAACGAAAACTTCGGCGCGGAGCTCTTGAACCGGGCGGCAGATCCGGCCGTCACCTTCACCGATGCGCAGTTCGTGGAGGTATCCAAGGCGGTGATGGAGAAGGTTCAGTCTGCTACGGCGGGCGGTGCGGACGCGGCCGTGAGGAACACCTTCGCGGTGCTGATGCTGGTCAAGGCTTCCAACGGTTCGCCGGCCGATCTTTCCGATACCCTCACTTCAAACTTCGCTCCGGAAGACCAGAGCAAGGCGCGTGGCGAATGGATTCCCGCCGCGCTCGGCGCCAACAATCAGGTGCAGACGTACGATCCCATGCTGGGCGTCACCGATGCTGGCGACCAGCCGCAATATGAAGAGGCGGTTTTGGTTTCTCTCCGGGCTACCGGCCCGCAGCTGACGGATGCCATGCTGTCCGATATCGCGATGGAAACGGTGGGTTCCGGCGGATTTACCGCTATGTCAAGCGACTTCACCGATCGCGTCATGGCCCAGTTCAGCGATCCGTTGAATACCATGTCGATGGTGGAGTCCACCAGACCGGTCACGCCGGAATTCAAGATTGATGGCAAGGATGCTCCTTGGGCGCCTACGTCGAATAGCGGAGACAACCCTCCGCTTACGCCCGATATGCCGATCGAACCCACGGGCTACCAGAACCAGAATTGATTTAAAAGGTAATATATAAAATGAAAAAGATCCTGTTTGCAGCGGCGATGGCCGCAGTGATGGTGGCGCAGGCCGAAGAGTTGGATCGTCCCGGCGGCATCAAGATCGGTCAGCGCATGACCCTCAAGCCCTACGTGAACTTTTCGTTCACCTACGATTCCAATGTCGACAGCACCAAGAAGAAAGCCGATGGCCAGTCGTGGTGCGTCAGCCCCGGCGCCACGCTCGAGTATACCGGCGACAATTGGAATTTGACCGGCGGCATCAACTATCAGTATCATGCTTATTCTTCCAAGTATTCCAGTTCGCACAACAACTCGTCGCTGGGCGAGAACCTGATCTTCAACTGGAGCGACTCGGAGAACGGCGGCAAGGGTTGGCACTTGATGCTCTCGGAGAGCTTCCAGATGATCTCGCAGGACGATGATGCCATGAATGATGGCGGACGCGGCGTCGGGCGCGATCGCCAGCAGGCCAATTTTGCCGGTGTGCTGGAGCGGAGGTTCACCGAACAGCTTCACGCCAACGTCAACGCCAGCTATTACTACCTGAACTACCACAACAAGGAAATGTCCTACGCGCCGCTGTATGGCTGGACGCGCTGGATGGTGGGCGTGGAGATGGGATATGCGGCCAGCAAATGGACCGACCTCTTGATTGCCGCCAACTACGCCGGCTATACGCAGGAGAACATGTCGTCCAAGTATTACGCCTGGGACACGCAAAACCATATCGACAACGATTCCAGCGGTTACTCGGTGATGGGCGGTATCGGCTCCTATATGACCGAACGCATCTCCTACAAGGTGCTCGTGGGGTGGAGCCATTACGACTATTGCAACAGCTCCGAAAACGCGCCTACCTACATGATCTCGGCCAATTGGAAGATGACGGACAACTGGAACATGATGCTTTTGGGTTCCCGCTACTACTCGCCTTCGGAGACGGCCCGCGGCAGCTCGGCGTTGACCGACACCTTGAGCTGGGGTATCGCCCACAGCATGGTTCGCGGCAAGGTCAGGGTGTCGTTCGATACGGCCTACCGCCATACGGAGCATCCGTTCAACACGTACAACCAGAACGATTACGAGCATGATATCGCCACCGCCCGGTTGAGCCTCAACTACACGATCAACCGTTTCGTGGGCGTGTTCACTTCGTTTGAGTACCAGCAGGCTTGGTATTCCGGAACGGCCAAGAACGGAAACTACGATTACGACCGGTGGCGTGCCACGGTCGGCTTCCGCCTTACCTACTAAGTGCAGAAGCTGATTTCCAAATACGCTCTGGCGGCGCACCTAGGGTTGCTTACGGTTGCGCCGCTGTTGCTTTTCCCGTACTGCGGTTCGGGTTGGATGGCGGCGACGCTCTTGTGGCTGTCGCTCCTGGGGGCGGTGTGGGTGGTCATGGAGCCTTCCCGTATCGGCGGAGAGATGCCGCACAACGCCCGCGAGCGGGTGGTGCGGACGATTGTCCGCGACCCCTTCACCTATTTTATCCTTGCTTTGGTGGCGTATTCGGTGATCCGCTGGATCAATGGGGGGATTGCGCTCAAGTACGATCTGGAACTTCAGGCATGGTCGCTCAAAAGCGCCATGTGGCAGTACATGCCGGGGAGCGTTGACGGACAGGCGGAGTTGCCGTTCGCGGCCTCAGTGGCGATGGCGGTCGTTTTGATCGGCATCCGCAATGCGATGGGCAAATCGGCCCGTATCGCCTATTGCGCCACGGTGGCGTCGCTTGCGGGGCTGATGGGGCTATTCTTTGCCTACTGCTATCTCGTGGGCGATCAGACCTTCCTGCTTCTGTCGCAGTGTCCGCCCAACTCGCCCGCGTTCGTCGGCATGGGCTTTGGTGTCGCTTTGTTGCTGGGGACGGCCGGGATGTTCGGCGCCAACGAAAACCGCTGGTTGCAGGTTGAGTTCCTGCTTGTCTTCGGTCTCGCCGGCTGCATGGCGGGGCTGTTGCTCTTTTCCGGCATAGTATGTACGCTCGCCTTTTTGGCGGCCGCGTTGCTCATGGTGGTGATCGGCTTCATTACGGTCAATTCTGCGTTTGAAGGTGCCGGTTCTTTCCGGTGCGGACTCTTTTTCATAGCCGTATTCGTGGCGGCGGGGTTGCTGGCGGTCTTGGCCGATCCCTCGAGCGGGCTCGGTCTTCGCTACCGCGCGTGCAAAGAGCTTGAATTATGGCCGGAGGGATTCATGCGGCTGAGGGGGATCCTCTCGGACGTGGCGGCCAAGGTGTTTACCCGGAACCCTTGGCTGGGGTCGGGGCTTGGTTCGTTCAAACTTGACATCCGCTTCTTCGTTTCGCCGGAGGAGTGCCGCCTCGTTCCGATCGGACAGTCGATGGCATTGAGCGGCTGGTGGCAGCTGGTGGCCGAGCGCGGAGTGATCGGGGCGGCGTTTTTCGCCACTGGCTTGGGGTTTCTCGCCTGGACGTATCTTTCGCGGCTCGTGGCCGGTTTCGCCAATCTCAAGTGGCGTCCGCTCAATTTTCTCTTTCCGGTGCTACTCTTGGCGGTGGTTCCGGCGACGTTTTTCGAATGTTCGGTATGGCGCAGCGACGTTTTGATCGTGCTCGCGGCTGCATTGGCGATTTCGGCCAACTCCGCGCCCTCGATCAAGAAACCGCAAGCGGAAAAGGAGTAGCATATGGCAGACAGTCCCATGTATTACGGCGGCAAATCCTCGTCACCCCAGTACTATGGATCCACCAAGGGGCCTCAGTACTACGGCGCGCGTGCGTACGGCGGGATGGGCTATGGCACTTACGGGCAGTCTGGTCCGTACGGTCAACCGGGCGGCGTGGATGCGGGCGGCTCGATCGTGGGCACGATCACCATCGGGCGTATGCTTCGGGTGATTTCGCAACGCTGGCTCAGCGTGTTCGTGTTTCTGCTGGTGGGGCTCGTGGTGGCGTTCGCGGTGTACCGCATTTCGCCCACCATCTACGAGGCGCAAAGTTCATTTACGATGGATATGCGGCGGTCTTCGGCCGGCGTCGGGCGCTCGCTCGATCAGGTCATGCCCGACTACGGCAATACCTATGCCGAAATCTTCAACACCCGCATCCCTGACTGGCGTTCGGACAAGATCGTAACGCGCATCGTCCAGCAGTACCGGGCCAATCATCCCGCCTCCACCATCACCGACGAGGAAATCATCTCCACGCTCGGCGGTTCCGAGCTGGAATTGCAGCGCAATTCCCGCATCATCACCATCACCGTGCGGTCAGGTACGCCCGCCCTAGCGGCCGCGCTCGCCAACGCCTATGCCGAGGCCATCGAAAGCTTCACCGACGAAGAGAACAAGCTTCGCTGCGACAAGGCGGTGAGCCAGATCCACGGCAACGTGGAGAAGCGTCGGCGCGAAGTGGACAAGATCGCCAAGCAGCTTCTCGATTTCCGAACCGCCAACAAGGTGGACAACCTCCGGTCGATGCGTGAAACGATCCAGCAGGGCCTCAGCAAAACTACGGGCGACGTGCTGGCGCTGGAGACCACCGAAACTCAGCTCATCGAATGGGAGAAACTGCTTACCGCGGTTCAGCAGGATCCCGAAAGTTTCGGCAATCTCTCTTCCGGTGTGCCGCGAGCGGAGGAAATAGCCAAGGAATACCGTCAGTTCCAGGATGATTCCGGTCTGTATTCCTCGCTCCTCGTGTCCTTTACCGACAACCATCCGGATGTGATGATGGCCAGAAAGAAGCTTGATCTTTCCAAGCAGCGCTTCCTCGACGCGGTTTCCCGCGCGCTCCTCACCGGCCGCTCCACTTTGCAGGTGGCCCGGAACCAGCTTGGAAATCTCCGTATCAAACAGGAGGATCTGCGCAACGAGTTGGCGAGCGTGGAACAGCGGATCGTGTTGGCGGAGTCGGGGCTCGGACAGCTGGAGGCGGAATTCAAGGTCTCCAACAACGTTCTCGAAGGCCTTATCATGGACGAGAACAAGGCGCGCATGGATGCCGAGGCCAACAACGAGATCGTGCGTCTCGCCAAGCTGGCCAACGTGCCCACCAAGCCCGTTCTGCCCAATCCGCTCATGATCTTCGGCGCGGGCATCGTGGCCTCCATCGGCTTGGGGCTTCTCTTCGTGCTCGTCATGGACAACCTGGAGGATACGGTGGTCAACCTTTCCGACATCGAAGGGCGTCTCTCGCTCAAGGTGCTGGCGGTGTTGCCGCACGTCCGGCGGAAAAAGCGCGAACAGGTGGCCCGCTTCATGGTGGAGGACAAGTATTCGCAGTTCTCCGAGGCGATGGCGGGACTCCGGAACCTTTTGGACTCGCCCCGGTACGAATCGATGAGCAAGTGCATGCTCGTCATCTCCACCCAGCCCGGCGAAGGCAAGACCATCACCTCCGCCTCGATGGCCATCTCCTACGCCCAGACGGGCAAGCGCACGCTCCTGGTGGACTTCGATATGCGCCGTCCCCGCATGGCCAAGGTGTGGGGCGTGGAGCTGACCAAGGAAACATCGTTCTCGCACGTGATGCAGTCGGCCAATCCCGATGAATTGCCCGATTTCGGCAAGCTAGTGAAGGAAACGAGCGTGCCCAACATGAGCGTCATCTGCTCGTTGCCGCCTGAGGGGGTCAACCCCGCCACGATTCTCGGTTCCAAGATCGTGCCCGAATTTCTGGAGTGGGCGCGCGAACACTTCGACAAGATTATCGTGGACTCGCCGCCGTTCGGCCTCGTGGGCGACGTGGTTACCCTCGCCACGCTGGTGGATTCGGCCATCATCATGTGCTGCCCCGACCGCACCCACTTCAAGCCCATCCAGTACTGCTCGCGTTGTCTGTCCGAAGCGGGCGCCACGATTCTCGGCGTGGTGGTGAACGACGTCGAAGTTTCCAGCCAAGCTGCGTTCAGTCCCTCGCGTCATCATGGCGGCGGCTATCGCAAGGGCTATTACGGCTACGGCGGGTATGGTGGGTACGGTTATGGCTACGGTTATGGCTACGGCTACGGTCCGCGCCACAAGAAGCAGGAGAAGGAAGGCGATGCCGCCCAGACATCGGAAGAGGCGGCAGCCAAGAAATCGGAGTTGACGGATGAAGAATAAGCGCTGTATTGTCACTGGCGGTTGCGGGTTCATCGGGAGCGCACTGGTGCGCCACCTGTGCCGTCAGGGATGCGACGTGCTGGTGGTGGACAAGCTTACCTACGCCGGCAATGTGGAGTCGCTCAAGGAGGTGGAGGGCAGGTATACGCTCCTCAAAGCTGACATCTGCGACCAAGCGGCTATGGATGGAGCTTTCGAAAGCTTCAAACCCGATACCATCTTCCATCTGGCGGCAGAGTCGCACGTGGACCGGTCGATCGACGGTCCCGGCGAGTTCATCCGCACCAACATCGTTGGCACCGCCACGCTCTTGCAGGCGGCGCTCAAATACTGGCGTGAATGTCCTGATTTCGTATTTCAGCATATCTCGACCGACGAAGTGTACGGCACGCTGGGCGAGGAGGGGTATTTCACGGAAAAGACGCCGTATTCTCCGCATAGTCCCTATTCCGCCTCCAAGGCGTCATCCGACCATCTGGTCCGTGCTTGGCACGACACGTATGGACTGCCGGTGCTGATTACGAACTGCTCCAACAACTACGGGCCATACCATTTCCCGGAGAAGCTGATCCCGCTTGTCATTCTAAACTGTCTCGAGGAGAAGCCTCTTCCCGTGTATGGCGCTGGCGCCAACATTCGCGACTGGCTTTTCGTGGACGACCACGTGAAGGCGCTCTGCCTCGTGAACGAGAAGGGCGCGAGCGGCGAAACGTACAACGTGGGCGGACACAACGAGCGCACCAACCTCGAGGTGGTCAAGACCATCTGCGCCATTCTGGACGAGCTCCGTCCGCGCGCGTCCGGCGGCAAGTACGAGGACCTCATCACCTACGTCAAGGATCGCCCGGGGCACGATCTTCGCTATGCCATAGATCCGACCAAGCTTATGGATGAACTCGGTTGGCGCCCGGAGGAGAATTTCGATACCGGCATCCGCAAAACCGTGCAGTGGTATTTGGACAATGAATGGTGGTGGGGACCCATCCACCGGAACAAGTATTCCGGAGAACGGCTTGGCAAGGGCTAAGATTTTCATCGACGGCGGCGCCGGCACCACCGGACTCAAGGTGCGCGAGCGGCTCGCCGAACGGAAGGATCTGGACCTTATCGTGCTGGACGAGGCTTCTCGGCGCGACGTGAAATGTCGCGAAGAAGCCATGAATTCCGCCGATGTGGCGTTCCTTTGCCTGCCGGACGCGGCGGCGATGGAAGCGGCCAAGCTTTGCACTAACCGGCGGACCGTCATTATCGACACCTCTACCGCCCATCGTTGCGCCGAGGGCTGGACTTACGGTTTTGCGGAAATCGGAGGGCTCGGACGCAAGATCGCCAAGTCCAAGCGCATCGCGAACCCTGGATGCCACGCGTCCGGCTTCATCGCGCTGGTGGCTCCGCTGGTCGAGTGCGGCATCCTCAAGCCCACGCTCAGGCTTTCATGCCATTCGCTCACCGGCTTTTCCGGCGGAGGCAAAAAGATGATCGCCGACTACGCCGAAGCGAAGGACGATCTGCTGCATCTGGGCGGTCGCCAGTACGCGCTCGGCCAGAACCATAAGCACCTGCCGGAGATGGTGAAGTACTGCCAGCTACGTCACGCGCCATGCTTCAGCCCGGTCGTGGTGCCGCACTTCAGCGGAATGGAAGTGTCGGTGCCCGTATTCGCCAAGGATGCGAAGGGCGGCATCGAA
This sequence comes from uncultured Verrucomicrobiota bacterium, assembly GCA_947305585.1. Taxonomy (GTDB): domain Bacteria; phylum Verrucomicrobiota; class Kiritimatiellia; order RFP12; family UBA1067; genus UBA1067. The sequence continues at coordinate 7,556 of CAMZDY010000007.1, read as the reverse complement.
GCCGTCAAGGATTGTTACCGCGCCTATTACCGCAAGCCCGGACTTGTCAAGTTCGTGGACGATTCCGAGGAGGGCGGTTTTCTTTCGTCGTCGGCGCTTGCCGGGCGTGACGACATGGAGATCAGCGTATACGGCAACAAGGACCGGCTGATGCTGGTGGCGCTCTTCGACAATCTCGGCAAGGGTGCGAGCGGCGCGGCCATACAGAATATGAACATCGCCTTGGGGATCGACCCCAAGACCGGACTCAAAGCTTAAGGAAGATTCACATGCTGACCTGGATGGATAGCCTCAAGGGGCGTTCGCTCATGCGTCTCACCTCCTTTACCGACGAGGAAACGTTTAGCATCATTGATCTTGCCGCGCAGCTAAAGGCGCGCCGCGCCGCCGGCGTACGGGGCGATCTGTTGCACCGCAAGAACATCGCGCTCATCTTCGAGAAGGCTTCCACCCGCACGCGCAACTCCTCGATCATCGCCGCGCGCGACGAAGGCGGAGGGGCGGAGTACCTTACGCGTCCCGATATTCACTTCGGCAAAAAGGAGTCGGTCAAGGACACTGCACGCGTGCTCGGACGCATCTACGACGGCATCCTTTTCCGTGGATTCAGCCAGAAGACGTGCGAGGATCTGGCAAGGTATTCCGGCGTTCCGGTGTGGAACGGGCTCACCGACGACTACCATCCCACACAGATATATGCCGATTTCCTTACCGTCAAGGAGACGTTCGGCTCGCTTGAGAACTGCACGTTGGCCTACGTGGGCGACGGCCGCAACAATGTGGCCAATTCGCTGATGATGGGCTGCGCCAAGTGCGGCATCCGCTATGTTTGCTGCTGTCCGAAGGAACTGCGCCCAGAGGAGCGCATCCTGGCCGAGGCGGAGGAAGTGGCGCGCAAAAACGGGGTGGACATCCGCGTATTCGAAGATCCCGTGAAGGGTGTCCGGGGCGCCAACGTGATCTACACCGACGTCTGGGTGTCGATGGGCGAGGAATCGAAGACGGCCGAACGCATCAAACTCCTCAGGCCCTACCAGATCAACATGGACCTCATGCGCGCCACCGGCAATCTCGAAGGTCGGCTCATGTTCCTCCATTGCCTGCCCGCCTTTCACGACTCCAACACCGAGGCCACCCGCGAAACGGGCGCCTTGGAAGTCACCGACGAAGTGTTCGAATCGAAATACTCCAAAGTGTTCGACGAATCCGAAAACCGCATGCACACCATCAAAGCATTGTTCGTGAGTTCGCTCGCAGATAGGAAAAGCGTATGACCCAGTTGCCCGATTGGTCCCGTTTCACTCCCGATTTCGCCCGTCGCGAATTGGATCGTCTCCTGCCCGAGTCGGAAGCCAAGATCGCTGATTTGGAGAATTCATCGCCCAAGACTTTCGCCCAGCTCGTCCATCCGCTCGACGATGCTACGCGCGAACTGTGGTCCGTATGGGGTTTCGTGCTCCACGAGCTTGCCGTGTGCAACTCTCCCGCCTGGCGCAAGCTGCAGACGGAATACCAAGGGAAGCTCGTCGAGTTTTCGCTTCGCGTTTCGCAGAGCCCGAGGATCTACGCCCACTGCACCAAGGTGGCCGCGCGGCTCCCGGTCGAAAAGCGCATAATCGAAAAGATGGTTCTCGGCGCGCGGCTCTCCGGCGTGACGCTCGAAGGCAAGCAAAAGACGCGCTTCAACGAGATCCAGGCCAAGCTTGCCCAATTGGGAACCGACTTCTCCAATTCGGTGATCGACGCCACCGATCGGGAGATCAGCGACGCCAAATACGTGGAGGCCATGAAGTTCTGCAAGAACCGCAGGAAACGCGAACGTCTCTACCGCAAGCGCATCGCCCGCGCTCCCGAAAACGGCGCGCGCATCGTCGAGATTTTGAAGCTCCGTGCCGAATGCGCCAAACTGCTCGGATTCAAGAATTTCGCCGAAGAGTCGCTCGCCTCCAAGTGCGCCCCCTCCGTCCAAGCCGTCCTCGACATGATCGACCAGCTCGATGCGGCCACCAAGCGGCTCGCCAAGCAGGAGGATGCGGAGCTCTACGCCATGATGAACGATGCGCAACCTTGGGACCTCGCGTTCCTGGCGGAGAAACTGCGCGAGGCCAAGTACAGCTATTCGGAGGAGGAACTCAAGCGGTATTTCGAGTTTGGCGACGTCCTTGAAGGGCTCTTCCGTCTCTGCAATTTCCTTTTCGGCATCGAAGTCTCGGAGCTCTCCGGCGCGGACAAGCCTTCGGTGTGGCATCCGAGCGTGCGTGTTTTTCGCGTGTCGGACAAGGGCAAGACGCTGTCGCATTTCTATCTCGACGCCTACGCGCGGCCGGGATCCAAGTCGGGCGGGGCGTGGATGAACGAATTCCGCAACCGCAGCCGTCGCCGCAAGGAACTGCCGCTTGCCGTAATCGTGCTCAACCTCAAGGAGCCGGACAAGGATGGACGCAGTCTCATGCCGTTCCGCGAGGTGGAAACGCTCTTTCATGAGTTCGGTCACGCCTGCCAGCAGATGCTTACGACGGTGGGCGAAGAGGATGCCGCTGGCATCAATCTTGTGGAGTGGGACGCGGTGGAAGTGGCCAGCCAGTTCATGGAGAACTGGTGTCTGGACGGACGCACCGGCATCGTGGTGCCGGAAGAACTCAAGGCCAAGGTCAAGGCGGCCAAGAATTTCCGCGCCGCCAGCGCTTGCCGTCGCCAGCTGGCGCTCGCCAAGACCGATCTTCAGTTGCATCTCAAGCCGGTCAAGGATCCCAACGCCCTGAAGGAGAAGGTTTTCGCCCATTTCGGCATGCCGATGCTTCCCGAAGACCGTTTCCTCAACGCTTTCACCCATATCTTCTCTGGCGGCTACAGCGCGGGCTACTATGGCTACAAGTGGAGCGAGGTAATGAGTGCGGACGTGTTCGGCGCATTCGAGGAGGCGGGGCTCGAATCCGACGCCAAGATGCAGCGTCTCGGACGGAAGTACCGCTCGACCATCCTCTCGATGGGCGGTAGCGAAAGCGCGCTCGACGTGTTCAAACGGTTCCGGGGACGCGCGCCTACGATCGACGCCATCTTGAGGCAGCAGGGACTCAAATGAACGAAACCGGTTTTCAGGCGGCGAAAGCGTTGATTGACGGCGCGAAACGCATCGTGATTTCGGGACACCTGAGTCCCGACGGCGATACGATCGGCTCGGCCATCGCGATGGCGCGGCTGCTTGCGTCGATCGGCAAGGAGGCTTACGCCACGGCCGATCTGAATTCGCTCGGCAAGCTCGGATTCATGAAGGGGGTGAAGGACCTCGTGCCGGTCCGAAAAATCCGCCATCAGCGCAAGAAATTCGATCTTTTCGTTTGCGTGGACTGCCGCGCGATCGATCGGCTTCCGCCGGAGATCCGCAGCACGGTGGAGGGCCTTCCCACATTGGTGATCGATCATCACGACGGTGCAACCGGCTCGTTCGGTCAGGCGGACATCAGCGACCCCTCGGCTTCCTCGGCCGGCGAGATCGTGTGGCGTTTCGCCAAGTGGAACGGCTGGGAGCTGGATGACGTGGTGGCCGAGGCGCTGTGGGTGAGTATCGTTACCGATACCGGGCGCTTCGCCTACGAGAAATGCTCCCCCGAAACGCTGATGGTGGCGGCCGACATCCTGCGGCACAACGTCCGCAAGGAGCTTATCAACGATATCATCTACAACCGCTTTTCCAACAAGGCCATGCAACTGAAGCGCCTCGCATGGAAGAGCCTCCATATCTGGCGCTCCGGACGGGTGGCGGAAGTTACGCTCACCCGCGACGATTTCCGCTCCGTACGCGGGGTCAAGGCGGATGCGGAAGACGCGGTGGAAATTCCGCGTCTTTGCCAACGCAACGAGGTGGCGGTGTATTTCTACCAGATCCCCGACCGCACCAAAGAGATTCGCTGCTCCATCCGCACCCGGGGCAATTGGAATGCCGCCGAGTTAGCAGCCAAGTTCGGAGGAGGCGGCCACCTGAAAGCCGCCGGATGCACGATCAAAACTTCAATGGGCGCCGCCAAGCGCATGATGCGCGCGGCCATCAAGGAGATGATGAAATGTCCACCCAAACCGCAGTTATCCTCACCGACGGCAAAGCCGGACACGAAAACCAGTCCCGAGCCTGCGCCCGCGCCCTCGGATTCGGCAGTGAAGTCCGTCTGATCCCGGTTCGCTTTCGCAACCGTTTCTGCAAGGCGCTGAGCTATCTTCTGGACCAGCTGGGCATCCGTGCCACTTGGCCCCTTGAAATTGATGCGCCGGAACTGCCGTTCGGCACGGTAGTGATCGGCACCGGCTCCGGTACGTTCTACGCCGCCAAGGCGCTCGCCCGCAAGTGTGTGGGCAAGTCGGTGGTGGTGCTCTATCCGCGCGGCTATCATCTGCCTTCGTTCGACGTGATCTTCGCGCCCAAGTTCGACAATCCTTTCCCCGCCCCCAACGTGATTCCGATTCCCGCCAACCTGGTGGCCAACGACGAATCGTTCTATTCGGCCGGGGTTGCGGCGTTCGAGTCGCGTTACCGTCCGCAGGCCGGCGTCAAGAAAGTGGGCGTTATCATCGGCGGACCCAACAAGTGCTCCACCATGACCAAAGGCTGGGCGCACCAGAAGCTTTCGCATATCTTCTCCGCGCACCAAGGGGCGGAGTTCTGGGTGACCACCTCGCGCCGTACGCCGCCGGAAGTGGAGGCGGTGGTGGAGAGTTTCCCATGGAACTACGCGCTCCTCTATTCGAAAGACCATTTCAATCCCATCCCCGCTTTCGTCAAGCTCTGCGACGTGCTCTACGTCTCGGCCGAGTCTACCGGCATGCTGTCCGAGGCGTGCACTTTCGGATCCTCCCAGGTGCGCGTGATGGACAATCTCAATCCCGGGCCGCACAAGTTCCGCCGTTTCGTGGAGAATCTGGCGGAGGGCGGTTACGTGGGCGGCACGCGCAAGGTGGACCTTTCTGAGGAATTCACGTCCGCACGCCGTTTGCTGGGGCTATGAGATTTTTGCGCGCGCTTTTCCTCTTCGTGCCGTTGGCGCTCCTCACCGGCGTGTCGGCGTGGTTTCTGGGCGATCTGGAACAGCGTGCGGAATCTTGGGCCCGGCGACGTTTCGCCGCCGAAACCGCCCAGGCGGCGGAAAATCTGCTCGATTCCCCCGATGCGCATTCCATGCACCGTCCGAAGGGGCTTCGCATGTCGGGTTACGTGCGCGGAATGAAGTATGGACGGGGCGAGATCGGGGGTGAAAGTTCGGTGTGGGTGGAGATGCGTCCCGGCTACGTCCTCTACGGCGCTTTTGGCGGCTCAATGGTTCCGGTGCGCGCCATCGCTCGGTGGGGCGGTTTGGCGCTGGCGCTTGCGATGGCGGCGGCGCTGTGGTTTTCGATCCGCTCGTTCCGTCGCGACACGGAGCTCAGGGACGAGTTTTTGGCGGCGGCCTCGCACGATCTAATGACGCCGCTCGTCTGTCTGCGCTTTGCGTACGATCCTTCCCAGGTGGAGCGGCTCATCCGTCTCGTTGACAATATCAACGGCTTCCTGAAACTGGGCGGACGCCGTCCCCCACCCAAACTCGAGGTTTTCCCGGTAGGCCGGGCGATCGAGGCGGCATACGGCATATTCAGACGCGAGTACGCCGAAGAAGAGTCGGGCGAAGTGGAGTTTTCGGGCGATTTTGAGGCCAATGTGTTGGCGGACGAGACATTGCTCGTTCAGGTTTTGTGGAATCTTTTCGGCAACGAACTCAAGTATGCGGCACCCTATGGCAAGGTGCGGGTGATGGCAAAACGTTTGGCGAACCGGGTGGCGGTGGAGTTTTCGGATGAAGGCCCCGGCATGACCTGGTGGCAGCGTTTCAACTGTTTCAACCGCTATTACCGCGCCCGCACGGCGATGGTGTCGGGCAAGGGCGGTTTTGGCATCGGTCTTTGCGTGGCGCAGGAATTGGCGAGATTGATGCATGGCAACTTGTCGGTGCGTCCCGCCAGCCCTCGCGGTTGCATCTTTACCCTTTACCTTCCGGCGCAATGAGAAAAGGCGGTAGACTGATCGCGGTGCTGGTGTTTTTGCTTCTGGCGTTGCCGGTGTTGGCCGTCAAGCCGAAGGCGATAGTGCTTTTCTATGCGGACGACTTGGGCTATGGCGACACGTCGGTTTACGGACAGCGTAAAGTGCTCACGCCCAATCTGGAACAACTGGCCAGGGAAGGATGCCTTTTCCGCGATGCGCATTCGGCCACGCCCATCTGTACGCCCTCGCGCTATTCGCTGTTGACGGGTCGATACGCGTTCCGGCGTCCCGGTACGCGCATTCTGGACGGCGACGCCAAACTGATTTTGCCGGTGGAAGGGTCGGGCGAGAGCGAGGTTACGCTGCCGGTGTTGATGAAGCATGCGGGTTATCGTACTGCCGCCATCGGCAAGTGGCATTTGGGTTTGGGAGCTGGCGAGGGCGCCATCGATTGGAACGGCGAAATCAAGCCTTCGCCTCGCGAGGTGGGTTTCGACCGGTCGTTCGTGATGGCCGCCACTGCCGATCGCGTCCCTTGCGTGTTCATCGAGGATGGACGCGTGGCCGGGCTGGAGGCGGACGATCCCATCGAAGTGAGTTACGACAACGTGGAGCGCAAATGGCCGGACGAAACCACCGCCCGCACCAATCCGGAACTGCTTAAAGCGTGGGGCCGGCCCTCCGATCGGCAGCACGACAAAACGATCGTGGACGGCATCTCGCGGATTGGCCACATGCGGGGCGGACGATCGGCGAGGTGGAAAGACCAGGAACTGGCCGATCGCATCACGACCGAGGCGGAAAACTTCATTCGCGAATCGGCTGACGCGCCCATTTTCCTCTACTTCGCCACAAATGACATCCATGTTCCGCGCGATCCCGCGCCAAAGTTCCGGGGGAAAAGCGGACTCGGGATTCGCGGCGATGCCACCATCCAGATGGACGATTCGTTGGGACGTATCCGTAAGGCGCTCCGGGAAAACGGCTACGAGGATACGCTTTTCGTTTTCACTAGCGACAATGGACCCCGGGTGTCCGATGGTTACGAGGATGGTGCGCGGGAAGCTTGGGCGGATGAAAATCCGTCCGCGCCATATAGTGGAGGAAAGTATACCGTTTTCGAGGGCGGCACGCGCGTGCCGATGATTGTAGCGTGGCCGGGACAGGTGGCGCCGGGAACGGAATCGTTCGCATTGTTGTCACAAACTGACTTTGCCAGGTCCCTCGCCAAGATCGTCGGGGTGGAGGTTCCCTCCGGCGCGTGTGGCGACAGTCAAGAGCTTTCGTATGTGCTTTTGGGACAAAGCGCAGACGGACGCGAAAGTTTGGTGGAACAGCCCGCCTGGGGTCCCTGGGGCTACCGGAAGGGATCATGGAAGCTGATCGACTCCCCGGAGCCGCAACTTTATTTCCTCGATAGCGACCCCGCCGAACGCAACAATCTTGCTTTGGAGCGTCCGGACAAGCTTCAGGAGCTTCAACGCGAGCTCCATGCCCTTATCGGGCATCGATGAGTCTTTAGTCCCCTTAAAAACCGCGCTTGGGGGTG
>CAMZDY010000006.1 GCA_947305585.1 uncultured Verrucomicrobiota bacterium | reverse complement strand
CCACCTTCCGGCACGAGGCGTTTCCCGCCTACAAGGCGCAGCGCGAAAAGATGCCGGAGGATCTGGCGGCGTCCATCGGCTACTCCAAGGAACTGGCCGAGGCGCTACGCATACCCATCGTTTCCGTGCCCGGCTTCGAGGCTGACGACGTGATGGGCACGCTCGCCCGGCAAGGCGCCGAAGCCGGATACGAGGTGTATCTCGTCACGCCCGACAAGGATGCCGCCCAGCTCGTCGCCCCCGGCATCAAGCTTTTCCGTCCCGGCAAGGGCGGCAAGGAGCCGGAGATCTACGATGTCTCCGGCGTGTGTGAGCATTGGGGGCTCGCGGAACCGCGGCAGATGATCGACTATCTGGCGCTCGCGGGCGATGCGGCGGACAATATTCCCGGCGTGAAGGGCGTGGGCGAAGTGACCGCCGCCAAGCTGATCAAGGAGTTCGGTTCGGTGGAGGGCATTCTGGAGCATACGGCCCTCGTGGCCGGCAAGCTCCGGGAGAAGCTCGAACAGGGCGCGGAGGACGCTAGGGTCAGCAAATTTCTCACCACCATCCGCACCGACGTGCCGATCGCGGCCGACTTTGCCGCCTACGCCCGCCGGGAGCCCGACCGCGAAAAATTCATCGCCGCCTGCCGCAAGTTCGAGCTCAACCGGTTCTGCAACGAGGTGCTGGGCGAACTTCCGTCTGAAAGCGTCGCACCGGTTCCGTCCAACGATTCCGGCGTCAAGCTCCAGACCATCAAGGATTTTCCCCATGACTATCGCCTGGTCGATACGTACGATGGGGCCGAGGCGCTGCTCGCCGAGCTTATGGCCGCGTCCAAGATCGCCTTCGACACCGAAACCGATTCGCTCGACCAGCATTCCTGCCGGCTCGTCGGTTTCTCCTTTGCCACGCGTCCAGGCAAGGCTTGGTACGTGACGGGCGATCTTGTGGACGTGTTCCGTCCGCTCTTCAACGACCCGACCAAGACGTTCGTGGGCCATAATGTAAAGTTCGACCGCTCGGTTTTGATGCGCTATGGCATCGCGTTCGCCGCCACTCCGCGCGATACCATGCTCGCCCACTACTGCATTGACGCGGCCTCGCGCCACGGCATGGATTTTCTGGCGGAGAGGTATCTCGGCTATTCCCCCATTCCGATAACGGACTTGATCGGGGTCAAAGAGCGTGGCAAGGAACAGAAGAACATGGCCTCGCTCGCCCCCGCCGAAATTCTCGACTATGCCGCCGAAGATGCCGATGTCACTTTCCGGCTGGACGAGGTGCTCCGGCCCAAGGTGGTTGAGTTCGGCATGCTCAAGGCGCTGGAGGCGGTGGAGGAACCGCTCGTCAAGATTCTGATCGACATGGAGCGCGAAGGCGTGAAGCTGGACGTTGCGGCGCTCGCCCGGTTCGGCGCCGCCCTCGACCGCGACATCCTGGAACTCACCCAGACCATCCTCCGCTATGCCGATCCCGGGCTCAACATCGATTCGCCCCGCCAATTGGGCGAACTCCTGTTCGACAAGCTCGGGCTCGACATCTCCGCCAGCAAGAAGACGATTTCGGGCCAGTGGTCCACCAGCGAGGAGGTGTTGCAGCGGCTGGCGGGTTCGCATCCGGTGGTGAACGCCATCCTCGAATACCGCGCCTGCACGAAGCTGAAGACGACCTATGTGGACAAGCTCCCCGCGCTGATCGACGGCGAATCGCGCGTCCATACCACCTATTCGCAGTCGCTTACGGAGACCGGCCGGCTCTCTTCGGCCGATCCCAACCTGCAGAATATTCCAGTGCGTACCGATCGCGGCAAGATGATCCGCCAGGCGTTCGTGCCGCGCGATGCGGACCACGTCATAATCTCGGCCGACTATTCCCAGATCGAGCTCAGGCTCATGGCCGCCTTTTCGCGCGACGAAGCCATGCTGGAGGCGTTCGCCCGGGGCGAAGACATCCATCGCGACACCGCTTCGCGCGTCTACAACTGCATGCCGGAGTTCGTGACCCCCGAGATGCGCTCGAAGTGCAAGATGGTCAATTTCGGCATCATCTACGGCATCAGCGCGTTTGGCCTTTCACAGCGCCTCAAGATTTCGCGCAAGGAGGCGTCCGATCTCATCCAGACGTATTTCGCGCTCTATCCCAAGGTGCAGTCCTACATGGCCGACGCCATCGCCTGCGCCCGCGATCGCGGCTACGCCGAAACCGTGCTGAAGCGGCGGCGCACATTGCGCGACATCAACTCGCGCAACGCCACTTCGCGCCAGGCGGCCGAACGCGACGCCATCAATACGCCCATCCAGGGCAGTGCGGCCGATCTCATAAAAGTGGCCATGGTCAAGGTCTACCGCGCGCTCAAGGCCGAGGGGCTCAAGTGCCGCATGGTGCTCCAGATCCACGATGAACTCGTGTTCGATTGCCCCAAGGACGAGGTGGCGCGCGTGACGGAAATCGTCCGGCGCGAAATGACGAACGCCATTGACTTCGGGGTACCGCTCGATGTAGGCATCGGAGTGGGCGAAAATTGGCTTGCGGCCCACTAACCAGTTGCCAACCAAATGAAAAGCATGCAGACAATATCGGCGTTACTCATGGAGGTGGCTCCACTCATGGTTTCGTTGCCGGTGATGGCGGCGGCAATCGTTCCCGATGGTACTAACGATATGACTCGGGTGATAATGGAGGCGTCCAAACATGGCGGCGAGGTGGAGTTGGGGGAGGGTGTCTACCACTTCTGGGCGGAGAGCGCCAAACCGATGGAGGTATACATCTCCAACCACGACCAGCCCATGCCGCGCAAGATACAGTTACCGTTTTGCGGCGTGGAAGACCTGACGCTCCGCGGAAAGGGCGCGGGGGCGAAATTCATTTTCCACGGCGAATCCACCGGCATGCTTTTCATGGACGCGAAACGCGTGAGACTGGAGAAAGTGTCGCTGGACTGGGCCGAGCCGCCCATTTCCGAGGCGCGGCTGGTGGGTCTGCCGGTGAACGGCAAGGTGGAGATAGACTGGATCGTGCGCGGGTGCGACGGCATGAAGGGCGACGCCAGGATGCTGTGGGACCGCAAGACTCGCGCCATCAAACCGGGCACGGGCGACTGTTTCGAGTGGACGCAGGCGAAGATGGGCGATGTGATGTCGGTCCGCACCTGGGATCGTCCTTCGCCGGCCATCTGTCTCTATCGGGCGGAAGACGTGGAGTTCAAGGATGTGGCCATTCATTCGGCGCACGGGATGGGGCTTCTGGCGCAACGATCGAAAGATATCGCATGGAAAGGCGGCGGCGTGTGGCCGCGCCAGGGGAGTTTCTGTTCCACCAAGGCGGACGCTACGCATTTTTCGAATTGCCGGGGCAGGATCGTCGTGGAGAATGCGCGGTTCGAGGGCATTATGGACGACGCTATCAACGTGCATTCCACCTGTCTCAAGATCGAGGAAAAGCTGGACGGCGGCCGGATCAAATGCCGCTACATGCATCCGCAAGCGATCGGCTTCGAGGTGTTCGGTCCGGGCGAACGGTTGCGGTTCATCAAGGCGCGGACGCTGGAAAACGGTCCCGAAACGACGGTAAGTTCGGTCGAGACGCTGGATGCGCGAACGGTCGTTTTGACGCTGGAAGATGCTGAAGTCGGCGCGGAATATATCGCGGGAGATGCGGTGGAGAATGCCGATTTCCAGCCGGAAGTGGACTTCTGCGGCAATACCGTCCGGAACAACCGGGCTCGCGCGGCCCTTTTCACCACGCCGGGCAAGGTGCGGGTGAAGGGCAATACGTTTGATCGCGTTTCCGGCTCAGCCATTCTGTTGGCCGGGGATGCGTCCAACTGGTACGAATCGGGTGCGTGTACCGACGTGGAAATCAGCGGTAACCGGTTCCTGAACTGTCTTACCTCCAGTTATCAGTTTTGCAACGCGGTGATAACCTCCGCTCCTTCCATTCCCGATCTCGCCGCTCAAAAGACGCCGTATCATCGCAATATCCGTGTTTTCGACAATGTTTTCAACTGTCCCGACGCCAAACTGTGGGATGGAATATCCGTCGAGAATCTGGAGTGGCGCGACAACCGGGAAACGCCAGAATGAGGATCGTGCACGTCTGCGCCGGCTGGGAGGAGAACAACGGGGCGGCCAGGATCGCCCGGTTGCTCATGGACGAGCAGACGGCGCAAGGGCACGAAACGGTTGCCCGGATTTGGGCTTCGCCGGGCGAACTTAAGCATGCTGACGAAGTGTGGATTCACTGCGCATGGAAGCCGTGTCTGTGGTGGGCGGCCTGGTGGGGACGGAGGGTCGTATGGGTGCCGGAGGCGAGTTACGATCCGGTGCGGCTTGGATTTCACGGCTGGAAGAAGCGTCTCGCCGGCCCCTTCGAGCGCTGGGCCTTGCGGCGTGCGGACCGCGTGCTTGCCACCTGCGAAGCCGAGAAGAACTGGATTTTACGGTACGAACCTCGCGTAAAGCAGGTAGTGGTTACGGATATCAAGCGGTTCTTCCGGTTGGACGCCAATAAGGGGCTAAAGGGACCGAAGGGACAAGAACGGCGGGGAGCTTTGAGAGCGCTCTACATGGGGAGGGCGCACCCTTTGAAGGGGTTGGAGTATCTGGAGCGGGCGGTGGAGGAGTCGGGCGATAGGGTGGAGCTTAAGGTGGCGAGCAGGGTTTTCGGCGAGGAGAAGGAGCGGATTTGGGACTGGTGCCAGGTGCTGGTGCTGCCTACGCTCTCCGACAATTTCGGATTGGTGGTGGCCGAGGCACTGGAGCGGGGCAAGCGGGTGATCGTGACGGACGGCGCACCTGCATGGGGCGACGGCGATACTTACGGCGGGCGGCTAAAGTACGTAAAGGGATTCCTTGCCGCCTCCGATTCCGGCCGCACCGAACTCCTCCGCGAGGCGTTGGCGCAAGAAAACGCTTGATTTTTCGGCCGGAATATGATATAATATATCATAAATTTGTCAAAAGGAGCAGCATGGCCAATCAAGAAAAACTGGGCGTGCGCGTGAAGGCGTATCGCGAAAACCTCAACATGACGCTGGAGGAATTGAGCCTCAAGAGTCAGGTGGATGTGCGCACCATCACCAAACTGGAGAGCGGAGAGCTCGTTCCGGGGATGGGGGCGCTGTTCCGCATCGCCAAGGCCATGGGTCAGCGGCTCGGGACGTTCATGGACGACCAGTACGAGCCCGATCCCATCATTTCCCGCGCGGAGGAGCCGGTGGACGCGGACGGCGTCAAGATGATGGCGCACGGCAAGCCCGACCGCAACATGGACCCCTACTGGATCGAATTGGACGACAAGGGGACGGTGCGCAACATGGAGTTCGAGGGCGAGTTCTTCATGCTGGTCCTGGAGGGCGAAGTGGAACTCAATTACGGGGAGAAGCGCGAGGTACTGAAGAAGGGCGACAGCGCTTATTTCAACGCGCTCGTGAAGCACAACTACCGGTCGATCGGCGGCGGCAAGGCCACGATCGTCGGGGTGCACTACATGCCAATGTAAGCAAGGAGAAAACGATGAGTTGGTTCGAACCGAAGCAGGAGAAACCGGCTATCCCGCCGGCCAAGGCGTTGTGGGCGGTGTGCCCCAAGTGCAAAAGCCACATGCCCAAAGAGGAGTGGAAGGCGAACAACGCCATCTGCCCCAAGTGCAACTACCACGGGCGGCTTTCGGCGCGCGATCGCATCGCGCAGGTGGCGGACGAGGGAAGCTTCGAGGAGCTTTTCCGCGCGGTAAGCTATTCCGACCATCTGAGTTTCCACGATGCGTCGGGCGACTACAAGAGCAAGGTGGAGGCGACGATCGCCAAGACTAAAGAAACCGAGTCCATCGTGATGGGCAAGGCGTCGATCGGGGGCCATTCGGTAATGCTGGGTGTGATGGACTTCAGCTTCATGGGCGGAAGCCTCGGGACCGGCACCGGCGAGCGCATCGCCAGGGCTTGCGAGACGGCGATGGCGGAGCGCAGGCCATTGGTCATCTTTTCGGCTTCTGGCGGCGCCCGGATGCACGAGGGGATTCTGAGTCTCATGCAGATGGCCAAGACATCGGCCGCCATCGGGAAGTTGAAGGATGCGGGGCTTCCCTACATCAGCGTCCTCACCGATCCTACGACGGGCGGCGTGAGCGCGTCGTATGCGATGCTGGGCGACATCAACATCACCGAACCCAAGGCGCTGATCGGATTCGCGGGGCGGCGCGTCATCGAAAATACGATCCACCAGAAATTGCCGGATGACTTCCAGAGCGCGGAATATCTGGAGAAGCACGGCTTCATCGACAAGATCGTGGAGCGCAAGGATCTGAAGGCGTTCATCGCCAAGATGTTGAGCTACTGGGGTTTCTGAAAAGGGGAGGAATTTAACTATGGCAAGCAAAAAGACGGCGGCCAAGACGGCCCAGAAAACCTCCAAGGCCAAGGCGCCCACCGCGTGGGACCGGGTGCAACTGGCGCGCGATGCCAAGCGTCCACACCTCGCCGACTTCCTGCGCGAGATCGCGAGCGATTTCGAGGAGCTGCACGGCGACAGGCTGGTTAACGACGACCGGGCGCTTATCGGCGGCTTCGCCACCATCGGCGACGAGAAGGTTCTCGTCTTGGGCCACCACAAGGGGGCCACGGTGGAGGAGAACATGGAGGCCAACTTCGGCATGGTCAACCCCGACGGCTACCGCAAGGCGATGCGTCTCGGGAAGCTGGCGGAGAAGTTTCACCTTCCCATCGTCACTTTCGTGGACACGCCCGGAGCATATCCCGGCGACACTGCCGAAGCGCGCGGACAGGCCGAGGCCATCGCCAAGAGTCTTGAGGTTTTTGCCGGGCTCAAGACGCCGATCGTGGTGGTGGTCACCGGCGAAGGCGGTTCGGGCGGAGCTTTGGCGATCGCGGTGGGCGACCGGATCCTCATGCTGGAGAATGCGGTCTATTCCGTCATTTCGCCGGAGGGATGCGCTGGCATTCTGTGGCGCGACGGCAAGGCGGCGCCGCTGGCGGCCGAGGCGCTCAAGATCACGGCGGCAGATCTCGCGAAGCTGGGCGTGATCGACGAAATCGTGCCGGAACCGGCGGGCGGCGCGCAGAAGAACCACAAACTCGCGGCGGCCAACGTCAAAAAGGCGGTTTTGAAGGCGATCAAGGAGCTCAAAAAGCTCGCCACGGAAGACCTGATGGCGGCAAGATACGAAAAGCTCATGAAGATGGGAAGGTTCAACTGATGGCGGAAGAAAACAAGTCGTCGCTCGATGCGCTTTCGGCGCTGTGCAAGCGGCGCGGATTTATTTACCATTCGTCTGAGATCTACGGCGGGATGCCGGGTTTTTGGGACTACGGTCCTTTGGGGAGCGAGCTCAAGGCCAACGTCAAGCAGGCGTGGTGGCAGTTCACCGTGCGCGGACGCGAGGACGTGGCCGGACTCGACGCCACCATCATCATGCACCCGAAAATCTGGAAGGCGTCGGGGCATCTGGACACGTTTGCGGACCCGATGACGATGTGCAAAGACTGTAAGAAGCTGATGCGGTCCGACCAGATCAAGGATATCTACGCCGACCAGAAGAAGAAGCCCCAGCCCAAGTTGCCGGGGAGCGACTTTTTCTGCCCCTACTGCGGGGGCGAACTCACCGAGCCCAAGCCGTTCAACCTCATGTTCAAGACGATCGTGGGCCCGATCGACGATCCGTCGAACGTGGCGTATCTGCGGCCCGAAACGGCTCAGGCCATCTTCGCGCAGTTCCAGAACGTGCTCGCAACGAGCCGCCAGACCGTTCCGTTCGGCATCGCGCAGATGGGCAAGAGTTTCCGCAACGAGGTGACGCCCCGGAACTACACGTTCCGCAGCCGCGAGTTCGAGCAGATGGAGCTGGAGTTCTTCATCCGTCCCGACGAGGCGGTGGAGATCCTCTACGGTCATGTGGTCACGCTCGCGGACAAGCCCGATCTGAACGGTCCGGTTCAGGACGACTGGGGCTGGGAAGTGTGGCACAAATACTGGGTGGAGCAGCGCAAGAAATTTCTCAACGCGGTGGGGCTGCCGACGGAGCGTTTCGTGGAGTACTGGCAGAAGCCGGACGAGCTGGCGCACTACGCGCGGGCTTGCGTGGACATCGAGTACGATTTCCCGTTCGGAAGGCAGGAGCTGGAGGGTATCGCGGCGCGTAGCGATTTCGACCTCACCCAGCACCAGATCCATTCCGGCCAGAGCCAGATGGTGTTCGACGATCCTTTAAAGCAGGCCGCCAAGAAAATGGACGAAGCGGCGAGGAAGGCGTTCGTCGAAAAGGTGCAGGCGGAATGGACGGGTCGCGGCAAGGACGCGACAGCGGCCGAGAAGTTCTGTCAGAATCTCTTCGAAGGCAAGTACGTGCCGCACGTCATCGAACCTTCGGCGGGCGTGGATCGGCTGATGCTGGCCTTGCTGTGCGAAGCGTACGAGGAAGAGAAGCTGGTGGACGAGAAGGGCAAGGAGGATATCCGCACGGTACTCCATTTCAGCCCCAAGGTGGCGCCGATCAAGGTGGCCATCTTCCCGCTCATCAAGAAGGACGAGGCGCAGGACAAGCTGGCGCGGGAGATCTTCGCCAAGCTACAGAAGAAGTTTAACGTGATGTGGGACGTTTCCGGCGCCATCGGACGCCGGTATCGCCGGCAGGACGAGGCCGGCACGCCATGGTGCGTCACGGTGGACGGGCAGTCGGTGGAGGACGGCACTTTCACGGTGCGCGAGCGCGACTCGATGAAGCAGACGCGCATGACGTACCCCGAGTTCCTCGCCATGCTCTACGACCAGCTGGAATTCTGAACTTGAAAATCGTCGACACCGATTACTTCGTGGTGGGATCGGGCATGGCCGGGCTCATGACGGCCTTGCATTTGAGCGCTTACGGCAAAGTTACGGTGGCGACCAAGGGCAGGCTCCAGGACTGTAACACCAATTTCGCCCAGGGCGGCATTTGCTGCGTGATGGACGAAAACGACTCGTTCGACAAGCATGCGCGCGACACGATGATCGCCGGAGCGTGGCTGGGGAACAGCAAGGTGGTGCACGAGATCTGCGAGCACGCGCCCGAGGCCATTCAGGACCTGATCGACTGCGGCGTCAGGTTCAACAAGAAGCCGGACGGCGGCTGGGATTTGACGCGCGAGGGCGGGCACAGCGCTCGCCGCATCTTCCACGCGGGCGACATCACCGGGGAGAAGTGCGAAAAGGCGCTGATCCGCACGGTGAAGAAGACGGGCGCCATCGACTGGCGCGAAGACACGATAGTGATCGATCTCATCATGACGCGGCGGATCGGGATCGGGGGCGAGAACCGCTGTCTCGGGGCGTACGTGCTCGACAAGGCCAAGAACGAAATCTACGCCATCCGCTCGCCCAACACGATTCTCGCGACCGGCGGTTGCGGCAAGGTGTACCTTTACACCTGCAACCCCGATACCGCCACCGGAGACGGCATCGCGCTCGCGTGGCGGGCGGGGGCCAAAATCGAGAACATGGAGTTCATCCAGTTTCATCCTACCTGTCTCTACCATCCCCAGGCCAAGCGGTTCCTCATTTCCGAGGCGGTGCGCGGCGAGGGGGCGGTGCTGGTGGACAAGCGCGGGAAAGAGTTCATGCGCAAGTACGACCCGAGGGGGAGCCTGGCGCCGCGCGATATCGTGGCCAGAAGCATCGACTCCGAGATGAAGCGTACCGGTGACGATTGCATGTTCCTAGACATCCGCAAGAAGGGGAAGAAGTATCTGATGGAGCGCTTTCCCAACATCTACGCCAAATGCCTCTCCTTCGGGATCGACATGGCGAAGGATCTTATTCCCGTAGTGCCTGCCGCGCACTACACCTGCGGTGGCATCAAGGCCACGACGGCCGGGGAAACTAACATCCCGGGGCTCAGCGCGGTAGGGGAATGCGCGTCGACGGGATTGCACGGTGCGAACCGGCTGGCGAGCAATTCGCTGATGGAGGCGATGGTGTGCGCCCGGCTCACGGCGGCGCGGCTGGGTCCATGTCCGGAACGGTTCGGCGAGCACAAGCCGAAAATCCCCGCGTGGCGGATCGGCAATGCGGTGCCGGAGGACGAAGCGGTGCTGGTGGCGCACATGTGGGACGAGATCCGCCGGCTGATGTGGGACTACGTGGGTATCGTGCGCACGAACAAGCGGCTGGACCGTGCGGCGCACCGCATCAAGACCTTGCGCAAGGAAATACGCGAATACTATTTCAAGTATCTGGTGACGCCGGATACGCTGGAACTGAGGAACCTGGCCGTATGCGCCGAGCTTATCGTCAAGAGCGCGCAGAAACGGCACGAAAGCCGGGGCCTCCATTACACGCTGGACTATCCCAGGGAGTCGAAAAAGAAATGCCAGACAATATTCTCGAGGTCCGTGACCTGAAGGTTTACTTCCCCATCAAGAAGGGGATCTTTTCGCGCACCACCGGCTACGTGAAGGCGGTGGACGGGGTGAGTTTCGATCTTAGGCGCGGAGAAACGCTGGGCGTGGTGGGCGAGTCGGGTTGCGGCAAGAGCACAACCTCGCGCGCCATCTTGATGCTGAACAAACCATGCGGGGGCACGATCAAGGTGAACGGCATCGATATCTCGACCGTGAAGGGCAAAGACCTGCTCGAATACCACCGCAAAGTGCAGGTGGTGTTCCAAGATCCGCAGGCGAGTCTCAATCCGCGCCATACGATCCGCGACATCCTCACGGAAGGTATGATATACCATGGCCTCATCACCAAGGACGAGGCGAACGCCACGGCCGCGAAGCTTTTGGAGCAGGTGGGGATGCCGTCCACGATTCTCGATCGCTATCCGCACGAATTCTCCGGCGGACAGCGTCAGCGCATCTGCATCGCCCGGGCGATCGCGCTCAAGCCGGAGCTCCTCATCTGCGACGAGGCCGTCTCCGCGCTCGACCTATCGATCCGCGCGCAAGTGCTGGATCTGCTGGCGGATCTCAAGCGCGAATTGGGGCTCAGTTTTCTTTTCATCACCCACGACATCGGCGTGGTGCAGCATATCGCCGATCGCATAATCGTGATGAACAGGGGCAAGATAGAAGAGAGCGGGACTTGCGACGAAGTCCTTAAGAGTCCAAAAAAAGAGTACACTCGCTATTTGATGGCGAGTGTACCTAAAATCGGCCGCGAACTCGCGGTCGATTGATCGAGCCGGTTTACTTGACGGTGATCACGGAGTTGAACGTGCCCTGGTCGTTGGCGACCGCGTTGACGTTCTCCGGATCGGCGCACCAGGTGCCGTCGATGACGTACTTGTACTGATAGGTGCCGGGAGCCAGCTTGACGGTGGCGGTGTAGACGCCCTGACGGGCCTTGTACGCCATCTTCTTGGCGGTCGGATCCCAACCGTTGAACTCGCCCGCCACGAAAACGGCCTTGCCGGCCTCGGCGTGGACGGTGAACGTGACATCCTGCTTGGCAGGAGCCTTAGGGGCCTTTTCGGCCTTCGGAGCGGCGGCTTTCTTGGTGACCACCTTCTTGGGGGCCTCCGCGCAAGCGCACTTTTTCGCTTTGATCTTCATGTTTTTTGTACCTTCTGGTTTGAAGTTTTCGGTTCTTCCATGGCCCACGCAAATCCTTTTCTCGCGTGAACAAAGGGATATTATATCAAATTTTGTTTCCGTTTTCAATTGTTTTTTTCAAGAATTTTTGATATAATATAATCCTAATCATCGAGGAATCGACCTAAATGAGAATACTTTTCTTGAGCGACATCCACGGCGTGCCGTCCACGCTGGAGGCGGCGTTGTCGGCCGGCGACCGGCTCGGGTACGATCGGCTCGTACTCCTGGGGGATCTGATGTACCATGGCCCCAGGAACGGCGTACCCAACTTCTACGATCCGGTGAAAGTGGCGGAAATCCTCAATAAACGCAAGGAAAACATAGTGGCGGTAAGAGGCAACTGCGATGCGGAAGTGGATCAGATGATGCTGGAATTTTCCATCTCCGAACCGTATCAGGTGTTGGATGCGGGCAAGGAAAAATTCTTTTTGACGCACGGCCATCTTTTCAACGAATATCGCCTGCCGCCGTTGGGGATGGGAACGGTGCTCGTACATGGCCATACGCACGTGCCGGAAAACCGGATGCTGGAGTGCGGATTGAGGCTTTTCAATCCGGGGTCGATCTCGTTGCCCAAGGGCGGGAGCTCGCGATCTTTCGGCTATTTCGACGGCCTCGCGCTCCATCACTACACAATTTGAGGTTTTTGCCGATGGGCGAAGAATACATCCCGTTTTCGGCCGACCCGGTCCACTCCAAGCGCGAACGCGAGAAGGCCCGCGCGCTCCGCAACACCGATTGGTGGCGCGCGCAGCTGCAGAAGGGCGTATGCCACTATTGCGGACGCCAGGTGGGGGCGGCCAATCTCACTATGGACCATGCGATTCCGGTTGCCAGAGGCGGCCGGTCAACCAAAGGCAATTGCGTTCCCTGCTGCAAGGAATGCAACAACTTGAAGCAGGCGCGCACTCCGGCCGAAGATATTCTGAGCCGGCTTTTCCCGGATGAATAGAAGTTCGCTTTGGCTCATGCTCTTGGCGCTGGGCGGGTGCGCGTCGCTGGAGCGACGGCTCGAGCGCGAGCCGGACGTGCTTCAGGGCACGGCCAGGTTCTACACCGAGGATTTCGGCGACCCGAGCTGCGTGGTGGCGGTGGCGGACAGTGGCGGCGTCAGGTTTTCGGACGATTCGAAGGCGCACGATCTCTACCGGATCGCGTCGCTCGGCAAGCTCATGTACTATCCGGTGGTCGTGAAATGCGGATTGGATCTCGATACCAAGGTGGCAGAGGTGGCTCCGTTCGCTTTGCCGCCCGAATGGAATCGTTGGACGCTGAAGGATCTGCTCTACAACCAAACCGGACTTCCGCGCGAATTCCAGGGGACGTTCTTTTGGTTCAAGGCCATCAACTGCGGAGCTTTCGGCATCCACATCTATGGCGACTACGACGAGCCGGAAGAATTTGCGGACGAGTTGTGGAAACCGAAGTACCGGCGGATGGTGGAAGCGGGCGGCGAAACGTATTCGAACATGGGGTTCGGTCTTTTGGGCATGTGCATAAGCCACGCCACGGGGAAAACCAGCGAAGAATTGCTGGAGGTGCATCTCGCGGAACCTTACGGACTGGACGACACCACGTTCGAGCCGGAGTCGCATCCGGAGATGATGGCGCGGCTGACGCCATGTCTCGCCGGCAGCCTGCCTTGGGATACGCGCCGGGGCCGGCCGGTGCCGGAGAACCGGTTGGGGCTGGCGCTCAGGACTACTGGAGGAATGTTTTCGAGTGCCGCCGACATGGCCAAGGTGTTCATGTCCGACGAAATCTGGCGGATGGTCGACGAGGCGGAGCGGTCGGGCAGGCTGGAGGAAGGGGGTGTGGCCGGGCTGCTGCGCGTCCATTATCTCAAGGACGGTTCGCCCATATACTATCGTCACGGAATGATCTACGGCGGAAGCAGTTTTGTGGCGTTCGAGCCCGACATGAAACGCGTAACCATCATTTTGCGCAACGCCACCAATTGGCCGGACGACGGCGCGTACGCGATCGTGGAGGCGCTGAGAAGCAGAAAGTGGAGCCGGGATGGAAGTACTGTTCGAGAATAGTGACATGGCGGTCATCAACAAGCCGGCCGGACTCCTGGTGCACGCGGCGCCGGGGCATGAAGGCGCAAAGACGGTGGTGGACTGGTTCCTCGGACATTGTCCGGAGGCGAGAGATGTGGGCTCGGCGGAGCGTCCGGGCGTGGTGCACCGTCTCGACCGCGACACCTCCGGCGTGCTGGTGCTTGCCAAAACGCAAAGGGCTTATTTGGAGTTGCGCCGTCTTTTTGAGGGACATGAGAAGATTCGCAAAACGTATCTTGCGGTTATGCACGGCACGCCCAAACCGCGCAGGGGCACGGTGGACGCGCCAATCAAGGGACATCCGGCCATTTCGCATTACGAGGTGCTGGCCGCGCACGACGGGATCAGCATGGTGGAATGGATCATCGAGACGGGCCGAACCCATCAGATCCGGATCCACGCCGCCAAACTCGGCCATCCGATTTTGGGCGATCCGCTTTACGGCAACGACGCCAAAGACCGTTCGCGCCCCGTCCGGCCCATGCGCACGCTGCTTCACGCCGTCCGGCTCGATCTCCCGGGTAATTCGTTTTGCGCCCCGCCGCCGCCTGATCTCATCCATGCCAGGTAAGCGTTTTGCCCGCCGGGGTATTGCTTTTTCCGGGAAAATATGATATAATATACGGCATCATGAAAATAAGTATTGCCAGCGATCATGGCGGCGTCGATTTGAAGGCCGCTTTGGTGGAGTTTTTGTCCGGCGAGGGAGTGCAGGTGGAGGATGCGGGTCCGGCCACCCGGGAGAGTTGCGACTACCCCGATTACGCCATCAAAGTGGCGATGGCGGTAGCCAAGGGAACGTCCGATTTCGGCGTGCTCATCTGCCGGAGCGGCATCGGCATGTCGATGGTCGCCAACCGTTTCCACGGCGTGCGCGCGGCCGTGTGCGCCACGGTGGATGGAGCGGTGACCACGCGTCAGCACAACGGGGCGAACGTGCTCTGTCTGGGGGCCGATCTTATAAGTTGCGACTACGCCAAGGAAGTGCTCAAGGCGTTCATCTCCACTCCGATGGATATGAGCGAACGCCATGCGAGGCGGCGCGAGAAGCTGGAGCGCGCCCAGCGGTTGTCGGATGTGAGTCTTTTGGCGCGCGCCGATCCGGAGGTGTTCGCCACCATCGAGGCGCACACGGTGCAGGAGGATACTGAGATCAATCTCATCGCCTCGGAGAATTTCTCGTCCCGGGCGTGCCGTGAGGCGGCAGGTAGCGTGCTCATGAACAAGTACGCGGAGGGATATCCGGGCCGGCGCTGGTATTCGGGGTGCGTGCCGGTGGATGCGGCCGAGTTGATGGCTATCGCGCGGGCTAAGGAGCTGTTCGGGGCCGAACACGCCAACGTCCAGCCGCATGGCGGTAGCGCGGCGAATATGGCGGTATACTTCGCCGTGCTGAATCAGGGCGATACCATCATGTCGATGGCGCTCGACCAGGGCGGACATCTGAGCCACGGCTCGCCCGTCAATTTCTCCGGCAAAATCTACAACATCGTGTCCTATACCGTGGACCCCAAGACGGAAATGCTCGACTACGATACACTCGAGCGCCAGGCGATGGAAGTTAGGCCCAAGCTTCTCCTGGTGGGGGCGAGCGCTTATCCGCGCACGATCGATTTCGCACGGGTACGCAAGATATGCGACAAGGCGGGCTGTCTCATGATGGTTGACATGGCGCACATTGCAGGTCTCGTGGCCGGCGGCGCGCATCCTTCGCCCGTTCCTTACGCCGATTTCGTCACCACCACCACCCACAAGACGTTGGGCGGCCCGCGTGGCGGCATGGTGCTTTGCAAGGAAAAGTATGCCAAGGCGATCGATTCGGCGGTGTTCCCCGGCATGCAAGGCGGCCCATTGGAAAATATCATTGCCGCCAAGGCGGTCTGTTTTCGCGAATGGCTGAACGGCGATAAAGCCGGCTACGCGGCCCAAGTGGTCAAAAACTGTCAGGTACTGTGCAAGACGGTGCAGGATCGCGGCTACCGGATAGTCTCCGGCGGAACCGACAACCACCTCTTCCTCATCGATGTCAAGGCCACCAAGGGCATCACCGGCAAGGACGCGGCGGCGGCGTTGGACGCGGCTGGAATCGTAGCCAACAAGAACACGATCCCCTACGACACGGAGAGCCCGTTCAAGACGAGCGGCGTGCGGGTGGGTACGGCTTCGGTGACTACGCGTGGGATGCGTGAAGCCGAGATGATCAAGATCGGCACTTGGATCGCGGACGTGCTGGACGACATAACCAATACAGTGGTGCAGGAGCGTGTAAAGCGCGAGGCGCGGGAGTTGGCGATCGGATTCCCGGCGCCATAAGAGGGGGAACGCGTGGCGAAAGTTGCGGTAGTTGCGATAGTGGGACGGACCAACGCGGGCAAATCCACGTTGGTCAACCAGCTTGTGGGCGAGAAGGTGTCGATTGTTTCGCCTGTGGAGCAGACTACGCGCAACACCGTGCGTGGCATCGTGGCGGACGAGCGCGGACAGCTCGTTCTTCTCGACACGCCCGGGCTCCACAAGGCGGTGGGCACTTTGGGTACGCTCCTCAACCGGATGGCGCGCCGGTCGGCGGCTGGGACCGATATAACCTGCGTGGTGTTCGACGCCAGCCAGGAGCCGCAGCTGGAGGATATCGGGTGGATGCAGCGCGTTGTCCGGGAAAAACCGGAGAAGGTGGTGTTCGTGCTCAACAAGGCGGACAAGAGTCCATTCTTCGGCGAGATGTTCAAAGAGGCGTGGCCGGGCGGGGCGGACGTCAAATGGGTAAAGTGCATCGCCACCGACCCCACTTCCGCCGCCAAGACGATGGATGTGCTGTTCGACCTGGCCGAAGATGGCGAACTGCTTTTCGACCCAGACATCGCCACCGACTATCCCCGGAAGATGGCCATCGCCGATACGATCCGCGAGAAGTTTCTGGGGCGGCTCCACCAGGAGTTGCCGCACGAGTTGGGGGTTGTGGTCAAGACGATCCGGGAGAGCGAAGGCAAGTGGGACGTCAAGGCGGAAGTGGTAGTGAACCGCGAGTCGCAGAAGCCGATAGTGATCGGCCGGGGGGCTTCGGTGATCAAAGGCGTGCGGCAGGCGGCCGAGCGCGAACTCAAGGAGATTTTCGGCATAAAGGTCAAGCTGGAGCTGTGGGTGCGGGTGGAGCGCGGATGGATGGAGAATAAACGGCTCTTGGCGGAAATGGGCTATTTGGGGGCGGAGATATGAGCGTTTTGTGCACGATAGCGGTCGTCCTTGGCGTTACGGCGATGAGCGAGCTGGATATGGCGCGCGAGGCGTTGCGGGACGGGCTTTACGATATAGCCCGGCGCCATGCGCTGAGGGTGCAGACGGACGAGGCACGGGAAATCGCGGTGGAGGCGTATGCGCGCGAGGGGAAGTGGGAGATGGTCATGAATCTTACCCGCGAAGGCTACTGGCATGCGGCCGCGCTTTACCATCTGGGCCATCTGGGGGCGGCTAAAAGCGCGCTCAAAGATGCGACCGACGACTTGTCGCTCCTGTTGCGGGCGGAGATAGCCATCAAGGAAGGGAACGATGGCGAGGCGCTTGAGCAGTTGCGGAAGATCAAGGAGCCGAAGACCGACGACCGGCTGGTGCTGGCGGAGATGCTGGCGAGGCAGGGCGAGCGGAAAGAAGCCGAGAAAATCTGGCGTGAACTTTTGCCCAATCCGTACGCGGCGATGAATCTGGGCGAGAAGGAGCCGCTTCGGGCCGCATACCGGGACGCTACCGATGTGGGACTCAAGCGGCGGCTGGGACTGCGGTTGGGGCGCGAACTCGTGCGGGAAGAGTCCAGCCGGGACGAGGGCGTGGCGATGATCGTTACGATCGTCCATGACGCGCCGGATACTGAAGGGGCGGAGGATACCTTTCTGGCGCTAGGGGAGGAATATCTGTCGGAGGGCAAGGCGGAACAGGCGGCCAAAGTGTTTTCGGAGATGCTGGAAGTATGGCCGGAGGCGTCCAAAAATCCGAAAGTGCACGAGGGCAAGGGTTGGGCGAACATGAAATTGGGCCGGTACGAAACGGCGCAGGAGTCGTTCGCCAAGGCGGAGACGCTGTTCGAAGACCGCAACGACAAGGCGTTGGCGCTCGTCAAAGTCGGGGATTGTCTGGCCCAGACGGGGAAAGGCGAGGAAGCGATGGCCACTTATCGGCGGGTGCTGGGAGGCTATGCCGACACGCCGGCCGCAGAACGCATCAAGAAGGTGGTGGCGCTGCGGGAGCGCGAAGATCGCGGCCGGGAGCTTTACCGGGAGTACAAGTTCGCGGAGGCGCAGGAGATTTTCCGGGAAATCGGGTCGGAGGATCCGTCGCGCAAGGCGCAGATGGATTTCTACAACGTGCTTTGTCTGTACGGACAGGGACGCGACGACGAGGCGGAAGCTGCCGCGATCAAATTGGATACTTCCGCTTCGCGGTTGTGGCTGGCCAAGTTCTACTACAATGCCGGCAAATGGCGCGAGGCTCGCCAGTTGTTTGCGGAACTGGATTTCCCGGAGGCTATGTTGTGGTCGGCGCGGGCGGCGCTGGCGGAAAACGAGTTCGCGCAGGCGGTTTCCACCGTTACGAAGATGCTGGCGATGAATCCGGATTCGCATCTCAAGGCGGAAGGTCTGCTGGTGCAGGGGCAGGCGCTTATCGAACTTGCGCGGTTCGACGAAGCAGTGCTGGTGTTGGAGCGGGTGGCGCTGATGGGCGACATCCAGCCTGCCGACCGGCGCAAGGCGCTCATCATGAAAGCCGACTCGCTCTTTGCGATGGGGGCCGACAATCCCGTCCGATACGACCAGGCGCTGGAGGCGTACCGGTCCATCCGGCTGGGAGAAGACCTTACTCCGTCGGTCAAGTTGGATCTTGCGTACAAGATCGGGCGGACGCTGGAGAAGCAGAAGAAGATCGAGGAGGCGCTGGACCAATACTACACGCAGGTGGTGCTTGGTTACCGGCAGTTGCGCGAGCAGCAGGTGGCGCTGGACGAGTCGGCGCAGGCCGTGTTTGCGCGGGCGGCTTTCAGGCTGGCGGACGAATACGAGTCGAGGGGGCTCGGCAAACAGAGCCGGCAGATTCTTCGTTTGGTGGTGGCGAGCGACGTTCCGGCGGCGGCCGAGGCCGCGCAGCGTATCGAGCGTAGCCGCAGAAAGGACAAATTCCTATGACATTGACAGGCGGTCCGGTGTTCTGGATTCTGATCGTGATGGCGGTTGCGGCCCTGGTCGTCTTCTTCGAGCGGCTGGTCGAGCTCCGGCGCGCGCGCATAGATCCGGAAGATTTCGTGAAGGGCGTGATCAACGTGCTGGAGCAGGGCAACGTGGACGAGGCGCTGTCGATCTGCGAGGACACTGCAGTGCCGGTGGCGGCTGTGGTGGCGGCGGCGGTTCGGCACAGGTCTAGCTCGTCGCGCGTGCTGCGCGACGCGGTGGAGTCCGCCTCGCGGGGGGAGAAGTCGCGGCTGGCGCGCAGGCTGGCGGCGCTCAAGATCATCGGCGACATCGCGCCGGCCATGGGTCTCTTGGGTGCGATTTTCGGATTCATCCACGTGGTGATGGCGGTGAACGCCCAGGAGTTGGTGATGCGGGCGGACCTCATCAACGCCACTATGGAGTCGCTGGTGGCGGCGGCGCTGGGGCTGATGGTGGCCATTCCGGTGACGGTGATGCACGGGATGCTCAAGACGCGCATAGACCGGCTCACGGTCGAGATCGATGCTGCGGCCTCGAGGATAATCGGATACATTTCCACCAAGGCGGTGCAGAAGTGAAATATCTTCCCTGGATAACGGTTTGTCTGCTGACGCTCATGATGTACATGCTGAGCGGAACATTGACGCGCAACGAGGGAGTGGTGTTCGATCTGCCGGAAACGGGGCTTGGCGAAGGCGAATCCACCGATCTGGTGGTGCTCATGATGCCGCACGGGCACGACACGTTTGCGTTCTTCGACGATGCCCGCTACGTCATGGGCGACAGCGCCCAATGCGCCCAGTTGGGCGAACAGCTCTCGGAGCGCGCGGGCAAAACCAGCCTCAAGACGTTGCTGGTGCTGGCCGACAAGCGGGTGCAGATGGGGGACCTCATGAGGCTTGCCGCCATCGCAAGGACGAGCGGGCTCGAAAAGATCCTTTTCGCCAAGCGCAGACAGGAGAAGCCGGAGTGAAACTGGTTACGGAAGTTTCCCGGTTCCTGATGGTGGCCAGCGTGCCGACGGCGCTGATGCTCGTGTTTCCCTACCGTGCGGTCGGATTCAAGGCGGAGCCGTCGCCACGATCGGGCAGGCCGGGCCATTGCCGGTTTGTGGAACTTACCGCGGAGGAGGAGGCGGGGGCGCTTAACGCGGCAAGGTCGGCCTGGTCGACTGACGCCGGGGATCTTCGGAGGATCCGGCTGGAGCTGATGGGGAGCGAGTTGCCGGAGCCGGAACTGGGAGAATTGCTGGAGTGCAGTTTCCGGGTTGGCGAAAAGCCGGCAAGCCGCTTCATGCCGGATCTGTTGCCGGTCACGAGGGGGGCGGACGCGCCGCACAAATTGCCGCCGGCGCCGGAATCGCAACCGCAACCGGCCGCCTTCCCGCGGGAGGAACTGCTTAAAATAGACTAAGGAGGACAAGACAATGACGCAAAAACAGGTGCTGGATGCATTCAAAGAAACTGGTGCGCTGCTGGAAGGACACTTCGAGCTCAGGAGCAAGCTTCATTCCAACCGCTATTTCCAGTGCGCCAACGTGTTGAGATATCCCCGGGTGGCGGAGAAGTTGTGCCGGGCCGTTACGCGCGAGGCGCTGAAAAGCGGCAAACTGGGCAAGCGGATCGACGGTGTGATTTCGCCGGCGGTAGGGGGCATTCTGGTAGGCCACGAGGTGGCTCGCGAACTCGGGGTCAAGTGTGTTTTCGCGGAGAAGGTTCAGGGCGAAGGCGTGGATGCCACCGGCAAGCCGAATACGGTACTCGCGATGCGTCGCTTCAAGCTGAAGAAGGGCGAGCGCTATGTGGTGGCGGAGGATGTGGTTACCAAGGGCGGCCGCGTGCAGGAGACGATCGATCTTGTAAAGGCGGCCGGCGCTACGGTGGCGGGGGTGATTCTGCTGGTGGACCGGTCGGGCGGCAAGGTGAAGTTTGGACGCACCCCGATGTTCTCGCTCATGCAGATGACGCCGGAAACATGGGAGGCCAAGGACTGCCCGATGTGCAAGGCGGGGTCGCATCCGGTGCATCCGGGTTCGTGAGAGGCGGCAGATGGAAGCCAAGTTCGATACGGTCGATGAGTGTCTGGCGAGCCTCCGGCAGGGCGGGATCATCCTGGTGACGGACGATGCTGACCGCGAAAACGAAGGCGACTGCATCTGCGCCGCGCGGTTCGCCACCACCGACAACGTGAATTTCATGGCCACCTACGCGAAGGGGCTGATCTGCATGCCGATGTCGCGCAAGCTGTGCGCAAAGCTAGATTTGCGTCAGATGGTGGCCGAGAACACCGACAACCACCAGACGGCCTTCACCGTGTCAATCGACGGCATCGGCACGACGACCGGCATTTCGGCGGCGGAGCGGAGCATGACGGCACTTGCCTGCGTGAAGCCGGATGCGAAACCGTCCGATTTTCGCCGTCCGGGGCACATGTTTCCGCTCGAGGCGCGCGAAGGCGGGGTGCTGAAGCGCGCTGGGCACACGGAAGCTACGGTCGATCTATGCCGGCTGGCTGGGCTGGAAGAGGCTGGGCTCTGCTGCGAGATCATGAAAGACGACGGCACGATGGCGCGGCTGCCCGACGTGATGGAGTTTGCCCGGAAGCACGGCTTGAAGGTGACGACCATCGCCGATCTCATCGCCTATCGCCGGCAGAAAGACCGGTTGGTGGATGCGGTGGAGGAGGTGGATTTGCCCACAGCCTACGGGCATTTCCGGCTCAAGATGTACAAGTCGCGCGTGACGGGGCTCGAGCATCTTGCCATCGTGAAGGGCGATCTCCGCAACGGCGGACCGGCGCTCGTCCGGGTGCATAGCGAATGCTTCACCGGTGACGTCCTCGGGAGCGAACGGTGCGACTGCGGACCGCAGCTGCATCAGGCGCTCGAGATGATCGAACGTGAAGGTCGCGGAGCCGTGGTCTACATGCGGCAGGAAGGTCGCGGGATCGGGCTCGAACAGAAGCTCCACGCATACAAGAAGCAGGAAGAAGGCATGGACACCGTCGAGGCCAATGTGGCGCTTGGATTCGCCCCCGATCTCAGGGATTACGGCGAAGGCGCGCAGATTCTCGCGGATCTGGGTCTCCGGGAAGTGCGGCTGATGACCAACAATCCCTGCAAGGTGGCGGGGCTGGACGGCTACGGCATCAAGATCGTCGAGCGCGTACCGGTGATTATTCCAGCCAATGAACATGATCGCAAGTATCTTTTGACCAAAAAAGAAAAAATGGGACACCTCATATGAAAATATTCGTGGTTGGCGATGGCGGCTGGGGTACGGCGAACGCCTTGCTCTTGAATGGCTACGGTCACGAGGTGTGGCTGTGGGGCGCGTTTCCGGACTATACGCAAGAGATGCGCGAGCGGAAGGAAAACTTCAAGTTCTTGAAAGGCGTGGCGTTGCCGGACAGTCTCCGGCTCACCAACGACCGGCAGCAGGCGGCGGATGCGGATATCGTGGTGCTCGCTCCGCCCAGCAAGTTCTTCGCTTCCGTGCTGGAAGGTTTCCGCGGGGTGGTTGGCGCAAATCAGCTGGTGGTCTCGCTCACGAAGGGTCTTTGCGAAAAGACGAACCGGCGCATGACCGAGCTCGCGGAAGAGATTCTGGGCGTCAAGGACGTGGTGGCGTTGGCCGGACCCACCCATGCGGAGGAAGTGTCGCGCGGCATCCCAACCGCCATCGTGGCGGCCTGCGTCGACCTTGACAAGGCCAGAAAGGTTCAGGCGGCGTGGAGCGGTCCCGCATTCCGCGTCTACACTTCGCAGGATCCCGCCGGCGTGGAGATCGGCGGTTGCGTGAAGAACGTCTTGGCGATCGCGGTAGGGTGTTCGGACGGCATGGGCTTCGGCGACAATACGCGGGCGGCGCTGATCACCCGGGGGCTCGCCGAGATGCGCCGTTTTGTTCTCGCCTATGGCGGCAAGCCCGAAACCCTGAACGGTTTGGCCGGCGTGGGCGATCTCATAGTCACTTGCACCTCCAGGCACAGCCGCAACCATTCGGTGGGCGAGCGTTTGGGCAAGGGCGAGCATATAAGCGACATTCTTGCGTCCATGCAGATGGTGGCCGAGGGCGTGTGGAACTCCAAGGTGGTGCACGAGCTGGCGCAGAAGCTTGGGGTCGACATGCCGATATCCGAAATGGTCTACGAGGCCTGCTACGGCAGTTTCGACGTCAAGTCGGCGTTGGGAAAGATGATGACGCGTGAGCTTAAGTCTGAATAGCCTCATCGCCGTCTGGAGTTTCTTTTTCGGGTCGGTAATCGCGAGCTTCCTGAACGTGGTCATCTGGCGCGTTCCCCGAGGCGAGAGCATCGTCCGGCCGCCTTCGCATTGTCCCCGGTGCGGAGCGCGCATCAAGTGGTACCAGAATATCCCTATTTTCTCTTGGCTGGCGTTGGGCGGCAGATGCGCCAATTGCCGGGAGAAAATATCGCCCAGGTATATCGCGATCGAAACGCTCGGGGGATTTCTCTTCATGTTTGCATGGCTCCGGTTCGGTCTGGATGCGCCGTTCCTCTGGGTGTGGATAGCCCTCATGATCGTCGGGAGCGCCATCGATTTCGACCATAAGCTTTTGCCTGATTTCGTCACGATCGGCGGCATGATCTACGGTCTTTTCCTGTCGCTTGCGATTCCGCTCTTGTTCGGTCAGGCGCCTTGGACCAGTTTGCTCTGGTGTGTCGTCGGGTCGTTGTCGGGGCTGGGCATCATGTGGCTTACAAGGACGCTTGGCACGTTGGCGTTCAAGCGCGAGGCGATGGGCATGGGCGATGTGCTGCTCATGGGGGCGGTAGGGTCCATCTCCGGTTGGGACGGCGTCCTCTTCGCGCTAATCGTATCGTCGTTTCTGGGGTCGATCGGCGGGGTGGTCGCCATGCTGCTTTCGCGCAAACTCTCCCGCCACTTCGAAATCCCCTACGGTCCCTATATCTGTCTTGCCAACCTCATCCACATCTTTTTCGGCCAGGAAATCGTAGCCTGGTATCTGGGAATGCTCAAATGAAAGTGGCGGTAGGACTTTCCGGCGGGGTGGATTCGGCGGTTTCGGCCCTCTTGCTCAAGGCGCAGGGGTACGAGGTGGTGGGTATCACCATGAAGCTTTGGAACGGCAAGTACCAGGGCGGCAACCGTGATGCGTGCTTCGGCAAGGGCGAGGCGGAAGATATCGAAACCGCCGCCCGGTTTGCCGATCGTCTGGGGATCCCGTACCATGTCTACGATTGCTGCGAGGAATACGACCGGTCGATCGTCACCTATTTCCGAGAGACCTACCTTTCGGGCTTCACTCCCAATCCCTGCGTCTTCTGCAACCGGCTCATGAAGTTCGGCCTGCTGCCGGAGCTGGCGAGGAAGTCGGGACTCGAATTCGACAAATTCGCCACCGGCCACTACGCCCGCGTGGTCCACAATGACGGGACCGGACGCTATGAACTCCATCGCGCGCTCGACGAGGGCAAGGACCAGTCGTATTTTCTTTATCGGCTTACGCAGGAACAACTTGGGCGCCAGCTTTTCCCGATGGGCGGCATGACCAAGTCCGAGGTGCGCTCGATCGCCCGTCAACACGACCTCCCCATGGCCGACAAGCCCGACAGCCAGGATTTCTACTCCGGCGACGTATCCGAACTGCTGGGGGCGGAAGACCGGGCCGGCGATATTGTAGATCTGGACGGCAAGGTGCTCGGGCGCCATCGCGGCTTCTGGCATTACACGGTAGGGCAGCGCAAGGGTCTGGGCATAGGCGGAGGCACGCCATATTACGTGGTTTCGCTTGATGCTTGCCGAAACGAAGTGGTGGTGGGGTTCGAAAAGGACGCCGTCAAGAATTCGCTCGAATGCACCGATCTCAACTGGGTGGGCATGGCTCCGCCGGAACCGGGGCGGGATATCCCCTGCACGCTCAAGGTGCGGAGCGCCGGCGCGCCCAAAGGACCGGCTTCGTTTTCGCTTTTGGAGGACGGGCGGACGATCAAGGCCAGGTTTCCCGAAGGCATTGCCGGAATCGCGCCCGGACAAAGCGCGGTTTTCTACTCGGACACCAAAGTTCTGGCCGGCGGCGTGATCCGCCGGCAACCTTGAAAGGAGGAAGCATGTCGCCATCCGATTTCGATCATGCCGCAGGATGTTTGCCGGACGAGTGTTTCCGGACTCCGCCCGATCTCGGCATCATGCTGGGTTCCGGCTGGGGCGACGCGCTGGCGATGGACGAATGTCTCGTCAGGGTGCCGTATGCCGATATCCCCCTGCTCGGCCGGGCCACGGTGCCTGGCCATGCGGGCGAACTCATAGTGTATATGCGCGAAGGCAAACGGATCGTCGCCTGGTGCGGCCGACGCCACTGGTACGAAGGCGCAGGCTGGGAGAGCGTGGTTCTGCCGGTCGAGATCTTGCGCCGGATGGGCGCGGAGAAGCTTCTCGTGACCAATGCGGCGGGCGGAATCAATCCCGCCCTCAAAGCGGGCGACTTCGTGGCGGTCAAAGACCATATCAATATAGTCGGACTCAATCCGCTCATCGGTTCCCATCATGTGGAATGGGGCTCGCGCTTCCCCGACATGACCGAAGTCTACAGCCGTCCTTTGATCGAGAAGCTTCACGCCTGCGCCAACCGGCTCGATCTCCGGATGATGGACGGCGTCTACGCTTTCACCGCCGGGCCTTGCTACGAAACTCCGGCGGAGGTGCGCGCCTACAAGCAGCAGGGGGCCGATGTGGTTGGCATGTCCACCGTGCCGGAGGCGGTGTTCGCCCATGCGTGCGGCATCAAAGTGGCGGCGGTTTCGCTGGTGAGCAATCTCGCCGCCGGGATCGGCCATGCGCCCTTGAGCCATCAGGAAGTGATCGACGCGGCCGAATGCGCCAAACCGAGAATGCGCAGTCTAATCGATGGATTCGTCGCTCGACTCTGATATCGACGCTTTTGTCGACTCCATCCTGCTGGAGGCGGGGCAGTCGGAGAATACGCGCCAGGCGTATTGGGGCGATCTCAAGCTGTTCGCCGCCTTTCTGGCCCAGCGCGGGAAGACCGGGTCGGGAGAGATTACGGCAGACGACATCGGCGAATTCCTGAAAGGCGAACGCGAAGACGGACGCAAGTCGTCCACCCGCGCCCGGCGTTCGGCCGCCATCCGGAGTTTCATGCGGTTTTTGAAATCGCATCGCATAATCGCGCACGATCCGGCTGAACTGCTCGATTCTCCGAAGCTGGACAAGACGCTCCCTCGGGTGCTCACGGAGGAAGAGACGTTCCGGCTGATCGACTCCGTCGACGGAAAGGAACCTCGCGAATTGCGCGACCGGGCCATGCTCGAAATACTTTATGGTTGCGGCCTCAGAGTGAGCGAATTGTGCGATCTCCGGCTCGAGGACGTCGTGGGCGACGGAGAACTATTGCGTATTTTCGGCAAGGGCTCCAAAGAACGCGTGGTGCCCATCGGCGGGGCGGCAGGCAGGGCATTGTCCGCCTATCTCGAGTCGGCCCGGATTGTCTTCACCAAAGGCGATTTCTCCATCCCATACGTCTTCGTGACCCGCCGGCAGGGACGTTTCACGCGCCGCGGCGTGCTCAAGATCGTCAAGGAGCGGGCGATGGCGGCAGGGATCGAGGCGTCCAAGATATCGCCGCACGTCCTCCGCCACTGCTTCGCTTCGCACATGCTTTCGCGCGGTGCTGACATCCGCGCCATCCAGGAGCTGTTGGGCCATTCCGACATCGGCACCACCCAGATTTACACCCATGTGGATGCGGCCCGTTTTGCCGAAGTCCACAAACTCCACCCCAGGCACAATGCCGATCGATCATAAGGAGTAACGAAAATGAAAGTGCAACGCATCGCAATTCTCGACTACGGTTCCCAGTATACGCAACTCATCGCGCGCCGGATCCGCGAGTTGCAGGTCTTTTCCGAAATCGTTCCGTTCGACATTTCCGCCGCCAAGTTGCGCGAGGACATGCCGCAGGGGATTATCCTTTCCGGCGGGCCGAACAGCGTGTTCGAGCCGGGCGCGCCGGGGATCGACCCCGAAATCTTCAAGCTCGGCGTTCCGGTGCTCGGCATCTGCTACGGCATGCAGCTCATGAGCCAGCACCTCGGCGGTGCGGTCGAGCCAGGCACCGAGCGCGAGTACGGCAAGACGGAAATGACCACCATCCCCGGCAACGACCTCTTCACCGGGCTCCCGGAAAAGTTCATCGTGTGGATGAGCCATGGCGACCGCGTCGCCAGGATTCCGGAAGGCTTCCGCGTTTCGGCCGTGTCCGGCAACTGCCCCTATGCGGCCATCCGCGACGAGGCGCGCCGCTTCTATGCGATCCAATTCCATCCCGAAGTCGTCCACACCCAGCACGGAAGTCAGATCATCGGCAACTTCCTCTTCAAGGTTTGCGGCTGCAAGGGCGACTGGAAGCTCGAGAACTGGATCGACGAAACCGTCGGGAAGCTCAAGGCGCAGATCGGCGACGAAGAAGTGGTGCTGGGACTTTCCGGCGGCGTGGATTCGTCGGTGGCGGCCGTTCTCCTGCACAAGGCCATCGGCACGCGGCTCCATTGCATTTTCGTGGACAACGGACTCTTGCGTCATAACGAGGACGTGCAGGTGGAGGAGATGTTCAAGGCCAAACTCGGACTCGATCTTCACGTGGCGCATGCCGCGCAGCGTTTCTACGGCGCGCTTGCGGGAGTCTCGGATCCCGAGCGGAAGCGCAAGATCATCGGCCGCGAGTTCATCAACGTCTTCGCCGAGGAGGCGCGCAGGTTCAAAGACTGCAAGTTCCTCGGCCAGGGCACGATCTATCCCGACGTGATCGAATCGTCCTCCAAGAAGAACGGGCCCTCCCAGACGATCAAGAGCCACCACAACGTGGGCGGCCTCCCCGAAGACCTCAAATTCGAACTGGTCGAACCGCTGCGCGATCTCTTCAAGGACGAGGTTCGCGCCGTAGGACGCGTGCTGGGGATGGACCGCGAACTCCTGGACCGCCAGCCGTTCCCCGGACCCGGGCTCGGCGTGAGGATTCTCGGCGAGGTGACGGAAGCTAAGGTGAAGCTCCTGCAGCAGGCCGATTTGCGCGTTCAGGAGGAAATCCGCAAGCTGCCCGACTACCGCACGATCTGGCAGACGTTTGCCGTACTGCTGCCCGTGCGGTCCGTAGGCGTGATGGGCGATCAGCGCACCTACGAGTACACGTGCGCGATCCGCTCCGTGAATTCGGTGGACGCGATGACGGC
This sequence comes from uncultured Verrucomicrobiota bacterium, assembly GCA_947305585.1. Taxonomy (GTDB): domain Bacteria; phylum Verrucomicrobiota; class Kiritimatiellia; order RFP12; family UBA1067; genus UBA1067. Next base: position 193 of record CAMZDY010000006.1, on the reverse strand, counting down.
GGATTGGACGCGCATCCCCTACGACACCCTGGCCACGATGTCCAACCGCATCATCAACGAGGTGCGCGGCATCAATCGCGTGGTGTACGACATTTCGTCCAAACCCCCGGCCACCATCGAGTGGGAATGACCGCAATCGCCCAGTTCGTCAAGTAGAAAAGACACTTTTGTTTGAGTTGCGCTGATTGTTGTT
>CAMZDY010000005.1 GCA_947305585.1 uncultured Verrucomicrobiota bacterium | reverse complement strand
AAAGTCGGGCGTGGTAAACGCCTGCAGGTGGATGGTCTTGCCGGTGGCGGCCGCGTCAGGGCCGAGGTAACGCACCTTGACGGACGCGTTGCCGGTGGCGATGGAGTTCTCCGGCACGCTCAAGAAGTACTCGCCCGCGCCGGCATTGGCGTCGTTACTTGTACGGAACTTGGCGTTGTACATGGAGATGGAGTAGGTGTACTTCTTGTTGTTGTCGTAGACGCCCTTGGAGGTATCGCCCGTGAATTTCTTCGCCGCCATCTTGTCGGTGACGGAGAGCGGAGCCGTCCACACGTATTCGCCCGCCGAGTTCTTGGCCGGCGCAGGCAATAGGCCGGAATCGTAGGTGAACGTGGCGCCGGCTTTATCCTTGTCCTTGACCACCACACGGAACGCCGTATAAGTGTCGCCATGATCAAGCTTCCACCGGAAGGTAGGCCGGATGTCGCGCACTTCAAATGTGTCGCCGGTCGTTGGCGACACAGGAATGACGCTTGCACGGCAAGTATCATCGTCAAATTTGCGCCGGAACATATATGCCGCCACCGATTCGGGCTCTCCACTACTACTGGTCACCAGCGCGATATCCTCATTGCCAAATACAATCCGATACTGAATGTTGGTCATCGTACCTTTCTCTAGGCCCGTCAAGATATCGCTGATTGAAGGCAGTGTCATATCGTTCGGATTCGTATGGCTCCAATCAATATCCCAATCGCCATTCTCAAGGAAATTGGCTTCGGTCAAGAATTTATCTATCTCAGAATTCAAATCCAATACCTTGTCATATACTATCGCCGTAGCGCTTTGCAGGGGAGATTCATTGGCATACGATCTGACAACGCGAACCCTGACAAGATGCTTCAAGTCGGTATCATCGGTAGGTTTTTCGGCCGCCTCGTTATCTGACCACTTGCCCCACTTCTCGTTGCGGTCGTTCTTGCCCGTCAAGAGATCCATACGGATGGAGATGGGCGAAGTATCGGTCAGGGTTACATTGGCCTTGCCGCCCTTCCAGCCCACATCCACGCCATAGACGAAGCCCATAGGCTCGCCGGGCGTGTAGAGACCGTCGCCGTCAATATCGGACACCACGATCACGTTGTTCTTGCCTTCCTTGATGGCGCCGACATCCGCCTGGCCCAGATACAGACTGCGCGGAATATCGGCAGGCGTGGCCGCTTCGTAGACGAGGCGATACGACTGGTCTTCCGAGGAGACGGTGCTCTCGGTGTTGGTACCGAGCGTCAAGAGGCCGCCCTTGAAGACGCCGAGGTCGATATCGTACTCGCCCGTCTCCAGATTGATGGTGCCCATGATTACCGCCCCGTTATTGTGCTGCATGGTGGCAGTACGGGTGTTTTCGTCGAAGGTGAACGAGATGTCGCTAATGTCCTCGTACGACGAATCGGTACCCAAGAGGCTTACGTTATCAGCACCATACTTACGGACATCGGCCAGGTATTCCGTCCGGGTGCCGCGAGCATAGCTGACATTGCTCCAGGTGCTGCTGGACGACGTGGAGGTATGACGGCTCACGGTCCAGCTGTATATTTCGGCATTGGGATCGTAGGCGCTCTGCAGCACGATCGAACCGGCCTTGATGTGCCCGGGGCTGAGCGTACCCACCGCATGGCGGTTGCTCCAGCGGCCCAGCACCTGCGTAAGCGTGTTGGAGGTGGTGGTGCCCGAGGCTTCCATCACCGGAATCACGTACTTGGCGTCGTAATCGGCCACGGAATCGACGTGCTTCACATACACCACCATGCCGGATGCCTTGACTTGATTGAGCGCCTTGTCGTGGTAGCCCACGGTGAGGGCCAGCGTCGGCACCGGATAGTCGGCGATCGGCTCGTCGAAGACGTTGATGTGCGAAATGGCGCTCGCGGTAATGGGCCGCACCATCTGCGAATAACGCGCTTCACTGCGGGTGGACCAGCCATCGCCCTCGTTATCGAGGTTGGCGTCGTACTCCATGCGGGTGGCGTAGTCGCGCGGATAGGCGTCTTCCCAAGTGTCCTCCACCTTATCGTGGTCGGTGAAGATTTCGCCGGTGTAGAGATTGCCGATCTTGACAAAGTAGTCGAGCGCGTAGGCACTGATCGAGCGCGCTTCGGTGGGGTTGAACACCTTGCCGAGACCGGTATCGAGCACTTCGGAGAGGAGATACTCGGTGTAGTTCGAAAGGCCGTCGTTATCGTCGTCGGCGAGGCCGTTGCCGGCAAGGTTGTACATCTCTTCCCACCAGTCCGGCACGCCCGAAGAATTGAAGTCGGCCGTCTGTTTGTAGTTAGTGTCGCCGGTGGGGGCGCTAGGATTGGCGCCCTTGGCCAAGAGCCGCGCCAGGTGATGCGCCACCGTATCGGTAATGCCGCCGGTAGCGGGCGGCGCGGGATAGGTGATAGTGTCGTCCAGTCCCTTGCCGGCCGAGCCCAGCTTCGTATCGGCCCAATCGGGCACGCCGTTGTTGTCGGCATCGACGCCGGTAATCTCGCTCGTGGTGGTGGCGCCTTGGCCATCCCACATGTCGGGTGCGTACTTGGCGTAGGCCCAGCCCAGCGGCAACGCATCGGTGTTCATCAGCGCGTCGTTGCGACGCTGGAAGCGATAGAGATAGTAGTATTGGCTGCCGTTGGCTTTGTCGATGCGGTTATACAGATGCGCCGTGGTGTTCTGCAGGTCGGAATGGCCGTAGCTACCGGTGACGAGCTGCACCCGGGCATAAGGCTCGGCGTCGCGCGGAAACGCGTACTTGCTCTTACCCACCTCGCTGGCCGGGGTATCGCCCGCATAGTCTTCCTTCCAATAGACCGTGTCGCGGCTGGTGCCGTCGAAATTGGGCAGATGCGCCACCGTGTTCTTGACCCACGGGATCATGCTGTAAGGCGTAAGGCCGTAGACCGAGGATTTGACCTGATCGGCCGGAGTTGCCACGCTCTTGCTGATATTAGCCCACCACGGGCTCACCCAGTTGGCCGGGACGCTCTGCGTATACTTGGCGTCGGCCGCGGTGGCCGTAGTGGCCTGCATGCCGAACGGCGCCTGGGCGATGCTCGTTTCGGTTTCCGCCGAAGCGAGATTGTCGAAACTGAAGTGGTAGACGAGCTCCGCCGGAAGTTCGCCGTCGGCGCCCGCCTGATTGACGTCGCGCGACTGCCCCTCCGACAAGCCATCGTAGACCTCGTCGCGGTTGGCGGCGATATCGTCCATGGACATGCGGACCAGATAGTTGTTGGCGATTTCGGTGGCGGAGCGGGCGCCATCCCAGATCCTCACTTCGTCGAGATAGCCCTGATAATAGTAGGCGTAGTCGCTAAAATCGGTATTCTCGTCCAGCGTCAGGCTGGTGAGATCGCGCACCGGCGTCGGCGGCACCATCGTCTTTTCCACGTTCACGCCCGCACCCATCAAGATCACCCGATGGGCGGCGGTATCCTTGATATAGGTATCGATCAGACGTCGGCTGAGAACGCCAATGGCGTCAGCATACGGCTGCGACTGGTCTACCGGACGGCTCTCGGCATAATAGTTGATAATCGTCTGCACGTTGAGCGCGCCGGTTACCGGGCGCAAAGTGGTGGCGGCCGGAGCGCCGGCCGCTTGGCCGTTGAGGTACAGCTGAAGCTGGGCGCCGTCGTAGGTGGCGGCGATATGCGTCCAGGTGTTAATCTTGGCCGCAGTGGGCGAAACAGCCTTTATCTCGCTGTAATTCGGGTTGCTGGTGCCGTCGTTATCGAACGCGGCATACCAGTAGCCGTTCGCATCGATACCCAGCTGGAAGTTGCGCCGGAGATACGACATGTCGCCCGGGTTGGAATTGCCCACCTGGATGGTGCGCTCCAGCAGCACCTGCTTGGTGCCGCCCACCGCATCGGGACGCGCCCAGCACTCCACCGTGAAGGTGGTGAAGAACTGCTCCGCCAAGGCACCATTGAGGAGCATGCCGATGGAAGCATCTTCCTGCACCTGCACCGCACCCTTCTTGGCCGCACCCTGGAAGTACATGGCCTGGCGGCGGCTGGGCGAATCGGCCACCTGCGGGTTGGAGCCCTTCTGGCCTTCGCGGAAGTCGCTGTACCAGTCGCCATCGGTATCGAAGCCTTCGTTCTCTTCGAACGACCACTTCCAGCCCGAGGTGGTGCCCCACCGGAACTGATCGTAAATATCCGAACCGAAGAACCGATCTAGCCTCATGAGATCGGGAAGGTCGAGCAACTCCACAATCGAATGATCCTCCACCGGCTGATAGCTCAGTTTCACGATCGACCGGTTGTAGGTGGAATCGGTCATCCACAACGGCGAAGGATCGGTGTGCATATAGGTGCGGTTGGCCTGGGCATTGGCCTGGATGGCCTCGCTCAAGTTGCGCACGCCATCGCCATCGGGGTCGGCCTCGGCGCCGCCGTTCATCCACGGGAACTTCACGAAGTCGTACTTGGCCGCCTCGGCGTCGTTGCCTGCGCCGGGCGTATAGTACGTCCAGAAGTTGTTGGTGGCGCAAACATTGTCCTCATACCGTTTGCTCATACCGGTGGTGGCAATATTGCCGCCGCCGTTATAGGCTTCGCTCAGCAGGTCATGGATGGCCGAGGAGCGGCTGGTGGTGCCGTTCAGGCCCTGGGGCAACCCGCCATACATCGGGTTGAGGCCGTGGAAGAGCTCGTAATAGTCGTCCAGGCCGTCGCCGTCGGAGTCGAACTTGGCGGGATCGGTGCCGAAGTACTGGTACGGCGCGCCAAACTGCACCACCGACTCGGGCTTGAGGGCCGGGGTGGTGCCGGCCAGCGCCTCTTCCATGATGCGCCGGTTGTAGGCGGTCAGCTTGGAGGAGGCCAGGGTGGCGGCGGAAGACATCCGGGCCGAGCCGTCGCTATAACGCTTGAGGATGTGGTTGGGGCCGTCCGGGAAGAAGTAAGGATGGCCGTTGGCCTGATCCCAGGTGCGGTTGCAAATCGAGCCGTACATGGTTACCCAGTCGAGCGTATCGCAGATGCCGCGCGGGTTCGAACCGGCGCCATGGGTGCCGGCAGTGGCCTCGGCCAGAGTGTAGAGCGGGCTCAGCGGATACTGCACGGTCATCCCGGTGTACACCGCCGGAATGGTGCCATACAGCCACGGCTCGACGGCTTCCGCCAAGGCGTCAATGTACTTGGTGTAATCCGTAACGTCGCTTATATACTGCGTATCGAGCGGCCCCAGCGGATAGGCGGCCGTGTCGGTAGGATCGGGCGCCACTTGAACCGGATATGTGGTGGTATCCTGGATTATCGCTTGCAGGCGCTGACCCACCGGATCGGTCTTGGAGTCGAACACTTCCCACGGCGAAGTGGTATCGTCGTAGCGGAAAGCGCGGATGGTACCGGTCAGGTATTCCTGCCAGTTCTGGAGGCCGTCGTAGTCGTAGTCGCAGTTGACATTGATGTAGTCGCCGCGACCGTCCTGCCCGGTAAAGGCATCCGGCCTGGTTCCATCCATGCCGCCGTAGCAATCCTGTTCCGTCTTGTCGAGCGCGCCGCGGGCCAAGATGTCGCGCTGCGCCACATCGCTATATTTGTCAAAGCTGCTGTCGGGGCGCGGATACTTGCTGCCATGATACTGCCACTCGAACCAGTCCGGAATGCCGTCATTATCGGTATCCCAGGCGCAGGGATTGAGGCCGGCGCCCTGGATGCATTGGTTGCCGTCGTCCGACGGATTGCCGTAGATGAAGAACTGGGCGGAACGTTCCGCACCATCGCGTATGCCATCGCAGTCGGTATCGCTGCTCCACGGGTCGGTGGGCCAGAATTTGTTCAACCAATAATCGCCGGTATCTTCATCGTCCCGGTCGTCGTCGTTGTAGGGCTGCAAACCGGCGATGGAAGGAACATTGGCATAAATCACGCGCGTATCCGTGCCGCGGAACTCCTGCGCCTCCGGGAGACCATCCGGTTCCTGCTCGTCGGTGATGGGATTGCGGCTGAGATCCATCGTTTCGTTGAGGCTAGTCGGCTTATGCCGCGCACCCATGGCCGAATCGAACACGTTGGCGGCATGGGAAGCATCGAAGTACTTGGCCGAGGTGCCGGGGCCGGCCTGCACGTAGAGTTCCCAACCGTCCGGCACGCCATCGGAATCGGAGTCGGCACCGTGCACCGTGTCGTCGGCGTTGTTGTCCGCCAGGGTGGTGTAGCGGGAGTAGTAGACGTTGAAGGTGACATGCTTGTTGTCACGCGGGATGATGGTGGGCTCCACCCCGATTTGATTGCCGGTGGAGTTCTCGGCAAACACGCTCACCAGGAATTCGTCGAGCGTGCAGAAATCGGCGGTATCTTCGTATTTGCCGATTCCGCTGCTGCTCCAGCGCGAATGCGGCACGCCGGATGGGGTCTTGAACCAGGCGGTCAAGGGGCTGAAGCCGGTGCCCATATCCTTCTTGTCGTCCAGCTCGAAACCGCGCCACTGATAGACCTGCCAGTGGTTCAGCTCCACCGTTTCATACGACGGGCCGCCTACCACCGCCCAATCGGTCGGGATATCGGCTTCTTTGCCCATGGCCAACCGGTCGGTATTGCCGTAGCGCCACAGTTTGTAGCTGCGATCAACATTGAATGTGCCGTTGGCGCTGGCAGCGCCCACCGCCGCGGCATCATAGTAACGGCTGAAACATTGCACCGTAGCATTCTCGGCGGTGGGATCCAAGGGGATCACCTCGGTGCCCTTCTGGAGCAGATCGTCCTTGGGATCGTAGACGCCGGAAATCACATAGGGGGCCGTGCCGCCATCGACCGCCATGCGACGGCAGGTGGTGATTTCCATATCCTCGGTCAGATAGAACTTGTCGGTGGTGCCCACCGTAACCTTGACAATGGGGGCGGCGCTGGAACCGATGTAAGCATAGAGACGGGTCGCATCCAAGGCCGACTTGAAGCCGATTACGTTGTAAGGCGCGGAATCCGTGGTGCCGGAAAGCGACGGCAAAGTCCGGGCGGCATAGGACACCTTGCGGCCGGAGTCTTTATCCACCAAGTCGATCACATAGAAGCCCACGTCGATACGCGCCATGTAGTCGCCATCGTCGTTGCGCGCGGTGCCGTCATCATGCACACCGTCGGTGGTGCGATTGATCGGGCTCAGCTTGCTGTAATTGAGTTCCCAGTAGTCGCTCACGCCATCGCCGTCGGTATCCCATTCGATGGGATTGGTGCCGATGACGAATTCCTCGAGATCGTTGATGCCGTCGTTATCGGTATCGCGCTCGACGATATCGACCTTGTTCGCGTCGAGCGGATCGAACACCTCCTCGATCGTCTGCCACGGGATGATCTCGCCATCTTCCGGATGATGCGGATTGTAGCGGTGGCCGTAGATGCGCCGGAGCACCTTGGCGTTGTTGTGGTTCCAGGTGTAGGGATCGCCCACGTGCGCGCGGTACCAGTAGTAGTATTCGTAGCCGTCCGGGAGGTCGTCGCCATCGGTATCGTACTTGGTGGGATCGGTCGGCCGCTCGGGGCTCCAACCGGCTGGCTGGCCGAGGCTGTTCCAGGATTCTTCTTCCAGATCGCTCAAATCCCTGCCGCTGTTGACATTGGCCAAATTATCGTTGCCGTTGAGACCCTCGTGGTAGCCGCGCAATTCCAGCTTGGCGCCGAACGCCAGCACGGACTTGGCCCAACTGTTGGTGAGGCCGGGGATCATCTGGATGCCGGCGGCATTGTCGGCCGGCAGGTAGTCGCCATCCTCGTTGTAGTTGCTGAGGTCGGTGAGGTCGGCGCCGGTGTTGTGGGTCATTGCCACCGGATCGTACACGCCCATGCCGTACTTGTACACCGCCACGTCGGGGACGCCGTCTTGGTTGATATCGCCGCAGTTGTCGCTATCCAGGTATTCCTTGGCGAAGATCGCCTCCACCACCGCTTCGTTGAAGTTGCCGTCGTCGTTCTTCTTGCTGGGCAGCGGAATCTTGCCCACCGCGGCGGCGGAAGAACCGTTACGCTCGGGCGAAATGGTGCCGCCCGCCAGCGAGCTGACGGCCGCGCCGGTTTCGTCGACCGTGGTGATCAGGAGCGCGTAGAGATAAGAATCGCGGGTGGTATCGCCGTAGGTGTAGTTGGCCGGGGTGGTGGGCGCCGTGGGATCGGCCTTGGCGCCGTTGGCATCAAGCGCGATATCCATTTTACCATTCAGATTGCCATTATCGACATCACCCACCTTGTAACCGAAGGCGTAGACATCGGCCGACTGCGCCAGACCCATGGTCCACTGGATCTGGAAGTTGCGCGAGGAACCATACGCGCCGTTGGCCCAGACATGGCCTTGGCCCAAACCTTCGGCGGTGGCGTAATGCTGGCTCAAGGCCGAGTTGCTGATGCCGCCGGAGGGGCCGCTCGCGATGGTGGAGAGCGTCTTGGACGTGGCCACGGTGAAGTACCACTGCTTGATGATCGTACCGATGCCGGAAGCCGCATCCTTATCCTGCACCGTCACCTTGACCACCTTGGTACCGGCACTCTTGAATTCCGGAGTGTAGGTGTGGTCTTTGGTGTCTTTGATTGTCTCGGGGGTGGCGCTGCTGGTGTCGGAGCACCACCAGGTGACCTTGATACCGTTCTCCAAATCGGCCTCAATATCGTTTACCGAGTAGGTGATGGCACCGCCCGTGCCGATGGTCGCCGCATAGGCGTTGGAAACGGTGTTTTCCTCGCCCAGCGAGCACATGAAGGTGGGCTCCACGTTGTCCACCGTGAAGTAGTAGTCGGTGGCGATATAGTACTGGGCCCAGGTCTTGTCGGGGTCGGGCGTGGCCGCATCGGTTGGCATAGTGTTGGAACTTACCTCGGCATGGATCTTCCAGCCGGTGCTGGCGGTGAACGAAGTGCCGTCGAGCTCGGTGAAGTAGAAGGTCTTCGTCGGCTGGTTGGGGAGAATCTCGAATTCATATACGCCGTTATCCGGGTCGGAGGTGGTGGTGTCGTAGCCGCCGCCCAGCTTGGGCAACGACAACCCGTCGGGAAGGGTGCCGCTGGCCGGGGTGACGGTCAGCTTGACCTTGATCGCCTTGGCCGCCGCCTCCGACAGCACGATATTCATCTTCGAATTGTTGATGCCGGTGCTCTTTTCGTTGAAGAAGTCGAGGCCATCGGCGCTGACCACGCTCACCTGCGGCTGGCTGCCCACCTTGATATAGCACACAAATTCGGAGCCATATTTGTTCATATCCTTGTCGCGGAGCTGGAACCTCGCCTTGGCGGTACCCTCCACCATGAAAGTGTAGTTGGTGCTCAAGTTGTTGGGGTCGCCCGTCAACGTACAGTCAAGGCGGGGCGAATCGTTTTCCTCGATCACGCAATGGATCTCGAACTCGCGGTGGGCAGTGTCGGAGCCGTCGGCCGTCAAGTCGGCCTCCACATCGCTCACGTCAAACGTAAAGGTTTTATTGGCACCCTGCGGCACGATGCCGCTCATCGTTCCGCCGCTCTCGAACACCCTGGCGCCGCTCATCCACACGGCATTGAAGGATGGCGTTTTGTTGCGAACGAGAACCGTGAAAGTTTCGCTTTCGTAGCCGGCCACTAGGGCGCTGGTGGCATAAGTCGGACCGTTGCGGAGCTCGATCTTAAACTGGCAATGCGTACCGGTCCTGGAACCATCGACAAATTGGATATAGCCTAATTTTGATGTTTTCTGGCCCGCTTTGATCTCGAGTCCGCGGTTGTAGGTGGAGGTGGAAATCGGATCGCCCTTTACCGCCGCCTTGGTGTCGTCGTCATCTGGCACCAGGAAGGCGTAAACCGTAGCATCGGCGTACGCTTCGGACAGCTGGACTTGGATTGTCACTTCATCGTCATCGGATTCCACGAACGTGCCGGTATCGGATTCGGTGCCGTCTTCTTCGATGATGCGGACGAACATCGACTTTGGCTCTTCAATACTGACCGTTATCTGGACTTCCGAGCCTTCGGTCAAATCATCGGGGGCGATCAGCTTGAACGAGGTGACGTAATCGGATCCCGTATAGGCGTACTTCAAGGTGGGGAATTTGGAAGGATCGGCGGCGCTCACCAGGATTCCGCTGGAATTGGGCTTCCACTTGCCGTCCATCGTCTTCCACGTATCGGACGCTTTCTTCTTGTACTGGATGGTGTAGCCGGTGGGGGATTCGATGTTCTTCTTGTTGTCCGTAACCTTGAGCGAAAACTTGGTGTCGGTGTTGGCCGTCACGGTCAAGGCGGAGGCGGTGGTAATCTGCGGCAAGGTGCCGGTGCCGGTGCTGGCCGGGACGAACGTGATCGGCAAGGGGGCCGGCAATTTGTAATAGTTGTCGAACACGGTGGTGGAGCCCGGATGATCGGCATCTTCCACCGTAACCGTGAAGCTGATGTTCTTGGTGCCGTACGTATTCTTGTCGGCGCCGCGGCCGAAGAGATAGAGCGTCTTCGTGAGGTTGGCGTCGGTGCCGGGGGTGAGCACAAAGTCACACGGACCATCGGTATTCCAGCTCGTACCCTCGTTGTTGTCGGCGATGCGCACGTAATCGTAAATGTTTTCGGTGATCGAAGTGTCGCTGAAGCTGGGCGTAACCGTAACTCTCAGCCCTTCACCCTTGCCGAGGGGATAGATCTCGCTGGTCGTGATCGTCAGCGTGTCGAGCGCGCTCTTGTAGTCGGCCCCCACGGTGATGCTATCGGGGCCGGTGATGGTGATATTGGGCTGCAACGCCTCGCCGATGTAGACCGTTTCCTCCAGGTAGTCGGTCACTTTGCCGCCACGCTGCTTGAAGAAGCCATTGGGCGATTCGCTCAAATAGACTTTGACCGACTGGCCGGGCGTGACCGTCTTATCCTTGCAGGTGAGTCTGAATTTGTAGTCGCTTTGACCGGCCACCAGCTTGATGGCGCCAACTTTCACGTTGTAGAGCTTGCCGGTGCCGTCGGCATTCCACATTTCGGCTACGGTATTGACTTTGCTTACGTCATTGCCCTCTACAATCTCGGCGATGTCACCATCGGCCGACCAAACGTAGAGATAGGAGGAAACGGAGGGAGCGCCGACTAGCGAAATGGTGGGAATAGGCGTGCAGGTGGACGAATTCTTATTGATCACGGTCATGCACACATTGCCGTCGTAGACGGTAGTCTTGGCGGCAAAACCACCATCGGTGACGGCATTGACAGTATTGGCGTAGAAGCCGCACTCGTAGGCGTCCCAGTTGTTAGTCCTATGAACAGTATCTGGATCCGCGTGCAGTGTGTTCTCAAAATAGTCCCGCAACCCATCTTCACATTGACCTAACTTCTCTACCTTGTCTGTGCCAAAAGCCGAGCCGACCTTGCCGATTTCCCAGATATCGTCACGGAACCAATAGATGCCAGTTGAGCCGGAGGAGGAAGCCGGCGTGCCGATAAGATCGCTCGCCAAACGGATCGGCAGCGCAATATCACCCGGCTGGATCGTGTATTTGAAGACGAAATCGGTATATACCTTATAAGTGCCGGTTGCATGATTGGTCCTGACATATTCAGCCTTGCGCGTGGTATTATTGACCACAATACCCACACCGGGGGCGTCAACCGCCCAATCGAGCGCTTCGACACTAATGGCAGGATTGTGCTTAATATCCCAAAAGGTGGTAGCATTTTCGTAATCTGTATCGAAATCCGGATTGAGCATGCGGATCACGAAATAGATCGTTTCGCCGCCCTGTAGCGGATGTTCCTTGGTGCCCGGCTTATCAAATGTCTCGCCGATAGCATTACATTCCTGGATTTCGTAAATGGGCGAAGACAAGGTTGCCGACGCCACGTTGGCCCAAGCCGTAAGCGCAAGTGCAGGAAGTACGAATTTCATCATCTTCATGGTGCTGTTCCTTTACTTTGAAATCCTTTGCCGGACCGTTTCCCGGGCGCGGCGTTGTTCATCGCCAATGGCCACATCGAGATCGATGCAGCGCTGATACAAACTGTTCCATTCCGGATCCGCCTCCAAGGCGGCCTTGAGCGCGGCTTCGTCGTCGGTGCCGAGCTCCGCCTGCTTGGCGGCCAGCAGCTCGCGCATCCGCCCGGTCAGCTTGGCGTACTGGGCCATCAGGCTGTCGCGCTTGTCGGCATGGGCCTTGAGCTGCGCGCGGTAGACCGGATCGGACATGCGCTCAACCATGTTGCCGCCGCCGGTTTCCGCCGCCGGCGCGGGTTCGGGCTGCTCCTCGCGGGAACAGCCGGTCAGGACGGCCGCCGTCAGCGCCGCCAGGAGACAGAATCGTATGCGATAATCGATCATGGTCAAGGTGTAGTGATGGTGTCTTTCAGCAAGGTCGGGCTCTTCGGTTTGTCGAGATCGCCCAAGGTCCATTTGAAATTGAAAGTGTCGTCCTTGAATTCTTCGTCGCCCCAGCCTTCGTAGTAGCCGGGGGTGCCGGGCTGGCGCTGATCCTCGATGACGATCCGGGTGAGATGGTCGGGCCCGAAGGAGGCGCCGTCGATCACGAACCACTTGAGCGTGACCCACTCCGATCTGGAATGATCTTCGTCGTCCGGATCGTAGTACTGGTTCTGCTGGATGCCCTTGAGCATCAGCACGAAATCGCTCCAGCTGCCGACGGCCGAGGCATCCTGCGTGTTGGAGCCGGGCGTCGCGCCGCGGAAGGTGTAGGGCGAGAAATCGGTCTGGTCGTTGTCGTTGGAGACGGCCATGTAGAAATCGATCTCCGTCGAATTGTCGGGCTTCGGATTCAAAGTCTTGATGCCCGCCACCAGATACTGGTTGTCCAAAGTGGGATCCATATCGAGGCAGTACATGTCGGACAGGCTGAGCTCCTGCGGGGTGCCGCTGGGGTATTCGATCAGCTGGGCCAGCTCGATATTCCCGCCGGGGTTGGCGAACGGCGTGCCGCCCAGGAGCGTACCCTGCTCCAGCCACGCGAGGACCGCATCGGTATAGCGGTTCGCCTCATCAAGACCGTAGGTGGTGGCCAGCTCCGGCCACGGCCGCACCCAGGCCTTGAGCGTGATGGAGGTGCCGTTGGGGATTTCCTTGCCCACGTTGAGATTGTACGAATTGCGCCGACCGGCCGCCTCCGCGATGGCCGTGCCGTTGGTGGTGATGGCGGCGATTTCGTAGTAGTTGGTGATGGTGTAGACGAGGTTGGTGCCGGCGGCCGAATTCTTGGGCACCACCAGGATCAGGCGGTCGGTGGTGGGCGCCTCGGCGCCGCCGCTCTGGAGCAGGCGGCCGGAAACGGTGTCGGCCGTGTTGGTGCCCACGTAGCAATAGAATACTACGCTATCGCCCGAAGCCACATGCACTTCCGGCAGCACCTGGCCCGAATTCTTGCGCCCGGGGGTCTTCTCGATATCGGGCGTCCAGTCGGCGGCCACCTCGCCGCAGAGATTGCTTACGCTGAGCGAATTGACGAGCGACTTGGATTCGTCCTTCGGAACGTCGTAGCCGGCGGCGAACCACTTGCTCGTGCGACCGGCGGCCGCCGCTTCGGCGTTGAGCGTTTCCGCCAGCCGCGACGCCGAGTACTTGGGCGCCTGGGGCGCCAGCGCGGGCAAGGTGGTGTAGTAGTTGGTGCCGCCCAGCGTGATCTGGTGCTCGATCACCCCGCTGCTGCGCACCAGCTGCACGGCGAGCGGATAGCGCACGGCGTTGTAGACTTCTTCGTACGTTTTGCCGTCGAGCGATTCCTTGGCCATGATCGTGTTGTCGCCGCTGACCATGCCGCTGCTCATGCGCCACACGCCATCTACCTCTCCCATGCCGGCATCGAGCGTACCGGCCGATTCGGTGGCGGGCGACGCCACCGACAGGAAGGCGAAACCGTCTTCGGCGCCCAGGCTCTTCTCCGCCGGGGCGTAGCCCTCGCCCGAAGTGCTGTTGGAGAAGCGCACCATGGTATTGGTGCTGCCGAGCATGGAGATGAAATCGAGCCGCCAGCCCTCGATATCGGTATGGGCGGGGATGGCCACTTCCACATATTGGTTGGTGAAATCGCTGTTGAAGAACGGCGAGGTGCTCGGGCGGCTGTTGTCGTCCATCAATCCGTACACGTTGGCTTCGTTGATCCACGCGTTGCCGGGGGCCACGTTGTCGAGGATGGTGAACGCGCAATCTGCGGCGCCGGAGCCGCGCAGCAACATGAGGTTGAGCCCGGTGTACCACTCGGGGATCGACCATTCGCCCGCCGGATCGAGCTCCTGCACGATGCGGGACGGCGCGCTGGCGGGGTCCTGGCTCTTCACGTAGTAGGCCACCGTCAGATGGTACTGCACCACCTGGGCGCGATTGAGGGTGGCGGGGATCACCGAATCGGCGTTGTCGAGGTAGGAAGAGCGGAAGATGTATTCGCCCTCGGCGCAGTTGTCGCACTGCGAAAGCACCGCCCGGTTCGTCCAGTTGGTGCTGGGGCCCCACGGACGCTTGCCCTCGTACCAGTAGAGCGTCACCGTCATCGGCTGGTCCCAGGCGATCTGCTCGGGGAGCTGGAACGGCTTGATCTCCACCTGCACGCCCCAAGGTTCCTCGGTGAGCGGCTGTTCGCTGCGGGCATCGGAATAGTCGAGCTTGTCCAGAGTGGTGAGGTTGCTGTGGAACGCCATAATGTTGGCGAACTGCACCCGGGGATTGATCGTTTCGGACACCATCACGTTGTCGAACGCCACGCGCACCACCGGATCGGGCGGATCGGGATTGCCGGCGCCGCCCATCTGCCCGGCCTTGGCCACGCCGTTCACCGCCAGACGGAACGACCGCCACTGGTCGCCGGCCGGAATGCGGTAGGTCAGATTGGTGTAGATGTCGCTATCGATATCGAAATGCGTGAGATACGTCCAGTTGGAGTTTTCGGTCATCTCGCCCGACTTCCAGCCGTAGATCGTGATGCGGGCGGTGGCGTCGGCGGTGTCGTACCGGCGCGCCTGGAAGGTAAGCTCGCCCACTTCCGGGCTGGTGTCGCTGGTGTCGAGATAGGCGAAAGTGGGCGTCTGCACGAACGGAACGTGCTTGGTGTAGGTGTCGGTGGGATCCACCTTTTCCTCCACCGAGCAGTTGAGCGCCACGCTCATGCCGAACGCGGCGGCATCCGTCTCCGAGCCGTCCTCCAGCACCTGGAGCATGTCGTCGCCGGGATCGCGCAGGAAGCTGCCGGTGCGGACGTTGTAGCCCCACCAGGAACTCTGGTCGATGCCGGGCTCGTCGCGGAAAACGGCGCTGCCGATCATGATGCTGCCGTAGGCCGGGTCCTTCAGGCCATCGCCCGTCTGCGCCGCCCTGATCACCCGGGGATCCATCACCACGCGCACCGCGCCGGTCACGTCATGGAGACCGAGGTAGTACGAAGCCACACCCGAATGCTTGAGCGGGATGCCGGGCGTGATCTCCGACAAATCGCCGGTTCCCACCGCCGAGCCGCTGAAGGAAGCCACGGTTTCCCAGCCGTTGGTGTCGAAAGTGAGATTGCGGAAGGATCCTCTATCCACCGTGCTGGACGTGGTGTTGGTGGCGATCTGCACGAGCAGGTTCACGTGTTCGTCGCACCCGGTGTAGCTGAAGGCCACCATGCCGAGGCCGAGACCATGCTTGAAACCGTCGGTTTCCTGGCCGCCGTCGAACAGCGGCGAGCGGACCGACTGCACCTTGGGGACGGAGCCGTCGAAGCGGGCGCGGCTGGCGTTCATCTCGATCGCGCGTTCGGCGGAGTTGGTTTCGCCGTGCACCCAGCATTCGGTGAAGACTATGTTGGTGTAGGCCCCGAACTCGTAGGAGGTGGAGGAACCCGGCAACGAAGAATACTGCCGGGTGCTGTTGTAGCTTTCGCCGCTCCACTGGGAAATGCCCACGTCGGCCACCACCACGTCGGTCTGGATGGCGTCATTGCCGCTGCCGCCCACCGACAGCTTTACCCATCGGCCGGTCGTATTGCACACCGTGAAGGTGTAGTTGGTGGATAGCGCGAAGCCCGTGACGATGTTGGTGGCCACCGGTTCGAAACTGCCGCCCACGTCCGCCAGCGAAAGAATCAGCTTCTGGCTGACGTTGGTGGAGCACATCACGCCCCAGTTGGGGGTGAGCTCGGGCGAGTCCGGCAAAAAGCCCTGCTGGAAGTACTCCTGCATCCAGCCGCCCATGTTCCACCGGCCCTTCGTGAGGAGGCTCCGGTAGAGCTGCTTGCCGCCGGACCCGAAATTGGCGTAGGCGTTGGACTTGTCGATCGTGTCTTTCCAATCGAACCGGTCGGAACTTAGCGTGGCGGCCTGCGGATAGTAGGTGGGCTGGGCGAACCGGCCCGCGCAGTTGACGCTGGCCACGCCGAAGCTGCCCTCCGTGTGCCGGTTGTCGGAGGTGTCGTTGTAGATCAGGTTGCGGAAATACTTGCCGCTCGCGGGCGCATTCAACCGGTAGTCGCTGGCGGATCCGCCCTTCTGGACGCCGGCGGTCACGTGCACCGCCGGCTTGGGGGAAGTGCCGGTGGTGACAATATTGGTAACCGAAATGTACATCGCCGGGAACAGGAAGTTGCTGGCGCCGGCGTCGGCATCCATGTTGTACGTGAGCGTATCTTCGGTGGCGCCCAGCTGCTCGGCGGCGAAATTGCCGTCGGCATCGCGGTTCCAGCGGTAGAGCTCCAGCCGGTAGAGCCGGTTGGCGTTCACCTGCGTCACCCGGAATTCGTAGCATCCGAGCTCGCTGTTGTGGTTGGCCACCAGCGACATGGAGGAAAGGCCGTCGTGCTTTTCGGTGAGGTAGCCCATCACCGCGCGGGTGGAGACGGAATAGTTTTTCAACAGGATGCCCGCGCCGATATCGTCATCGGCCTGGAAAGTGGCGAAATTCTTGAAGTTGAGCGTCTGCGCCAGCCGGGCCGACAGCGTCACCTCTTTGACGCCGTTGGGGGCATAGGTATTGTCGGGCTGGAGCTGGAGATAGCCATTGCCGCGCCCGTACATCTGGAGCGCCACCGTGTTGCCGCTTACGTCGTACTGGCGATTGACATACTGGCCGGGTCCGGCCGTCCAGCCGTTGGGCGTGGTGACGGATCCGTCGAACGGCACGTTCACCGTTATGTTGCGGTTGGTGAACGGCTCTTGCCACAGCGCGCTCGTTTCCGGCGTTTCCGACCAGAAGCCGAAATCGGTTTCGCGGACGATCTGGGCGTTGGACACGCCATGGATGGAGCTCTCGTCGGTCGACTGGCCCACGAAGATTTCCTCGTTGCGGTTGGCGTCGTTCCAGCCGTTGAAGTTCTGGAAATCGGCGCGGGTCACCACGATCTTGTTGTCGCCCTCCAGATAGCGGAAGCGCAGGAAATCGGTGGTGCCGTCGAACGGAATTTTGATCCAGGCAGTTTCGGGGTCGGTGGCGGGAGTTGCGGTCAGCGTTTCCGGCCAGCGCTCGAACGCGTCGATGTCCCACCCGGTAATCTTCAGCACGTTGGTTACGCCGGCCCGGTCCACTTCCGCAAAGCGCACCTCGCAGGTGGCGTTCGTTCCGGAAGCCTTTTCGGTGCCGTTGGTGCGGGCGTAGACCAAAGCGTGCCAGTCCATATCGTCCACCAGGCGGCTGGTCCTGAATTCGGCCGTGGCGCCGGAGCTGACGTTCGTCACCTGCACCAGGAAATCGCGAAGCTCCGACCGCCCGTAGCGGAGACGCGCGAAATAGTCGTACCCGCGCGAGGGGAGCCAGCCTTCGTCGACGCTCCGGCGGGTGGTGGCGGCCCCCGGGGCTTCCAGCGCGGCGGGAATGCCGCCCTCGCCCGCGCCCGCGTAATTGACCCATTCGTAGTAAGGGGCGTCGATGTTGGCGCTGTAGTAGAATTCCAAATCGCCCGGACGGGCCGTGTAGGCCGCGTCGATGGGCGCGCTGCCCTTCAGCGTTTCGCCATCGCTCCCCACCGTCATGGGGAGCGTGCGGAATTCGCCCGCATATTCGTATTCCACCCGGCCGAGGAGGCGATTATAGCTCCGGTTGAAGCCGTCCTTGGCCAAATCGACACTGTTCACCCGGATGGCCCCGAGCTCCTGATCGCGCACCAGACGCACCGTCTGCGCTTCGGTGATGGGCATATTGTACTGATCGTAGAAGGTGATGGGATAATTTGCGCCCATACGCACTTCAAATGGAGTTTCGAACGAATAGCGCTGCTTCCAGCTCTTGTCTTCGTACTTGCCCAAGGAAGTGCCGCTGCCGGTGCCGTTCAGCACCTGCGATTTATACTCCCGGTCGCCCACCTTCACCCCGATATACTGGATTTGGCTGGCGTTGATTTCGGCCGTATTGCCCAGCCAGATGGCGCTTACCGTGGCCGCCAGATTGGTGAACGAAGCATCCATCGTCGGCAGATTCAGCACCGCGCCGGACAGCTTGGCCTGATCGGTGGCCACCGACTCCGACGAATTGGTGGCCGAGCAGTTGCCGCCCAAAAGCTGCTGCGAGAGATAGCGCCAGCGGTAATGGAACACCGCATCCGACACGGTAACCGAAGCGCCGGACAACGCGGAATTGGTTTGGCTGCGGATGATGGCGCCGGGCACGAGATTCATCGCGCCGGAGTACGGCAACACGCCGGGGTCGTCCGGATCTTCCAGCGACCCCGCCCACCCGAGCACGCGCTCGCCCCGGCGGTCCGGTTCGTAATCGCCCGACGGCACGATTTCGGCATCCATGGCCGGGAAAGAGCAGATGATGTTGTCCAATACCGCCATGCCCTCGGTTTCGGCCCCTTCACCCCTCGCCTCCAGCCGGACGATGCGGAAGCGCGCCGGAGCGCGATAATTCACGAACCGGGGATCGGACAGCACGATGCGGTAGAAATTGTTGGTGCCGCCGCCCAATTCCATGCCCAGCGCGATCTCGGACGCGCCGAAGGACGAAAGCTCCGCCGCATACACGCCGTTGGTGTAGGCGAGCACGTCCACGAGCGCCGGGTCCACGGCGGTCCAGTCCACGGCGGACTCGTCGCCCCCGTCGTCCTGCGCCGACACCTGCACCGCCAGCAGGTTGGTCACTCCCACCGTGAAGTTCACCGCGTCGAAATAGATGCGGCCGATGCCCTCCGCGTACAGCGGCGACACCACTTGGGCGGTATCGCGGTTGCGCATGACGATCTGGCCCGCGCCGTGCTGCGTGAGCAAAGCTTCGGTGCCGTCGCGATAGTCCATGGCCGTGGTGGTGCGCCACGGCAGATAGTTGTGCGCGGCCCCCAGCGCCTTGCCCTCGGCGTCGAACACGTTGCCCAGGCGGATGTCCTTCAAGTGCCAGGTGCGGACGTCGTCGCCGGAACGGTGGTACCACTCGGTGGCATCCGACAAAGTGCCGTCCTTGAGCCGGTTGAGATTGTAGAGCGCGTAGGGGCTCTGCTCGTTGGTGACCGCCACGTACGATTCCGGCACCGGCTCCCAGCGCGGTCCGCCGGACCCTAGCGCCGTCGTGTCGATGCCCTGCCCCGTCACGACCGCTCCTTCATGCAAATCGTCGTTCGCCAAGAGCACGCGATCGCCCGGCAATGAATAATACGGCGCGCCCACTGCGATTCGCGGTATGCAAATCACAGCCATTGCCAAGGCGAACATGGCTCGCTTGAACGGTGAGTATAGACTACTCCGCATATTAGTGACTAATATAATATCAAATTTTGTCCCTTTTGTCAACTACTTACCGGAAAAAATTTACGTGCCGAACGGCCGTCAAGCCATTCGCACCCCGGTCACGGAAGGGAGATTTTGAAGAGTTCTGCCGCGTTGCGGAAGCAGATGGCCTCCTGCTCGTCGCGACCGAGCGGCAGCGTCAGAAACTCTTCCAGCACCTTGCCGGCATCCTGCCACGGCGCGTCCGAACCGAAGAGTATGCGGTCGGCGCCATGCTTGCAGATCATACGGAAAATCTGATCCTTGGACATCCAGAAGAAAGTGTGCGAGAGATCGAGATAGGTGGAGGTGCCCGCAAGCAACGCTTCGGCCTCGTCCCACATCCCGAAGCCGCCCAGATGCGCCGCCACGATCTTGAGCCGGGGGAAGCGGCGCTGCAGCTTGGCTATCTCCAGGGGGTTGGACCGGTAGGGACCTGCGAACACCCGCTCGCCGCCGGCATGCAGATAGGCCACGAGGCCCAGATCGGACATCGCGGCCCAAACTTCGTCCATCGACGGATCGCCGAAACCGAACCGCTGGTATTCCGGATGCATTTTGAGTCCGGCAAAGCCGCAAGATACGATATGCTCCAGCTCAGCCGGCTGGTCCGCCAGCAAAGGATGAAAGGCCGCGAGCGACCGGATGCCGTCCTTCGCGCGCAGATCCACCGCTTCCGCCCAGAAGCGGTTGGTGCGGAAGACGCTCTCCGGCTTGGTGGCCACCGGCAGATTGAGCGCGGCCCGGATTCCGCATTCCGCATTCTTGGCCGCACACCCGTCCATGGTGCCGTCGAACGACGGCTCGTTCCCGAAGCGACCGGCCAGATCGGGAACGACCTTCTTGGCCAGGAAGTCGGGGTAGAGATGCACATGGGCATCGATCACCGGGAAGTCCGGTTTCGCATTTTTGCCGTCCATGCCTCATATTATACCATATTTCCACCCGCAGGTGGAAATAGGAAGTGTCGAAATTTTCCATAGGCCGAGCCTATACCCCCTATCGCGACTGCTTGCGGGGAATCCGGCGGCGGACGGCGGCGAGGAAGCGTTCGGCGGCGGGCGAGAGCGAAAACTCGGCGCGCCGCACCACGCCGATGCGGATGTTCTCGTCCAGCTCGAGCGGCACCGCCACCACTTCTTTGGCGTACGCCTTGGGCATGATGCCGGACGAGATGGTGTAGCCCGCCATCCCCAGCACCAGCTTGGTCATGGTGGCGCGATCGCGCACGCGGATATTCTTCTTGCGGTCGATGGCCGGCAGCACCTCTTCCGAAAAGTACAGCGCATTCTCCAACCCCTGCTCATAGGAGATGTAGGGATAGTCGTCCAGTTCGGCGGGGGCGATGGATTTGCGCTTGGCCAACGGATGCCGGCGCGACACGAACACGTGCGGGGTGGAGCGGTACAGCTCCTCGAACTCCAGGCCTTCGTTGCGGAAGATGCGGTTCAGCGCCTGCTCGTTGCGGTTGGAGAGATAGAGGATTCCCACCTCGCTGCGCATCCGCGCCACATCTTCGATGATCTCGCTCGTTACCGTTTCGCGGATGGTGAGGTCGTATTCGTCGTCGCCGCGGTCTTTAACCACTTCCATGAACGCGTCCACCGCAAACGCGAAATGCTGGCAGGACACCGAAAATTGCGGGTGCTTGAGGCGCTTGCCGTCGTACTTGCCGACGATGCGCGCCACGTCGTCCAGAATCTGCCGGGCCGCCGACAGGAACTCCTCGCCCTCGCGCGTCACCGAAACGCCCGCATGCGTGCGTGCGAAAATGGCCACGTGCAATTCCTCCTCCAGGAGCCGGATCGATTCGGTCAGCGCGGGCTGCGAGACGAACACCTTCCTGGCCGCCTTGCTGAACGAACCGCAAGCGGCCACAGCATCCGCGTATCTCAACTGCTGTATGGTCATGACAGGCCCTTTCTCCAGCGTACTTCGCCGGAATAGACGGGAATTTGACCGATCAAGATGGCGCCGTCGGCCTGCACTCCCCGGGCGAGGCCGGACAGAGGGGCGGGGTCGGAATCGGTCTGCAATACGTGAACTGCGCGGCCCAAAAGGAAATCGCGCGCGGCGAAACGGGACATAAACGGCTGGAAGCCGGTCTCCAGCCACTCGGCGTGCAGGCTTTCGATCCGCTCGAGCACGGCCCGCAGCACCGCTTCCTTGTCCACCTCGTGCCCGCGCAAAAGCTTGAGCGAAGTGGCCGCGCTGGCGAGTTCGGGCGGGAAGCCGGTTTCGTTCACGTTGATGCCGATGCCGGCGATAACGTTTTCGCCGTCGCGCTCGCAGAGGATGCCGCAGATTTTGCGGTCTTGGACGTATACGTCGTTCGGCCATTTGACGAGAAAATCCGGCCCTAGCGCTTCGGCCACGGCCACGCCCAGGAGGAGCGTCAGCGTGGCGTTTTCGGCCGGATCGGGATGGGCCGGAAGCACGACGGAAAAGGTGAGATTGGCGCCGGGCGTGGCGTGCCACTTGTGGTCGAGCCGGCCGCGGCCCGCCGTTTGGCGGTCGGCCGCGAACACGGTGTAGGGCGCGGCGCCGCGGGCGTCGAGATTGGTGGAGCGGGAAACGGCAAGGCGGCGGATGGTCATCGGCATAGTGCGGTTTTGCGGCGGTGGAGAACGAAGAGGCGCAACAGCGCGAAAGCGGCGAAGATGGCGGCGTACCAGGCGACGATCGCGGCGAGACTCCAGGGCGGCGTTTCCAGCGAGGCCCCGGGGATGCTCGCGGCAAGTCCGCTCACGGCGCGCATCAGCTCGATGAGGAGCCCGGCGAGATTGTTGAGGAGCGCGGCAAGCCAAGTGGAGACGAAACTCGCGAGAAGCCCCAGGAAGCCCACCGCCACCTCCACCGCCGCCACCGGCACCAGCGCGAGGTTGGCGAAAAGTCCCGCCGGGGTGATCCGGCCGAAGACGTGCGCCACGATGGGTGCGCCCGCCGCCCACGCCGCGAAGGAGTAAAAGAGGAAGCGGCCGCGCCAGGCCGGGAAGTCGCGCAGGTACCGGTCCATCAGGATGATGCCGAACATCACGGCGAAGGAGAGGATGCTCCCCGTCTCCAGAATGGACATGGGGGAAAAGAGATGTACGAGCACGAACGCCATCGACCAGGCCACGAGCGAATTGGCCTCGCGCCCGAGGACGACGGCGGCGAAATAGAAAGTGGCCATGACGGCGGCGCGGACGGCGCTGGGGGGAAATCCGATCAAGGCGACGTAGAGCCAGAGAAAAGGCAGCATGGCGAGCGGCGCCAGGCGCGGCGGCAGACGGCAGAGCGCCAGCAGCACCAGCATCACCTTGGCCACGATCATCACGTGCAGGCCCGAAATGGCGAAGACGTGCATGGTGCCGGCGGTGATGAAGGTTTCGCGGTCGGCCTTGGGCAGACGATGACGCTCGCCCAGCAGGATGGCCCGGTTCAGGTTGGCGAGGGCCGGACTGTGGTCGAGCCCGAGTCCCGCGCGGCGCGAAAGCTCCGCTTTGGCGCGGGCGAGCCGGGACACGAAGCCCTTGGCCGGGAGATCGCGGACTTTGCGCGCATAGGAGCCCTCACCCCGGATCCAGAGTTTGCGCACTCCGCGCTGTTCGCGTCCGAGCCAGCCGGAGACGGCCCACAACTCGCCCGGGCGCGGCGCCGGGTCCGGATCTTCCAGCCGGAAGACAACCTTCACGCGCCCCGTATCCGTCTTGGCGAGGAAAGAGCCCCAGCCTTTGTTCCAGGGGTTCCACCCTTCCGCGTCCAGCACCTCGAGTTCCGCCCGGTAGGGCGTGGTGCGGTAGTCGTTGAGCGTTTCGAATTCGTTCCGGCGGATTTGCGCCCAGGCGGCGATCACAAGCCCCATGGCGGCCGCCAGGAGGAGATGGCGATGCTCGGTCCTCACAGCGCCCAGCGGGGATAGGGGGTGCGCACTTCCACGGGAAGTCCGGACGCAGGATGGATGAAGCTGGCGGCGAGCGCGTGGAGGCAGTGGCCGATCTGATGCTCCACCGCGAACGCGCCGTACAGCCGGTCGTTCACGATGTGCATGCCGGCGAGCGCCAGTTGCGCGCGGATCTGGTGGGTTACGCCGGTGAAGATCTTGACTTCCAGGAGCGTGCGCTCCTCGTTGCCGCACATCAGATGCCTTACGGGCGTGAACGACGTGACCGCATGCAGGTTGCCGCCGGGGATCATCTTGCAGTAGGCGAGGCGACGGTCGGGCATGAGCTCGTGCTCCAGCGTGCCGCCCGCCGCCACCGACCCTTCCACCAGCGCGAGATACGTCTTTTCCACCGTCTGCGCCGCAAACTGGGCGCGGAGCGCCGCGAAGGCCTCGGCCGTGCGCGCCACCAGGACGAGCCCGGAAGTATCCGCGTCGATGCGGTGCAGCGCGCCCGCCATGAGCGGACGGTCGCCGAGCGGAATGCACTCCGGATAGCGCGCCGCCACGCCGTTCATGAGCGTGCCGGTTTCGGTGCGCGAGAGCGGCTGGACGCTCTGGCCGGCCGGCTTGTCGAACGCCAGGAGATGATCGTCCGAAAAAACGCATTTGAGGCGCACGGTGGGATCGGGGCGGACGGTATTGTCGGCCGCTTCCGCCAGCTCCCCCACGAAAATCGTCTCCGAGCCCTTGAGTTTGCGCCCCTTGACGGCGGGATGTCCGTTAACCAGCACCGCGCCCGACTCGATGGCCTCGCGCACGAATGCGCGGCTCGACGAAGGGAAGCGTTTAAGCAAAGCGGCGTCCAGACGGACGCCGCTTTCATGGTTGACGATGGTAACGCCTACGATCACTCGTAGCGGTCCATCATGCTGGGAGCGAGGGGCGCGAGCCCCTCCCACGAGCGGCTGGACGCCCAGGGAAGATCGGAATCCTCCGCGGTGTCGGCGATGCACCCGGCGATCATGCCCAGCGCGAACGCCGCCAGGATCGCGCGCCCGATTTTAGTCAGCGAAGATGATGTCATTGGCCCGTACCTGATCCTGTTCCCAAGCGGCGAGAATGTCGCAGACGACATAGCGCGAACCCTTGACCTCCTGGCGCAGACGGATGCGCCCGACGAATTCGCCGGCCGGACCGTTGAAGCCGGGGCGCTTGATGCCGAGCTCCAGGATTGGCAGCGAACGGTTGACGTCGCCGCCCTTGAGCTCCGCGAGCGCATCTTCCGTGAACTGGACGATGGCGAACATGTTGTCGTTGTCGGCCTCGATGATCTTGCCCTTCTCGCCGGCCGAGAGCGAGGTGATGGCCGCGCTGCCGGCGGCCACGCTGGCGCCGCGCGACTGGAAGGAGGTCTGCACCAGATTCTTCAGATCCTCGATCTGCTTCTGCGCCTTGGCGTAATCCTCGCGCACCATTTCCGTCTCTTCCTTGGCGGTGTTCACCTCATCCTTGAGCGAAGTGATTTCGGTGTTGAGCTCGTCCACCTGGCCCTTGTACTTGGTGATCTGCCCTTCGAGCTGGGCCTTTTCGCCTTCGAGCTGGTTGACGATTTCCTGCTTCTCTTCGATCGACACCTTGTCCTGGCGGGCCACCTGCTTGAGCTCGTTGAGCTCCTTCACCACGCCCTCGAGCTTGCCGCGCAGCATCGTGAGTTCGTAGCGGGTGGTGTTGAGCCGGGCCTGCTGGTTCTTGGCGCCTTCGACGAGCTGCGCCAGCTTGCGGTCGGCCTCGGAACCCTGGGTCTCGGGCTTGTCGCCGTCCATGATGTACTTGCCTTCGTTCATGGGATCGTCCTTGAAGGAACGCGTGCGCAGGAGATCGCGCTCGGCTTCGCCCCAGTTGAAGGTCTCGAGGTTGGCCTGCTCGAGCTCGGCCTTGTATTCGTCGAGCACGTTCTCCTGGTCGGGCGTATCGACGATGCGCGCCTCCACCGGCGAGGTGTCTTTCTTGATTTCCACGGTTGCGCCTTTTTCAGGCTCCTTGGCCTCGATCGTCTTGGAGAGCTGGATGAGGTAGTTCTCCTGCAGACGGTTGCGGGCGCCGAGCTCACCGCGCTTGGCGTTGAGCTGCATTTCGAACCAAAGTGCCGCCGCAGCGAGCACCACGAACACGTAAACGAGAGCGTGCAATGCTTTGTTCATGAGTAGTTTCCTAGTTGAACCTGATAATATAATACAATATTTTCGTTCAAATTGCAACCAATTTTTGATATAATTTATTGTATGACTTTCGAAATACTGGGCAAGGACTTTCGCACAAACGCAAGATTAGGCCGCATATCCACCGTTCACGGGACGGTGGACACTCCGGTTTTCATGGACGTCGGCACGCTGGGCACGGTGAAGGCGCTCGAGCCGCGCGACCTTGTCGAGACCCGCGCGCAGGTTGTCTTGGGAAACACCTATCACTTGATGTTGAGGCCCGGCAAAGAGGTGCTCGAGGCCGCCGGAGGCCTGCATTCATTCATGAATTGGCACGGTCCCATCCTCACGGACTCGGGCGGATTCCAGGTTTTCTCGCTCGCGAAAATGCGCAAGCTGACGCCGGAGGGATGTCGCTTCCAGAGCCATCTGGACGGCCACGAATTTTTTCTGGGACCGAAAGAGTCGATGGAAATGCAGCGCGTGATCGGGTCCGACATCGCCATGGTTTTCGACGAATGCCTGCCTTATCCGTGCGAAAGGGCCCGGGCGGAGAAATCGGTCGCGCAGACCTTGAAGTGGGCGCTAGCGTCCAAGCTCGAGCCGCACGCCGCCGGGCAAGCGGTCTTCGGAATCGTGCAGGGAGGGGTGTACGACGACCTCCGCAAATGGTGCGCCGAAGAGCTCGTGAAGATCGGTTTCGACGGGTATGCGATCGGCGGAGTTTCGGTGGGCGAACCGGAGGAATGCATGTACCGGGCGGTGGAGGCGTCGGTGCCGTACCTCCCCGAGGACAAGCCGAGGTACGTGATGGGCCTCGGGGTGATGCACCAGATGGCCGAGTGCGTGGCGCGCGGCGTCGACATGTTCGACTGCGTACTCCCCACCCGCATCGCCCGCCACGGCACCGCCATCACGAGCAAAGGCAACGTGGCGATCAAGGCGGCCAAGTGGGAAAAGGATTTCGGTCCGGTGGAGGAAGGCTGCGAATGCTACTGCTGCCGCAACTTCTCGCGGGCTTACGTGCGGCATCTCCTGCACAACGGGGAGATTCTGGGCCTGCGGCTCCTCACGATCCACAACGTGCACTTCCTCAACCGGTTCATGGCCGACATGCGCGCGCACATCGCGGCCGGGGATTTCTTCGAATGGAAAGAACAAGTAAGAAAGGACACAACCAATGAACGAAACAACAGCAACTGAAGTACAGCCGGTGCAGCCGGCCGGCGAAGTTCCCGCGCAGGGCGCGCCGCGCCAGCAGGGCGGGCTCGGCATGATGGTGCCGATGCTCCTCATCCTGGCCATCTTCTACTTCATGATGATCCGCCCGCAGCAGCGCAAGGAGCGCGAGCGCCGGAAGATGATCGACGAACTGCGCGCCGGCGCCAAGATCGTCTTCGCCGCCGGACTCCGGGGCAAGATCGTGGAAGCCACCGAGAAGACGTTCAAGGTGGAAATCGCCGAAGGAACCGTGATCGAGATCGAGCGGGGTGCGGTAAGTGGCGTTTGCGCGGACTAAATTCGGCATCGAATACAACCTCCGCCCGGCGGACGACGACGAGTCGTTCCCCTGGGCGGTGGTGCTGAGCGCCGTCTTCGTGCTGACGGCGATCAGTTTCACGGCCGTCAAGATCCGCGGCCGGATGGCCGCCGGCGAAGCGATGCCGCCCGCGGAGGAGCGGCAGGCGCCGGCGGAGGCGAGCCGGGCGGAGGAGCCATCCCCGCCCGCGGCCGGACCGCGCATCGCCCCCGAACCTTTGCCCGCCGGGATCGAGGGGCGCCCCGCCCAGGTGAAGAACCTCCTCGCCCGGCTGGAGGCGGCGGAAAGCCGGCGCGATGTGGAAATGGCCATCGACACCATCGAACGTCTCCGGTCGCTGCCGGGCGGCGCCGCGGCCGATCTGGACGACCGTCTCGCGCGGCGGCTCGGGGCGCTCAACCTCAAAAAACTCTATACGCTAAAATCCCGGGAGTGGGTGAAAGAAGTTGCCGTGAAACGCGGCGACAGCCTGGAGCGCATCTCCCGCGAACACGGCGCCACCACCGCTTCATCGCGGAAACTGAACGGCGGCGATGCCGGCCAGTTGCAGATCGGCCAGAAAGTGCTGGTGATGAAGCATCCGAGGTTCAACCTGGTGGTGCACGGCAAGCCCCGCTACGCCGATCTCTTTTTTATGGGCAAGTTTTTCAAGCGCTACTACCTGGAGGCGGCGCCATCCATCGGCAAAGCGGATTTCCGGCTGCAGGGGATCCCGCTCAAACCGGCCGATCGCGAAGAGCTGAAAACCCTGCTCCCCGCCTCGACCACGGTTCTGGTCTCGGAATTCTAATCGCCGGCTTTGGCGAGAAACAGCGGCAGCACTCTGGCCGCCCCGGCCGCCTTTAGGGTTTTGACTGCTTCGTCGCAGGTGGCGCCGGTGGTGCGGATATCGTCCACCAGCAGAACCGTGCGCGACTTGAGCCATCCGCGCGAGCGGTCCCTCACGCGGAAAGTCCCCTTCACGTTGAGCGCGCGCTCCCTGTCGCCCAAGAGCGCCTGCTGCCGGGGGAAGCCGCAGCGCAAAAGAATGTCGGAGCGGCAGGTGCGCGAAATGCGTTTCGCGAGCGACCGGGCCAAAAGCTCCGACTGGTTGTAGCCGCGCAGAAAACGGCGGTAGAAGGGAATCGGCATGGGGATCACGAGATCCACGGCCGGCACGTGGTAGCACGACAGCGCCGCCGCCTCCAACAGATCCGTCAGATCCTCCAGCAGGAAAAGATGCTGGCGGAACTTGAAGGCGTGGATAAGCTCGCGCCCGCACCCCTCGAAATGCATTGCCGCCGGAAAATCGTGTTCCGGCGGCAACAGCGGAACCCGGTTCAGACAGTCCGAACAGATGTATCGGTCCGGACGGTCCGACGGGTTCAGGCAAACGGGGCAGTTACGAGGAAAGAAGAGATTGAGGATACTCGCCGGCATCGACCAGTTTCCGTATCTCCGCCGTCACGAACGGCTTGTCCTCGCGGTAGGTGACCCCGAACCAGCAGGAGTCGGTGGGCAGCACGCGGCAAGTGGCTTTGCCCTCGTGGATCAGCTCGTCCACGACGAACGGAATGTACCACTCGCTCTTCTCCTTGGCGCCGTTTTCCGCCAGCCACCGGGGGAAGCGCTCCTCGAGCTCGGCGAAGAGCTCCGGCGTGAAGCCCCAGAGGTTCATCGACACGCGCGCATCCAGCGGCACCTTGACGGGGGCTTCGGGATCCTCGCGGTTCTCGGCCGTGTCGCCCGCCCGGACGAGCTTGGTCATCTCGGTTACCGATTCGAGCGTGCCGTCCGCGCCCACCTTGCAGATGCCGCGCGCCACGCTGCCGTTCTCGGAAAGCGTGAGCTCCAGCTTGTAGCCGACCATCGCGAACTGCATGGGCTTCGCTTCGCTGAGAAACGCCGCCAGCTTGGCGAACGCGTCGCGGCCGTAGAAGTCGTCGGCGTTGATGACGGCG
>CAMZDY010000004.1 GCA_947305585.1 uncultured Verrucomicrobiota bacterium | reverse complement strand
GTATCGGCCCGCATCGCCTCCAAACTCGTCCCTTCCCGGAAGTGGTAGGTAAGCCCTGGCTTCGTCTCGGCCGTCCGGATAAGCGGCTCCTCCCCGCCAATCGACACCTCGGCGTCGTCCTCGACCAAAAGCGCCTCCACGATCTCCGGCTTCACCACTGCCTCCGCAAGGTCCACAAACCCCTCCAAATCCGCTACCGGGAGCTGCACATAATCGCTCACATCATGCCCACCACTCATCACCTGAATGGCCGCTCCGTTCGGCTTCACCTTCTCCACGCTTGCCGTCACCTGCACCGTCACCTTGTCCGCGCTCACCCCCTCCGGGATAACCACCACCACTGTCACCTTGTCGTCGCTCGGCGTAATCGTAATATGTCCGTCATCCTCCACTATCTGCGCCCCGTCATCACCCTCGATCGACGGAGTGCTCCCGGTAGGCATCCACACAATCCCATCCACCCACGCGCAATCCTCGCCTCCCGCTCCGGACTTGTCCTTGTAGTACCGCCACTTGACCGTATTTTCCCCGCTATTTCCGAACACTACCTCGCGCTTCTCCCACTCGCTTTCGCCATCCATTCGTATCGCCGCGATTTCCACCCCGTTCGTATAGACCATGAGCCGGTCCCAGGTAAAAGTTCCATCTTCATCGTGCTCGCACGACGTCCTGCACCAGAAAGTCATCGTTCCCGCGCCATTCACCCTTGCCTCCAGCCAGGACTCTTCCTTATTGCCGATAGTCGCGCTTTTCGCCGAATGTCCGCCAGTCGCCGAATCCTCGTCCATAATCGGCCTCCAAGCATTCTCGCCGGTCGTCAGCGTCACCCCGTCATCGTCGCCCAGGTCCAACGCCTCCTGTAGCGTCAGCCCTTTATGGGTCAGCGTCGCCACCAGATACGCGCTCTTCACGTCTTCGTACACGGCAACCGCCTTGATCGTGGCCGTGCGATCGATCGTAAACGGCCCCGTATACAAATAGTCCTCGTTGATCTTCGGCGTATCGCCTTCATCCGAATAGTAGATACTCGCCCCCGCCATTGCGCACGAAAGCGTCACCTCGCAAACATCCTCCCGGAACGTACTACCGTCTTCCGGCGATATCGTCGGTGCCGGCACCACCAACCGCTCCCAATAAGCATAGATGGATTTGCCTGCCAGTGCAAGCATTTTGTCCGCGTCTATGTACCGTCCTTCCACTACAACTTCACCTCCATCCGGTTCGGTTCTCCATCCAACAAATTCATGGCCCCATTTTGATGGTCTTGGCAACTCAACATATTCACCGCTCATGGTCAAACTACTTGGAATGGTGATTTTTACCACCTCATTGCATTGTTCAAATGGAAACAAGGCAATCGAATCGATTCCTTCCGGAATCACCAATTCCGTATTCCCGTTAAGCATAATTGCGCCAGTAAACCCAATACCCCATCCATACTCCGTGCAATCATATAACTTGATAATATTGCAATCTCCATGAACCCCTTCAAATGCATCATCGGCCATGCTCCACTCTTCATGATACATATAATACTCATCATCGTCTCTCAATATGATCAACACCCGTTTGAGATTGCTACAACCGTAAAACGCCCTGCCGGCGATAGTGCGGACATAACCCGACATCTCAATCCCGGTCAACGCCTCCGCCCCCTCGAACACGCCTGGCCCGATGCCCACCACCGGGCATCCGCAATAGAAAGTCGGTATCACCACTTCGCCGCCTAATTCCGGCACGCTCTGCAAAGTCGCCTTGCCGTCGACGATATTGAACACCCACGCGCCTTCGCGCCATTCCGCATCGAGCGTCATATCGCCGTTAACAACGGTGCTCTCCAACACGAATCGGTCTTCGCCGTCCTTCCAACCGACAAACGTATGCCCATACTTGTATGGCGTGGGCAACGCCCCGATGCTTTCGCCTTTGCAATATGGCGTTCCGTCGGTTGCCGGAAACTCTTCCGAAAGCTTCTTTACCGCCTGCGCCCCCAATTTTCCGTCATAGCCCAGCATCTTCACTATCGCCATATCTACCCCGAAGTCGAATCCATCCCGCAAACTTCCGTAAATGGACCCGATCTGGAATCCGCCCCCTAAGGTCACCTCCCCGCCTGCATTGCCGATCTCCGCCTCGTTGTCGTCCAGATAAAGCGCCAGCTCGCCACTGTCCAAATCCACTTCCGCCACGTAGAGATGATACCCGTCCTGGGCCGCCACCTCGGCCGCGCTGCCGATTGTTTCGCCATTCGCATCCACCAATGCCAGTCCTACCGTGTCGCCCGCTTTATAGAGCACCGCGATATTCCCGCCATTGCTGCCGAACGACGTCATTACCGCCTTCTCCGCGCTCTCCATTCGCGACACGTCCGCATACAGCGCGAACGAGAACGCTCCAGTCCTGGCCGTTACGTTGAAGTACGGCAAGGTGTTGATGGTCGTCTGCAGCGCCAACTTGTATTCCGCGCTCGGCCCCAGCCGCAAGTGCGAATTTTGCGGCGTTCCACCCGCAAAGCCGGTATATCCCCTGAACCACCCATCATCGATCGAAGTAATCGTGTGATTGGCGAACACCGAAGTATATTCGTACGCCAAAGGCGCAAGCGACACTACTTCGCCCGTTATCTCGTACTTTGGACACCAATTGCTCGAGCCGGTTATGTCACAGGCGGTAGTAGTGGAAATTACGCTATCCGCCCCTTCCATCCATACGTATTTGACCGATGCCCGGTCCGCATTGCTACCATACAACAGGTTGCCGTTCTCGTGCAGGAACGCC
The DNA here is from genome assembly GCA_947305585.1 of uncultured Verrucomicrobiota bacterium. Lineage (GTDB taxonomy): Bacteria > Verrucomicrobiota > Kiritimatiellia > RFP12 > UBA1067 > UBA1067. The sequence continues at coordinate 27,415 of CAMZDY010000004.1, read as the reverse complement.
AGCCCATTGCCCGCCCTCCCGATATAGTTGCCGGTCGCGGCCGGATATGTCTTCCCCACCACTATATCGCACGACGTCTCGAACTCGTACTCTAGCGCATAACCGTCTTCCGCGCTCAAGGTTGCCGTTCCGCCATTGGCCGCATTCGACCGCACCCCGTTCAGATAGAGATAATACGGATCGCTTTTGTTTGTCGTCGCATCCCACTTCGTAAACTCGGTATTCAGACTGGCCAGCTCGATTTTCTTTATCCTCACTACCGACCCTTTGGGCAGATTCTCCGTCGCCGGAATCGCAAAGTCGAAATTACTCTCGTTTATCACCTCGCCAGTCCAACAATCTTCCTCAGCTGAATTGCTCTTCCATTTGGTCTCTTCGCCGATATCACACGGCAAATACGCTATCTTAAGTCCGTTCCATGTTCCAGGAATGGCCACGTCCCATCCTTTTGAATCGATATCAACTTTCACTACGCAAGAACTATCCACCCCTGTAAACGCATTGACCCCGATGCTTGGCATATCACCCATAATACTAATGCTTCTTAAATTACTGCACCCATAAAAAGCATTAGCTCCAATATTCGTGACACTACTTGGTATTACAGCACTGGTCAATTCACTAAAATCAGCGAATGCAGAATAACCAATACTAGTAATAGCGCAACCTCCTATTGACTCAGGTATTTCAACTGTTCCAACAGGAACGGTTAGCATTCCTGTTATTGTTATCCCTTCATTAGACTTCCTATACTTCCAAGTATCTGAGGCTCGCACCCATTTGGCATAAAGTGTCATATCGCCAGCAACAATAAAAGTTTCATCAATAATGGTTTCGTCTGTAGTATTTATGGTCCACCCCGCAAAGTCATATCCTATTTTAACAGGAACTGGCAACCTTCCAATTGTACTATCAATTGGGACATATCGATTTGGCAATTCAGCCCCACCAGTGCTATCAAAGTGTATCGCTGCGGCGTCAAAGTATTCAACCATGATGCCATTCCATCTTCCATCCGAAATATTATACGTATTGTTGCCTCTGGGCAAATACACCTTGCAATTTACATTTATGTTGTAAAACGCGCGATAGCCAATTGTAGGACAGTCGCCATGCATTGTTATACCAACCAAGTTTGTGCAACTTTGAAATGCCGACCAACCAACATTGGTAACACTTTCTGGAATAGTAATACTTTCTAGGTGCGTACATCCTAGGAATGTATAATCACCAATATTTAATAGTTTTGCAGGGAGTTGTATGTCTGTAAGACTTGAACAACCAGGAAAGGTAGCGCACATATCCGATACCCCATCCGGTATGACAATGCTTTTAAGGCTTTTACAGATTGAAAAAACTCCATCGCCAATATTATTTAGCGAACTTGGCAATTCAACAGATTCAACCCCCGAGCATCCAGAAAAAGCACCTCTCCCAAGCGACTCAACATCTTCGGGCACAACTATCCGTCTTATCCAATTATTACCCCAATAGTCATTATTTTCATCGCTATCACAACGACCAAAAGCAAAAGCACAATCTGAAATGCTAGAAATACCTTCCGGAATCACTAATTCGGTAAGCGGTTCTCCTGCAATAAATATACGGCAATTATCCTTGTGTGCTAACGGATTATCGAGGGATTCAAATACCATGTTATAATTATTATCCATTTCCCCATTACAATGAAATCTGATATTGAGCCAATCACTAATAGCAGGTATATGTATTTCCTCCACTGGACACTCTGAAAATGCATAATTGCCAAAATCAATCTCACCACTTGAAAGTGTAACTATCCTTAATTGCATACATCCATAAAACGCTTTATCTCCAATGCTCGTCACGCTATTGGGTATTGTCACGCTCGTAAGACCACTACAATACGCAAATGCAAAATCCCCTATACTAGTCACTACATATCCATCAAGTGTGGAAGGTATTGTGATTTCCCCAGATGTAGACGCTGGGATTGCTGTCGAATTATATGAAGCACCTCCTAATGATACCTCGCCATTTGACACAGTATATGTCCAAGTTATTCCAGCATCTGGATCGGTCCATGTATCCGCACGCGCAAGGAGTGATGCGAAAACAATCGCGCCGCAAAGCACAAACTTCTTTATCGCCCTCATTTCCGCACCTCTCCTTTCGTTTGCTAGTTACGCAATTAAACCTTGATATCAATAATCGGAGTCTTTAATGACATAATTTGTCCTCAAATTGTCATTGGCGTCAAGATACTTTTCACGCCCTTTCTGTGTGAGCCTAAAGTTCTTTAAGTGATGTAGTTTGCCTTCAACTTCCGTATACGTAATCAATCCTTTATCCATTAGTTTACGAGCTACTGTGCGAGTTGGCTCGGTACAATACCCACCATCAGCATTATCTAGTTCGCCACTAAGGCACATTTTTATAATTAACTTTTCTTCTAGCAATTCTGTCATTTTCCACCTCGATTTCCTCGTTCCCGCACCAACTTGTTTAATACCCTACTAATGGCGCAGTTCTCAGCAGGATACTATAGTTTTGCCGTTCACAATCTGGCACAAAAAAGAAACCTCCCTTTGTGCTTTCTGAGAGGCTGTAGGAATGGCCTTGGAAGAAGCACAAAGAGAGGAAGCGCATATGCACTTTCTCTGCAAGGTATCGTCTTCCTAGAACTTCCTACATTCCTCAGAACGACCGCTTTGCAGCGTTGCAAAATTTGATGTCGCGCTCCTGCACCCGCAGTGGCGACGCGTGCCGGGTAAAGATTCCCATCTTCCCGGCTATGGCAAAGATCGATTTGGGGGGATTTCCCCGTTTAGATGCTAATATTATATCATATTTCTCGCCATTCCGTCAAGCGGAAAGTGCCAAAATCTGTTGGCGGTTGTTGGGCGGATAAAAGAGCCCCGGGCGGACGAGTGAAGAAAGGTACTAGTACTTTCCTACTAAAGTACTAGTACTTTGCCACTAAAGTACTAGTACCTTTCCACTAAAGTACTAGTACTTTAGTTCACTCCCCAGCCTAGAAACACTTACTCCCCGCCCTAGACATTCTTACTCCCCGGCCTTGATATGCTATATAACGGCGCTCCGGGGATGGCAGGTGCCAGGTGCTAGGTGCTAGTGGTTAGTAGGCGCGAGACGTAGCGCAACTCCAGCCCAACAAGCGACCGTCAGTCGCGGGGGCGGAGGTAGAAGCGGCCGATTACGCGAGAGGTGCTGACGGTGTCGATGAAGGCGTCGGGATCGACCGACTTGCACAGCGCATAGATGTGGGTGGTGTCGTCCGCCGCCACCACCGACATCACCACGCTCCGCGGCTCGCCCTTGAAACTGCCCTTGGCGTCCATCACGGTGGCGCCATGATGGCTGAGCCGGTAGATCGCCTCGCACACCTTCTCGGGCCGGGTGGTCACGATGAACAGCGTCTGATACTGGTAGGTGCGGTACATGAGGTGCACCACCTGCAGATAGACGAACTGGAAGACGATGGAGTAGAGCGCGCCGGTCCAGCCGAACCAGTAGCCGCCCGCCAGGAGGATGATGGCGTTGAAACCGAGAATGAGGTTCCACGTTTCGCGTCCCTTCTTCTCGGAAAGATAGATGGCGATGAAGTCCGTTCCGCCGCTCGTGGCGTTCCACCTGAGACAGAGCGCGATGGCGAACCCGAACACGATGCCGCCGAACAGCGAGGTGACGAACGGGTCGGACTGGAGCCGCGCCATGTCGGCCGCCGGAATGAACGAGGTGATGGTGTCCACCGGGATGAGGTCGGTGAGGAAGCCGGAAAGGAAGATGACGTAAAGCGACTGGAGCGTGAAGCGTTTGCCGATGTAGCGGAAACCGATATACACCGGGATGGCGTTCAGCACCAGGTTGATGGGCCCGAACGGCACGGTGAACTTGATGCCGAAAAAGTCCACCGCCAGCTGCGAGAGGCGTTGCACCAGCATGGAGAGACCGGCCGCGCCGCCGGGATAGAGCGCGCCCCACGACACGAACGTGCGGTAGTCCACCGCCAACAGCAGCGACGCCAGCGCCAGCACCGCATATCTGATGATCTCGCCTTTGTATTTCGCGTTCATGGTTTCTCCTCCATCTTTTTACATCAGCCGACGGGTGGCCAGCATGGAAAGCGTGACCGCCAGCACCGCAAGCAGAACCCCCGACAGCAGAAAAAGCGGAAAATGCTCGGTCCAGCGCGCGTAGACGTCGACATCGAGTTCGGTGGTCTCCAGCTGGTCGATTTCATCGAGCGCCGCTTCGAGCGCCTCGCGGTCGTTGACGGCGAAATAGCGCCCCCCGGTGACGGAGGCGATGGACTTGAGCTGCTCCTCGTCGAAACCGGAGTAGCCATTGGCCACAATCTCGCGGCCCAAGAAGTCCCGCCCGATCACCGGCACCACTTCGGAATCGGTTCCCACCCCGATAACGTAGACCTTGATCCCCAGCTTGGCGGCAGATTCGGCGGCTTCCCCGGGCTCGACCGCGCCGGCATTGCTGACGCCGTCCGACAGGAGGATCACCGCCTTGGAAACGGGTTTCGCCTCCTTGAGCCGCAAAAGCGCGGTGGCGAGTCCGTCCCCGATGGCCGTCAGCGATTCCTCGTTGCGGGCCGACGACACCTGCACGCCATCGAGCACCTTCAAGAGCGCGGCATGGTCGGCCGTGAGCGGACAGCGCGTAGACGCGAATCCGCCGAAGGTCACGAGTCCGATGAGGTCGTCCGGACGCTTTTCCACGAATTGGGCGAAGAGTTTCTTGACTACGGCCAGGCGCGTCATATCCCGGGAGAAGCGGACGGTGCCCGCAGGAGCCAGGTCGAGCGCGTTCATGGAGCCGGACACGTCTACCGTCATCGCGATGGCGATGGCGTCCACCGACTTGCGTTCATGTCCGGAGGCAGTGCGCGGACGGGCGGCGGCCAAGACGGACAGCGCGAGGCCCAGGAGCAGCAGGTACGGAACAAGTCCCGCCAGCCAAGCCCGCCAGCCGCCATTGGAGGCGGGAAGCCGGTTGAGGGCCGAAAACTTGATGCCCCGGTTGCGTCCGCGCCGCAAGAGCCGCCAGGCCGCGAACGCCCAAGGCACGAACAGCAAAAGCATCCAGGGATCAGCGAACGACATTGTCGCCCTCCAGATAGTTCTTGGCGCAACCAACCGCCTCCGACGCCATTTCGGGCGTGGCGGCGAGTCCCGCGAACTTGACGAGATCGGCCGACTCCAGGAAGTCTCTGAGCTGGGCGGCCGAATCGGCGCAGACGGTGCGGGCCGCGTTCAGGAATTCGCCGGTCGTAAGATGCGGCGCCTTGATGCCGTATTTGCGCTGAATGTAGCGCCGGACCACCATCGTGAGCTCCACGTAGAAATCCTTGTACCGGCCCTTGCCCGGCAGATCGGCCTTGAGGAGCCGCTCCAGTTCCACCCTGGCTCGTTCGATGGGCGAAAGGAAATGCTCGCGGACGCGTCGGAAAGTAAAATGGAAAAGCCTCCAGACGAGATAGCCGAGGACCAACGCCGCCAAAGCCGCGAGCGCGTATTCCCACCAGTGCGTCTGCGATTCGGTTCCGGGGTCGCCGACATCCATCGGCCCTTCCACCGGCTTGCGTTTGGGCGGAGGATCGAACTGAACGGCACCTTGCCCATAAACCTTGCCTTCGAATTCGAACGGCGCAATCTCGTAGTGGGGGGCGCAGGGCTCGGGCTCGAGCCGCCACTGGGTGGAATCTTCGTCGTCGTAATCTTCGGCCAGCCGAAAACCGCGAAAACGGTTCCGGATGTCCACTCCCTTGGGCTTGACCGTGATGTAAAGCGAGCCAGCTGGATCCACCTGGCGGTCGCCGGAGATTTCGATCGGGCCTTCCCGATAGAGAATTGCGGCCAGCAGCAGCGCGATCATCTTTTCCGGGCCCTCCGTTTGAAGAGACTGCGCACCGCGCCGATGTAGGGCCGGCCGTTCTCGACCGGCAACACATCGATGGCGTTGCGCTTGAAGAGTTTGAGGAGCCCGGCCGTTTCGCGTTCGGCGTTGGCGGCGAAAGCGGCGCGGACTTGGCGGTCGGAAGTGTCCACGATCCGCAAAGCGCCAGTTTCCGGATCCTCCAGCTCCACGAGACCCACGTCCGGCAACCTGCGTTCGGCCGGATCGGAAACGGGTACGCCGATCACGTCGTGGTGGCGGCTGGTGGCGGCAAGGAGCCGTTCGTAGCCGGAATCCTGGAAGTCGCTCACGATAAAGACCACCGCCTTGCGCTTCTGGATGCCGTTCAGGAACCGGAGCGCGGAGGCGATGTCGGTGCCGCCGGTCGCGCTGTCCTCGGCCGCCAGCACCTCGCGCACGAGCCGCATCACGCTGTCGCGACCTTTGCGCGGAGGGATGTATTTGACGATACGGTCGGAGAAGAGCACGAGCCCGATCTTGTCTTGGTTGCGGATGGCCGTCATGGCGAGGAGCGCCGTAACTTCGGCCGCGAGCTCCATCTTGGAGCGTCTGACGCTGCCGTAGCTCTGCGAACCGGACACGTCCACCAGGAACAGGACGGTGAGTTCGCGCTCCTCGGCGAAGCGCTTGATGTAGGGCTCGCCGGTACGGGCGGTCACGTTCCAGTCGATGGTGCGGACGTCGTCGCCCGGCACGTAGGGACGGACTTCGTCGAACTCCACCCCCTGGCCCTTGAAGGACGAATGGTAGTCGCCGGCAAGCTGGTCGTCGATGAGCCGCCGGGTGAGGATGCGGATCTTGCCGACCCGCGCCATCAGGTCTTTGACCTTGCTGTCCATCAGGGAACGGGAACGGTGTCGAGAATTCCGGCGATGATCTGGTCGGCCGTGACGTTTTCCGCTTCGGCTTCGTAGGTGAGGATGATGCGATGGCGCAAGACGTCGTACACCACCTCTTTCACATCCTGGGGCGTGGCGTAGGCGCGTCCGTGCAGCAGCGCGTTGGCGCGGGACGCCAGATTGAGCGCCAGCGTGGCACGGGGCGAGGCGCCGTTCTGCACGTACTCGCTCTTTTCGCGCGTCTTGAAAACGATGTCGAGAATGTAGTCGCCCACCTTTTCGTCGCAGTAGACTTCATGGAGCTGGGCGCGCAGCCGGGCCACGTCCTCGGGCGTGCAGACGGTGCGCGCTTCGGGCGGACGCTCCTCGCCGGCGAACCGCTGCATGATGCGACGCTCGTCGGCCTTCGAAGGCGTTTCCACCAGGCACTTGAACATGAAGCGGTCGGTCTGGGCTTCGGGGAGCGGATAGGTGCCCTCCTGCTCAAGCGGGTTCTGGGTGGCCAGCACCAGGAACGGCGAAGGCAGCGGATAGGTGTCGTCGCCGATCGTCACCTGGCGCTCCTGCATGGCCTCGAGGAGGGCCGACTGCACTTTGGCCGGCGCGCGGTTGATTTCGTCCGCCAAGAGGAGATTGGCGAACACCGGACCTTGCTTGGGGGTGAATTCGCCCGTCTTGGGCGAATAGACCATAGTGCCCACCACGTCGGCCGGCAGGAGGTCGGGCGTGAAGGAAATGCGCTTGAAAGAGAGTCCCAGCACCTTGGCGAGCGTGTTGACGCTCAAGGTCTTGGCGAGACCGGGCACGCCCTCGAGTAGAATATGGCCGCCGGTGACGAGCGCCAGAAGGAGCCGGTCCACGAGCTTTTCCTGTCCCACGATTACCTTGCCCATCTCATCCCGGATGGACTGGATCTTGCCGGTGTCGAGTTTAGTCATTTTGCAACATGCCTTTCGCGAATTCTTTGAACCGGGGCCACGAGAGCCCCTGGATCTGTTTTATCTTGAAACTCAAATCGAGCTGCTTGCGGGGATCGGGCTCGTTGTTCTTCAGCCGCTGGAGCCGGTCTTTCCAGATGTCGCGCGCCCGGTCCTGGATCTGCTTGTTCACCGGCTGGGTGCTGGAGTTGCCGATTTCCGCGTCCAGCATGATGGCGGTGTACCACTTGTCTTCGATCTCGTTCAGGGGCGCCTTGAAGCCGGACCGGTCCGGTTCGAGATACGATTCCACGAAGCGACGGGTAAAGTCGTGCGCGAATACGAAGCCGGGCAAAAGTTCGCGCAACACGCGGACTATCGCTTCATCGCCGGGATTGGCGGACAGAAGCTCCATCAGCGCCTTTTCCGCAGGCGGGGGCGGCTCTATGAGCTGCGCGTCGAGTCCCGGCATGGGCGGATCGTACTCCTCCGCCTCCATTTCCTCGACCGACTCCTCGTCCGGCAACATTTCCCGGACCGGCGCGAACGGCGCTTTGGCCTTGCCCAGTTCCTCGTTCACCGCCATGACCGGAAGTTTCAAAAGCCGCGCCGCCTCTTCCGCAAGCGTTGCCTTAAGGACGGCGTTCTTGCAGGAGGCCAGCGTGGAAATGATTGCCTTGGTCACGCGGTTCACGGCATCGATGCTTTCCGGATGCGTCTCCTTGGCCTTGGCCGTGCGCACCTGGAAACTCACGATCGACTCGGCCTTGTCCTCGATCATCTTGCGGAACGCCTCGGCGCCATGACGGCGCAGGAAACTGTCGGGGTCGTCGCCGTCGGGGAGACTCGCCACGCGCACGGGGATGTCTTCCTGCATCAGGATGGATGCGGTGCGGATGGTGGCCTTGTGGCCGGCGTCGTCATCGTCGAAACAAAGGAGTGCAGTGTCGGCCACGCGCTTCAGCATCAAGGCATGCTCGCGGGTGAAGGCGGTGCCTTGGCTCGCCACCGCGTTGGCGAAACCGCTGATGTGCAGACGGATGCAGTCGATCTGCCCTTCGCACACGATCACTTCGCGGTGCGCGTCTTTGGCGATGGGACCGGACGCCTTGTCGAACCCGAAGAGCACCTGCGACTTCTTGAAGATGGGGGTTTCCGGGGAGTTGACGTATTTGCCGGAGTGCTTGTTCTCTTCCAGCTGGCGACCGGAAAAGGCCACCGCCCGGCCCTGCCGGTCGGCGATAGTGAAGATGAGCCGGCCGCCAAAACGGTTGTAGCCGCTGTCGGTGGGGCTTTCCGGCGCTTTGACGAGCCCGGCCGCTGCCAGCTCCTCGATCGTGAAACGGTACTTCTCGGCCCACTTCTTCATTACCGGCATGCCTTTGGGGGCGTAGCCGATCAGGTACTTTTCGGCCGTTTCGCCGTCCAACGCGCGCTTGACGAGATAGTCCCTCGCCTTGGCCGCCTCGGCCGTCTTGAGGAGACAGCGCCGGTAGAACTGGGCCGCTTCGGCCATGACCGCATAGAGCCGCGCGCGCAGGCCTTCGTCGGGGTCGGCGCGGTACTCCAGTTTGACGCCGGTCTTCTCCGCCAGTTTCTTCACGGCCTCGACGAAGGTGAGCCCCTCTTCGCGCGCCACGAAAGTGAAGGCGGTGCCCGACACGCCGCAACCGAAACAGTGATAATAGCCCTCGTTCTGGTTGATGACGAAACTGGGCGTCTTTTCGTGGTGGAAAGGACAGCAGCACTTGAGCGACGAACCCGAGCGACGGACGTGGTAACCGTAGGAGGCCACCAGTTCGCCCAGATCTATGCGGGCCTTGATCTCCTCCAGTTGCGCACGAGTGAAGCCGGCCATCGCGCCCCCTTATATGTGATTGGGGGCGGCGATTCCCAGCAGATCCAGACCCTTGGCGAGCACCCGTCCGAACAGACGGCAGAGCCGGAGCCGGGCATTGCGCAAGCCGGGCTCGCTTTTCAGGATGGGAGAATTCTGGTAGAAACTGGAATAAAGCTGGCAGGTCTGGAAGAGGAAGTCGGCCAGTACGCTCGGCTTGTAGACCTCGGCCGCGCGCGACACCGCCGAAGGAAACTTGAGAAGCTGTAGCGCCAGCTGCTTCTCGAACGGCGATTCAACCGCGAAGCCTGCCGCCTCGTCCAACGTCTCCGCCTTCTCGAGGAGAGAACAAACCCGCGCATGGGCGTACTGGAGATAGGGACCGCTGTTGCCGTCGAGCGCGAGCGCCTTGTCCCAGTCGAAATCGATGGCGGTTGCGGGATCGTGACTCAAATCGGCGTACTTGACGGCGCCATAGCCGATCTCCTCGGCCAGCTTTTCGCTGGCGTTGCCGCGCTCCGACAGGGTGGCCATGCAACGCCGGACCGCCTCGGACAGGAGATCGTCCAGCTTGATGAGATTGCCTTCGCGCGTAGAGATGGCCTTGCCTTGATAGGACATGAGCCCGAACGGCACGTGCACCAGCTTGACTTTGGTGTAGCCCATCTTGGCCGCAATATCGAAGAACTGCTTGAAGTGGAGCTGCTGGCGATCGTCGGTGACGTAGATGATGCGCTCGGGATCGTACTCCTCCACGCGCGACTTGACGCAGGCGAGGTCGCTCGTCGTGTAGTTGTAGCCGCCGTCCGACTTGCGCACGATGGCCACCCCGAGCCCGGCTTCCGCCAGGTCCACGATGAGCGCGCCTTCCGACTCCTTGGCAAGCCCCATTTCGAGGAGACGGTCCACCACGCCCGGCATGATGGCGTTGTAATAGCTCTCGCCGCGATAGGTGTCGAACTTGACGCCCAGCTTGCGGTACATGCGCTCGAACTCGCCGATGGAAATGTCGATAAAACGCTTCCAGAGCTCCATATTGGCCGGATCGCCCTGCTGCAAACGGACGAGCTCTTCGCGGCAGGCCGTCTTCCACTCTTCCGACTCCTTGGCCCGGGCCGCCGAGAGCACGTAGCACTTCTCGAGATTGGCGACGGAAAGATTGGTCCGTTCGTCCTCGGTGAGGCACTCGCGGTAGCCCTTGATGAGAATGCCGAACTGCGTGCCCCAGTCGCCCAGATGGTTGTCCGCCACCACCCGGTAGCCGAGCGCGCGGAAAATGCGATCGATGGCCGAACCGATGACGGTGGAGCGGATATGGCCGATATGCATCTGCTTGGCGGCGTTGGGCGACGAGTAGTCGATGACTACCGTCTTGCCCTCGCCCTGCCGCGAGATGCCGAGATTGGAATCGGTTTCGATCGCTCCGAGCCGGGCCTGAAGCCACTCCGGCGTGACCGTGAGATTAAGGAAGCCGGGACCGGCCACTTCCGCCTTGATGGGCAAAAGCGCCGCCACCTTTTCCGCTATCGCGCGGGGCGGCAACTTTAGGCGCTTGGCGAGCTTCAGCGCGTCATTGCACTGGAAGTCGCCGAATTTGGCGTCCGTAGCGGGCAAAACCCGGACGAAGGAAAAATCCTCGCCCGGGAATGCCTGCGCGAACGCCTGCTGGACTATGCCGTCCAAGCTCAGGCCTCGGGCTTGGTCTTCTTGAGACCCAGACCGCGATTACCCTCTTTCCATTCGCCGCGCTTCTGGAGCAGGTTGACCCGCTCGAAACGCTTCAACACGTTGCGCCTGGAAGTGATCTTTCCGGAACCTTTGAGAGATGGATGTTGGCTCATGTTCTGCTTTTCCTTTCAAATGTGTATATTATATCATATTTCCGGGTGGAAAATCAAGTGTTATTCCGCTTTTTCTTCGTCCGTGGGCGGCAGGAAGCGCTGGAAATCTTCGCCGGCCTGTACGCCAGACTCCTTCAGCACCTGGATGATATACTCCTGCTGGACCTTGCGCGCTTCCTGCTCGGTGAGGTAAGCTACGACATCGTCCATCGAGGGCTCCTTCTGCTCCGAGGACACCTTGACGAGAATGTGCGAGGCGCGCACCGACTCGGGAGCGGCCGGCTCGTCGCCGACGGCTTCCAATGCGGGAGTCTTTTCCGTCACCATGATGAGATGGTAGCCGAACTGCGTCTTGACCGGATCCGACACCACGCCCACCGGCAACGCGAACGCGGCCTCGTCGAACTCCTTGACCATCTGTCCGCGCGTGAAGGTGCCGAGATCACCGCCCTTCTTCGAACTGGGGCAGGCGGATTCGGCCTGGGCGAGCTCGGCGAACTTGGCGGCCACCTGCTCGGCCGGAGTTACGTTGAGCGCGGCCTTGATGAGATCGATCTTGGCCTTGGCCTCTTCGTCGGACGCGACGCTCTTGGCGTTGTCGGCCGCGATTTTGGCGAGGATTTCGCCGGCTTCGGCGCTGACGTCGATGTTGGCCTTGGCGGTAACGTCGTCCAGCAGTTTCTTGATGACGATGGCGTGCGTCAGCTCTTCACGGGCGCGCTCCTTGCCGAACGGAAACTTCTCCATGAACTCTTCCAGCGTCTTGGGGGCATCGGGCTGGCCGGCCACCACCTTGAGGAATTCCTCCTCGCGCGCCTTGATGTCTTCGTCGGTGGCCACATAGCCCTCGGCCGTAGCCTTGGCGTACAGCGCATTCTCCAAGAGGAACGTCTGCACCAGCTGGTTCTTGATCATCGCACGGATGTAGTCCTGCTGCTCGGCCGGAATCTCCTGGCCGTTCGCCGCGATCAGCGTGTCGATATCGGACTCGAGCTGTCCGCGCGTCAGCGTGACACCGGCCACCGCCACCGCCATTTCGTCGGCACCCTCGACCGGAGCCGCAGCCTTGTCCTTGTCGCAACCGGCAAGCATCGCCATGCCCGCGACCATCACGCCAACAATTGAACGTTTCATTGCATTTCTCCTTTTTCTTTGACCATCATTTTCAGGACCGACCGCCTGACATCAGGCGAAAAATCCAGATGGAAATTATAGTATACACCAATTACCCTCGCCGCGTCAAGCAGAATTTTCAGATTTTTCTCCTGGCGCGGACGGAGCAAACATGCGGCAACCCTCGGTACAATGGGCATTTGACGGCTGCTTTGACCTTCGAAAGACCCCTCCTCGAGGTAGAACCGGCTGGATGGGGACTTGCACCCTGTGAAGTCCGGCGACACCCCTGCGAGGTTCAGCGCGGAAATGTCGAATTCGAGCATTCCGGCCACCGGATCGACCTCGCCGATCGAATCCAGCGACGACTCCAACAGACCGTACCAAGCTTCCGCTTCGGGGCCGATCGGAGCGAGCTCGCCCGCCACGTGACGCATGTAGCCGGACAAGGCCAGCGCCCGGTAGTCGGTGCGCAAGCGGTCGCGCGAATCGAGAACGGCGCATTCCCTCAAGGCGTGCAAATCGGATCGGGCACGCGCGTAGTATACGATTTCGCAGGTGTAGTTGAGATCGTACTGCCCCAGGAAAAAACTCTTCGGCCGCACCGCACCTTTGACTAGCGTGGACACCTTGCCCGACGGAGTAAGCCAGGAAACCACGTGACTCGTCTGCGACCACGGACGGATTCCGAGACAGATTGCCTCCGACTTGACGAGTTCGCCTGCCATGCTAGACCATCTTGCCGGTCAATCCTCTGGGAGTGACGCCAGTCACCAGCACCTTCACCTTGGACTTTCGCTGTCCCTGGTCCCCGCTCGCAATAAAGTCGCACCATACGTATTCGCCGGTCCAGCCGGAGCAATGTCTGGTGTCATGCACGTTCTCCACCACCACTTCCACTTCCTTGTGCAGAAAACGGCGCTTGAACCGGGAGAAATTGGCGGACGCCAGTTGCGCCAGCTCGCGCGCGCGCATTCGTCTTATTTCGCGCGGAATCCGTCCGGGAAGCCCCGCCGCGACAGTGCCCGGACGTTCGGAAAAAGGGAAAATGTGCGCATTCGTGAGGTTGTGCCGCGTCAACAGCCCCATCGACTGGCGATGGTCGAGCTCGCTCTCGCCCGGGAAACCGGCAATCATGTCGCACCCGAGACAAGCTCCCGGCAACTTCGTCCCGGCATATTCGAGGAGCTTTTCCAGATCTTTCGCGCTGTATGGCCGGTGCATGGCCGTCAATATGCGCTGCGATCCCGATTGGATCGACAGATGCAAGAACCGGCAAAGGTTGGGACTCTCAGCCATCAAATCCACGAGTTCGCTGGCGCAGGGACCCGGCTCGACCGATCCCAGGCGAACGCGGCAACCGGGGTCGAGCGAGCAAAGGTCCGCCACCAGTTCCGGAAAGCGCGGATACTGGCAGAGATTGCACCCGGTGACCACGAGCTCATGGTAGCCGGACGCGATGAACGCCTGCGCCTTAACGAGCACGTCCTCGCGCGGCACCGGGCTGGATTTTCCGCGGAATTTGGGCACGATGCAAAACGTGCAGGCGCTGTTGCAACCGTCCTGCACCTTGAGATAGGCCCGGGCCGTCCTCGTGGGCACGTGCACGAGTCCGGACGGCTCTTGGCCGACATCGCGGATGACCAGCGGCTTGGCGCCCGGAAGGCAACCTGTAACCCATATCCGCTTGAATGGATATTTGGCTTTGAGCCGCGCTATCTCCGCTTCGCAGTCGTGCTGGGCGCGTCCGGTGACGGCACAGCCCCGGATCACAATGAGATCCGCGTCGCTGTGGTTATCGACTATCGCATGCCCTTTAAGTTTGGCCTGCGCTTCCTCTTCCAGCGCCTCCGCACGGTTCAGCCGGCAGCCGAAAGTGTCGAAGCAGATGTTCACTTCAGCGCAACTTGCCGGACAGGAGCTGAAATTCCTCGAACGTCTGGCCCTGCACTTTGCCCGACCACAGCTTCTGCGCCATGACCGGCATCGCGTGGGAAATGCGCTTTTCCACATCCTCCAGGCTGGCCGCGTCCAAGAGATCGTTCCATAGCGCGTATTTGCCGCCCACGATCTGCTCGCAATCCTCCGGCAACACCTTGTCGCCGATAACGTTCGGCTCCCAGTTGTTGTACAGGAAAGGAAGATTCAGATAGTCGTAGTAGTAGCCGGCCTTAGGCACGATGTACACCCAGCCGTCGGGGATGGATATGATCGAATAACCTGCCGCGATCGCCTCTTCGGGCCGGTAGAACTGGTTGCTCCATATATCCATGTAGATGTCGCGGTCGGCAAGGACCGGCGTTTCGCCCTTCGCATGCGAGAGCGACCCCCACGCGCAAGCCTTGTAGCCGTATTTGCGGACCATTTTGAACATGGAATCGGTGAACTTGCGGAAATCCTCGGCCGCCGCCTTGTTGTATTCGTCGGTGCCCACATGGCAGTAGGGTCCGGCGAACACCGGATCCTCTCCCGTCAGGTATTCGGCGAACAGCGGCTCCAGCCACTGAAGGATTTCGTCCTGTTTCGAGAGGTCGAAATGGTCTTCGCCGTACTGCTTGGAGGCGAAATCGGGACGGATGCGCGTAAAGGCGAGCGAATGGGCCGGCACGTCGATCTCCGGCACGATCGTCACTCCCTTCGTCTTGGCGTACTTCATCAAATTGCGGAACTCGGCCTTGGTGTACGACCCGTCCTTGGCCGTCAATTCCGGATATGTGCTCGACTCCAGACGGAACGCCGCATATTTGGTGGACCAGTCGGCTTTGGGATCCTTGCAGATCTCGTTGTCGTTAAGATGCAATTGGAGCGTGTTGAGCTTGTAATAGCTCATTTCGTCCACGAGTTTGTAAAGGTAGGTCATGGGGATGTACTTGCGCCCCACGTCCAGCAGAAGTCCCCTCACCCGGTATTTCGGGACATCGGTGATCTCCAACGTGGCCGTGCGCATGCGTTCGTCGCGCATGAGCTGGTTGATCGTCTGGTTGGCCCAAATATACCCCACGGGCGATTCCGCGACAATCGTGGCTTTGCCGTTCACTAGCGTGATTTTGTATCCTTCCGGACCCAGCGCATCCGCATTTCGCGGCTGGGGGATCACCGGCAACAACGCCGCCAACAATACTGTAGCCATCATGGTTTTCTCTCCTTTTGTTTACTTCTTTCTTATTACCGGACTCGGCGCGGGATTGTAGACCATTGAATAGGGCGGCACCGAATCCTTCAGCCACACGTTGCCTCCGATTTCGGAATCGTGGCCGATCGTCGTGTCGCCCCCCAAAATCGTGGCGCCCGCGTAGATCACCACGTTGTCCTCCACGTTGGGATGGCGCTTGATGCCCTTCACGAGCGCGCCGGTATCCGGATCCTTGTCGAAACTGAGCGCGCCCAGGGTGACGCCCTGATAGAGCTTCACGTTCCGTCCGATGACGCACGTTTCGCCGATCACCACTCCGGTTCCGTGATCGATGAAAAACCGCTCCCCGATCGTCGCGCCCGGGTGGATGTCGATGCCCGTCTTGGAATGGGCGATTTCGCTCATGATGCGCGGAATTATCGGCACCTTGAGCCGGTACAGCTCATGCGCGAGACGATGGATGGTGATGGCGTAGAGTCCCGGATAGGACATGACCACCTCCATACGGCTTGTAGCGGCAGGATCGCCCTCGTAGGCGGCGGTGACATCGCTATCCACCAGTTTGCGAACGGCGGAAAGCCGGTTCATGAAGTCGGTCACCGTCTTCTCCGGATTGCCCTTGGGCATCAAAAGCCTCAATTCCTTAAGCAGGTCGCCCGCGATATCCAGTTCGTTGGTCCTGCCCAGTTCGTCGTACACGCAAGGATGCATGATCGCCATTGCGTGACGGATGATATGCGCCACTCTCTGCGGTAATGTCATTTTCTGCCTATCCTCACGATTATTTTGGACGCCCCCAGATTCTTGAAGCCCAGCGCCAAGAGACACTTCCCGAGCAGATGCCTCGACTCGGCCCGCACTTCCTTGATCACATAGCCCTCCGCATCACACAGCCGTTTGAAGTCGTGGAAAGTCACGCAGTGGATGTTGGGCGTGTCGTACCACTCGAACGGCAGCGTCTTGGAAACGGGCAGTCTCCCCTTGAAGCCCAAACAGAGCCGGATGCGATACTCCGCGAAATTGGGGAAAGACACCACCGCTTCGTCGGCTATCCTCAATGCCTCGCGCAAGAGTCCACGCGGATTCTTGACCTCCTGCAAAGTGTCGGACAGCACCGCCACGTCGTAATACTTGTCCGGAATGATGGAAAGTCCTTCGTCCGCATCCTCCCAAAAGACGCTATTCCCGTCCGCCAGCGCCTCCTTGTAGCGGTCGATATCGATCTCCACTCCGTCGCCCGTGGCGCCGCGAACCTCTTTGATCACGTTGAGCAAGGTTCCGTCGCCGCATCCGATGTCGATCACGTGCGCGCCCTTCTTCACCATCGCCGCCACTTTGCGATAGAGCCGCTTCTGCCACTTCATCACTTTCGGCTTGCGCGGACATAGAAACCCGGCCACGATCCCCGAAAGATCGGAAATGTCGGTCAGAAACGAATCGTGTCCCCGCCCCGATTCCAGATGGCAGTAACTCACCTCCTTGCCGCCTTTGAGGAGCGCGTTCGCCATCGCCATCGACTCTTCCGCGCTGAACAGCACGTCGCCCCCGTACGACACCACGAGACACTTCGCCTTCACCCGCGCGAACGCCGCCTCCAGCGAACCGTACTCCGCCTCCGCGTCGTAAAGGTCGAGCGACCGCGTGATGTGCAAATAGGAATTGGCGTCGAACCGCTTGAGGAACTTGGATCCCTGGTGGTCGAGATAGCTTTCGATCTGGAAATACGTTTTGAACGCCGCATCGCGCTTCCGGCGCTCTTCCTCCGGTGCCTCCACGAAATTGGCCTGGAGCCTGCGCCCGAACTTTTCCTGCAAAAGCTCCCGCGAAAGATACGTTATGTGCGCCAGTTGCCGCGCCTGCGCCAATCCCAGCTTGGGTCCAGTACCGTCCCCCTCGCCGTAATAGTCGCCCCCGCGCCACTCCGGATCGTCCGTAATCGCCGCGCGCCCTACCACGTCGAAGGCAAGCGCCTGGGTGTTGCAGGCGGCCGAAGTGGCGATGATAAGCGCCTTGTCCATTTCGTCCGGGCAGCGCGTGATCCAATCCACCACCTGCATGCCGCCATAGCTTCCGCCCACCAGCGCGGCGAGTTTCATCTCGCCCTTGAGCGAATGCAACTCCCACAGCTGCCGGAGGAACCTCCGGTACATATCCACCGAGTCCTTAAAGGTATGCAGCGGAAACTTGCTGCCGTAGGACTTGCCCGTTTCAGGATCGATGGAGGAAGGCCCCGTAGTGCCGCTGCAGCCGCCCAGCACGTTGGCGCAAACGATATGCCACTTGTCCGTGTCGAACGCCCGCCCAGGACCCACCATGTTCTCCCACCAGCCGCTCGGCTTCGTCTCGCCCGGACGGATCCCCGCCACATGCGCATCGCCTGTCAAAGCGTGACAGAAAAAGATGATGTTATCCTCGCGGATCGGCGCGCCGCATTCCTCGTAGCGCACCTCCACGTGCTTCAGCGTACCGCCGGACAATTTCAGCCCCTCGGGCGGCAACCTGAGGGTCATCGTTTTCGGCGATACCACGCCCACTCCCTGATCAGTAGCCACAGTCCATTATCTTCCGTTCGAACCCGAACACGCTCGCGATCAGCGCCGCGCGTATCCACATTCCGTTGCGCATCTGCCGCCAGTACATGGCCCGGGGGTCATGGTCGCAGCAGAGGGCTATTTCGTCCCGTCGCGGCAAAGGATGCATGATGATGGCGTCCTTCCCCAAGAGCGCCAGCTCTTCCGCGCCGAATTTGAAACGGCTGGTGTCGATCTTGGCGCTCTCGCCCTTCGACCGGTCCCACTCGTCCTGGATTCGCGTCATGTAGACGGCATCGGAAACCCGCGTGGCGGCCTTGAGGTCGCTGCCGATTTCGTACTTGACGCCCTTCTCCTTCAAGATACCGATCACGTCGTCCGGCACCTGCAAAGCGTCCGGCGCCACGAAAATCTGCTTCACGTCGCGGAAGTTGGTGAGGAGGTAGCTCAAGGACCGCACCGTACGCCCCCGGAGCAGATCTCCGCAGAAGGTGATCGTGCGTCCGTCCACCCCGCCTTTGGTCTCGAACGACCTCAAAAGCGTGTAGATGTCCAATAGCGCCTGCGTGGGATGCTGGTCTTTGCCCGAGCCCGCGTTGAGGATGGGCACGGGACGCTCCGAATTGGAGAGCTCCCAAGCCATCTTCTCGGCGAGACCCTGCTCCGGCGAGCGCATGATGATCATGTCGAAATAGGAGGAGAAAGTGCGGATGGAATCTTCATGGCTCTCGCCCTTGAATTCAGAAGATGTCGCCGCGTCGCGGACGCTCCCGGTGGTGATCCCCAAGATCTGGCAGGCCGCCAGATGCGACAGGAACGTGCGCGAACTCGGTTGCGAGAAATAGAGCATCGCCCGCTTGTGGGCCAGCACGTTCTTGAGATAGAGCGCGCCCTCCTTGGACTTGTTGATGAAGCGGATCCGGTTGGCGAGCGTGCACAACCGCTCCAGCAATTCGCGGTCGAACTGCTGCGCGAAGAGCGTATGGTACGGCATGCCGTCGCCCTCCGGCCTCGCGAGATACGGACGCTTTTCCGTCAACGTCAGCCGGGAAAAATCATCCCAGGAGATTATCGTCAAGTCACCCATACCCTCCCCCTTCTCTTGGTGCACCTGGTGGGACTCGAACCCACACGCCTTGCGGCACTGGAACCTAAATCCAGCGTGTCTGCCATTTCACCACAGGTGCGCCTTGAAATCATTTCTTCTGCAATTTCTCTTTGTGTTTGAAAAACACGGTCGTGCGCTGTTTGAACCGGTCCTTCTCCGGGAAATTGCCCGACTGCGCATGTTTCTGGAACGTCTCCAGCGCCGCCTTGGCCTTCTTGTCCAGATTGACCGGCACCTCGAAAACAATCCGCGCAATGAGATCGCCGCGCATCGACCCTCTAAGTCCAGCCATGCCCTGCCCCCTCAGCCGCATCACCTTGCCGTTGGGCGTTCCCTCCGGAAGCTTGATTTCGGCCGTTCCGTCCGGCGTAGGCACGTCGACCGTGCATCCCAAGGCCGCATCTACCGGCGAAACGGGAATGTCCACGTAGAGGTTGAGTCCGTCGCGCTCGAAAATGTCGCTCTCGCCCACTTGCAGCAGGACGTACAGATCGCCCGGTTCGCCGCCGCGCACTCCGCCCGCGCCCTTGCCGGCGAGCCGCAACCTGGATCCGGTGTCCACTCCCGCCGGAATTTTGAGCGAAATGTGCTGGGCCTTGGCAACCCGTCCCGTGCCGTGGCACTTGCGGCAGGGTTTTTCGATCACCGAGCCCTCGCCTCCGCACGTGTGGCAAGTCTGGCGAATCTGGAAGAATCCCGATCCGCCTACCTCCACCCCGCTACCCCGGCATGTCTTGCAGGTGGTACGTTTTCCGTCCGACGAACCCGTTCCGTGGCACTCGTCGCACTCGGTCGGCAACTGCAGATCGATCGTCCGCTCGCTCCCGAACACCGCCTCATCGAACTCCACGTCCAGCCGGAACGTCATATCGTCGCCGCGTCTGGGGGCATTGGGATCCACCCGGCGCTGACGCGACCCGCCCCACCCGGAAAAGCCGGAGAACCCCCCGCCCATTCCGTTCAGGAACGAGTTCAGGATGTCGTTCAGGTCCACATCCTGGAAGTGACTGAAATCGCGACCGAAATTGAAGCCGCCCGGACCGAAATTCACGCCCTGATGTCCAAACTGGTCGTACGCCTGGCGCTTCTCCGGATTGGACAGAACCTCGTACGCCTCGGAAATCTCGGTAAACTTCTCCTTCGCCTCGGGATTGTCCGGATTGCGGTCCGGATGGTACTTCATGGCCAATTTGCGATATGCCGACTTGATCTGGTCGGCCGTCGCGTCCTTGGCTACTCCCAAGACCTCGTAATAATCACGCTTGTCTGCCATTTGACACCACTACTTGGGCGGGACGGAGCACCTTGCCTTTGAGCATCCACCCGCGCTTTACTTCATTGGAAACCTTGCCCTCTTCGATTTCTTCGGACGGTAGCGTGGCAATCGCCTCCATCCGCTCCGGATCCAGCGTCTCTCCCACCGAATCGAACGGCTCCGCATCATGCTTTTTGAGCGCCGCGAGCATGCTGTCGTAGACGAGCTGCACGCCCTTGACGAAAGGATCTTCCTTCGCCTCCGCCTTCGAAAGCGCAAGTGCAAGATTGTCGATGGCCGGCAGCACATCGCCCAAAATATCCGCTTCGGCATACCGGTACGTGTCCTCGCGGTCCCGCAACGCACGCTTCTTGTAATTGTCGAAGTCGGCCTTCATCCTCGCGTAGAGATCCTTCCAGTCCGGCTCCACCTTGGGTTCTTCGGCCTTGGGCGCTTCCGCCGCTGCCGGCTCCTCGGTTTTCGGTGCTTCTTCCGCTTTCGGCGTTTCTTCCGCCGGTACGGTTTCCGCCGATCCGTTTTCCGCTTCCGGCGCAACCGGCGCCTCCGGTTCTTTCGTCTCTTCTTCCATCGTTTCTTATGCCTTTATCTGTCCCGCTTTGGCGAGCATCTTAGCTTCCACGCTCTGGATTTCCGCAAAACCCTGCGAACTGTGCGGGTTAAGCCCGTCCGACGCCTCCATGGAGCTGTCGGCCTCGTTGTAGATGGTGGCCTTAAGTCCCTTGAGACTCTCGAAAAAGATATTGCCCTTATAGAGACCGAGCGTCACTTCGGCCGTGGCCTTGTCGGCCCACACTTGAATGGCCGCCCGCGCCGCCTGCGTGGCGGGATCGAACCAACGCCCATCGTAGATCTGATCCGCCACCAGTTTCGAGAGCTGCTGAAAGAGCAAAGTGGACCTGCGATCCATCACGCCCTCGTAGATGTACTTGAGCCCCGCCGACAAAACTTCCATTCCCGGCGCTTCGTACACGCCCCTGCTCTTGGTGCCGATGATACGGTTTTCAAGCGCATGCTTCATCCCGATGCCATTGCGGCCGCCGATCTTGTTTACCTCCAGCATGATCTCATATGGACTCAGCTTCTTGCCGTTCACCGCCACGCACCGACCCTTTTCGAACCTGAGCGCGATCTTTTCGAGCTTACCGGGCGCCTTCTCCGGCCACACGCCCATCGTAGGCTTCACGATGCGCATCGAGGTCTCCATGCTTTCCAAATCTTCCGCCTCGTGACTGAGCCCCGCCAAGTTCGCATCGGTCGAATATTTTTTCTTGGTGCCGACAAAAGCCTGGATGCCGCGCCCGGCCAGAAACTCGACCATCTGGGTGCGTCCGGGGAACTTCTTGAGGAGATCCTCGTCGCGCCATGGGGCGTACACGCCGAACTTGGGATCGAGCACGTTCGTATAGCGCTCGAAACGCATCTGGTCGTTGCCGCGACCGGTAGCTCCATGCACCAATGCCACGCAACCCGCCTTTTTCATGGCCGGAAGCAGTTTCTGCACCGTAACCGCCCGCGCGATGCCGGTGGAATTCCAGTAGCCGCCGTCATACATCGCCTGGCACTTCACCGTCTCGAAACAGATCTCCGCCATCTCCTTGGTGACGTCCACAATCGTCGTCTCCACACCCGTCGGCGCCATCTTCTTCTTGATGTCGTTGATATCCTTCTCGTCGGGCTGTCCCACATTGGCGCTAAACGCCTTCACCTTGACTCCGGCATCCTTCAAAACGCAACAGATGGTCTTGGAATCAAGACCGCCCGAAACGCAGACGCCGACCGTCTTACCCTTCAAATCTGCAAGCTTCATGCTGCAATCCTCCTTTTAGAAACATTTTAATAGGATATTATATCATATTCCGCCCGAAAAAGCAAGGGAAATCTGCCAAAACCTTAAAAACTTTGCGCCGACCACTTACCCCCAATTTCCGGCTGTGAAAAAAAGATGGGCTCCCAGACTGCAATCCCCGGCCTCGCAGAGAGAAGTTTTCGGCCTTCCGGACAACTTTTCAAAGTCTACTAGACTTTGCGAAAAATCTACCAGACTTTGGCAAAAGTCTACTAGACTTTCACCAAAGTCCCCTATACTTTTAACTTCAGTCCCCGGAGAGACCAAATTCGCTCCATATGGCCGCGAACTTTCCTCCCCAACCCCGCCAACCTTTCTCCACCTGTTCCCGTCCCCAAAGTCCCCCAAGTCCCATTAGCCCCTCCCTATACACACACCCATTACGGCGAGAAGGCGAAACCAGCACGAATCCAATGCGAAACCAACGCGAAATTGAGATTCGAGGCCATTCGGGCGTAAGCGCAATGTGAAGCCCAAAACACCCAGTTATCTTGATTATAGCACCGCTTTCGTATCACCCTATGCGCGGGCGACCCGAAATATAATCGCCCTCGCCTCGTCATTTTCTCTGCAGTGGGGACACCGTAGATTTACATAACGCTTTGTCACCTTGAAATCCATTCCGACAAGTTTTCACTCATATTTATTCTCACCTTGCTCTTCAGACCAGACATTTCATCAGTATGTCTGATTTGACGAAATGTAAGCCCAATTATTAGTGATACAACTATGCACAATAATAGGCATATAGATTTTGCATAACGCCATTTTATTGCACACATTAGCGCATCAATAGTTTTATATCGCCTATTTGGCAATGAACTCGTAGCCCGTTGTATTATCGCAGTCCACTTTCTGTTTGGCCTACCACGAAAACAAGCATCAATAAAAACTCCTAAAGCGTGAATATCTGCACCTGCCCCTAAATCCAAGCCAGCCAACTGTTCTGGAGCAGCATATCCCAATGTTCCCTCTACGACTATTTTCCCTTCTTTTGTGACCGATGCACAGGAAGAATCAATTGGTCGTGCAGTGCCAAAATCACACAAGACCGCTTCGCCGGTTTTTCTATACAATACATTCGCCGGTTTTATATCTCCATGAACAAATCCAGCTGCATGCAAGTGCTTAAGCGCCGAACATATATCTCTTAACAATCTCACTATCCCAACTTCTCTAACAGGCAAGTCTTTTGGCTCCAAAAGCTCCATAACAATATATGGCCGCCCATCATACTCCCCGAATTCATAGAATCGTGGCATCATTTCTGCGATTCCGCCTGCTAATATCTCGGCCTCTTGTAAAATTCGTCGCTTTGCGCACATATCAACCGTTCTCGCAATTTTAAGCGCACATTTAAGATTCACGTGCATATGCATAACCCTATACACCTCCGCACTACCTCCCCCGCCTAAATATGCCAGCACTCGCCAATTACCAACAATCTCTCCATCCTGGAGACTACCAAAATCTACATTATTCTTCTCTGTCGACAAGAACTCCAAAAGACCATTTATCTCATCACTATCCATTTGCCAACTTGATTATACCTTTAATTTGGTTTCGCAGTTGCGTTATGATTCGCTTTTTTATCTGATCGACATTGTTTCTTGTAACCCCAAATTTTTCCGCGACTTCAGTTGGAGCAACCCCCTTGATTGCGACTTCCACGAATATCCGTAGATTGCGCTTGTTAACCCTATCATCTTCTAATAGTTGCCTTAATGCTATCTTGTAGATATCTTTACGTAATTTGTCATCGATTCCAAACCTTGTTCCACTAAATTGACTTTGCTCCTTCAGACTCCCCTTTAACAATAGATGCTTATCTCTGTTTGCCATTGCATCGCAAGCCTTGTTTCGCAACACTGCTGCAATATAATTGTGGAAATATCCTGTTTCGTCTGGATTGTATCGGTAATTCGGCAATGCTTTGGCCAATGAGATTAAAGCATCTTGAATGATATCCTCTGCTTCAACTAACGGAAACTTTGCCTTTAGATATCCCATCATCATTGGGCGATATCGCTCCACAAACTCCGCCCACCTTGCACTCCTTGAATTGGATGCAATATCTGACAACAAGGTTACGGATGTTTCTGGAACTTTCATTCTTCTTTGTCTTCAGGTACGGCAAACACTGCCACCACCTTATTGGAACTTATATATTCAACACTCTCTACCATAATCCCAGAATACTCGCATTGAGAAGTTAAATTGGTTTTGCCGTCCACATCTAACAAACATCGCACCAACTCCTTACGCAAATTCATTCGATCTAACTGCCTATCCGTCGCATTATGAAACACATTGGCCACTTCTTGCGTGACAATAATATGACGAAGTCCTGTTGGCATTTCCATTAACAGCATCAATGGAAATGCCAACAACAATTGCACAATTACCTTATTCTTCTTCACAGAAAATCCTGCGCATCATCAGAAATCGACGTATCCTTGTCTGGCGATAAAGTCGAACCCTTGTTCTTATACGGAATCTTATCGCCTTCCTTTTTGATCTTATGCTTTACCGGACTATTTGCATCTCTCACCATATCAGTCTGATCCGCCGTATCAACATGCCAACCCAAGATAACTACCGCTTCTCCATCGTCGTTTATCCCCGCCCCCAATTGAACCATACCCTTCACAAATCCGGTTGCCACGCTCACAATCTGTTCGCTGGTCAATTCAGTGACTTCCGTTGTCTCGCCAGCACCTCCCATTCCCTCGTCACCTAAAGACTCTCCCTTCTGTATAATGGCAATCTCATCCTGATCCATACGCGTATAGGTTACAGCGGTAGTGAGCCATTTCATAAATTCGGCGCGCGCATTCGCATCAGCCTTTTTGAATGCTTGATTCTTTGCCCGAGCCTTTGTCAACGCTGACGAAACCGGAGCACGGCCTATTGAAATAAGCGACACAACGCGTTTCGCCTCATCTTTCTTGATATTCTGAACGCCAAACAGATTGCCATTTATTAGACCCTCTATTTTCTGTTCGGCATAGCCTTTCTGCCTCTCCTCAATTTGTGCACCTACTGGCAAACCCAGTAATGTACCGCAAATAACGATTACAGTAGTAATATTTCTAGTATTCATTGTTATTATCCTTTCGGTGTTGTTTAGTTAGTTCTGTTTGTCGCCTCCAACTTGATTTCGGCAGACGAAAGTTGCGCTAAATCATCCTTACTTATGTCAACATCAATATATCCAATAATTCTATCGGTAAATGTCTTAACCCCATGATACTTCCATGAAATGTCTCGTGCATAATAGTAGTCATATTGATGCGCGATAAATGGAAAACTTATACAAATACCGATACTGTACCCTGTATCAAAACAGCCAGCGATGCCGATATCATCATACCCGGCACCAACTATTGTCCCAGATTGATCCAGCAAGTTCAGCCGACAAACCATTTTATTGGGAATTGACCGCTGCGCGTCGTGCAAAATTTTGGCAACATGCCCAGCAACTTTGTATGAGCGAATAGTTACGCCTTGTTTGTTCCATGATTCAACTATATCATATTGTTTGCTACTATCAAAATCGTAGTGCCAACGACGCTGCGCAAATCCCATATATTTCTCGGCCATTTCACTCATGCGAATTAAATGTACATTGACTTCTTCACCTCGCCATAATCCTTCATTTTCAAAACAAAAATGCGCAGGATTTACTTTACAGGATACAACTTGTGCGGGAATAAACGTCTTGCCGTATTTTTCCTGTGCCACTTGATCAAGCACTTGTACAATCCTAGGGACAAATTTTTTGCAGTACTTTTCCTTCGAAAACATAACTTGATAAGCATACCTCAATGTTACCGAGTCTCCATATGTCGCCACCAATTTTGGTCTCGTATTGCAGATTTTCACTTCAAGCAAGTCTGTCACAACATTTAAATTCTCAAGTTCTTTCTGAACTAAGCTTTCAGCGTTAAGGCTGTTCCGGATATTTGTATCCAGCAAGAGTCCATCAACCTTAAACTTTTGTTCAGCCTCTATTTTCTTCATTCTATCAACAAATTCACGCATTACAACTTGTGCTTTGATTGTTATTTTTACACCCCGACCATTAACATCAATTTCATCTTTTACAATATCATATCCATCGATAAGCCCACTGCTGTGCGTTATGACCTCATCATTTATGATTTCATCGTTCTTCATTCGAAAATCTGAATCGACGTATACCCCCACAACTTTTTGTAACACATCTCTTAGCGCCTCTTTAATGGCTTCTTCTCTAGTTTCGCCACACCCTTCCCCAAACTCGGTTTTCATCGCGCCTTTCATTGCCATTCCTGCAGCATTGACCGCGCTAACGTCGTTGTCCCATACATCAGACTCATTGACCATAACAATATGCTTCTTCGTAGATTGGTTTTCGCCATTATATCGCTTTTTCTTTGGTGCACTATAATAATAAATACTTGGCGATGGTTTCTTTTCCTTTCTAAGATGGGGAACTTCCAATTTCTTGCTGCTAGAGCCTTGATTGAACCCTACTTCACAATTGCCAGAAATACACCATACGGTTGCTGCAATTGTCATTGCAACCCGTATGGTAGCATACATATATTGACTAGCTTTCATTCTTGGTCTCCATAATATGTATTCTGGTTTTTATGCACAAATCTTACAAACAAAATTCCTTTTACACTCATCATAGGCACGGAAAAGAAAAAGGGCGATATTCTAATCCGTGTCTCTGAGGAGGTCTTAGGATACCTAGTACGAAACAGGACAGAATACGCCCAAACAGGCGCATCCCTAACTACTATTGACTCGTACTAAAGAAATTTCCTAAGTTTCCTCAGAGCCAACATAGCAAGAATGCTAAGTTGAATTGTCGCGCTCCTGCGTGTGCAGTGACGACGCGCGCCGGATTAGGCTCCCGCCTGTCCGGCTATGACAAAGATCAATCTGGGGGATTTCCCCGTTAGATGCTTATATTATATCATATTTCCCTGCGAAATGCAATAGGGGAAATGAAAAATGTCAGACGCGGCCGAGGCGAGATTTGAAGTCGGC
>CAMZDY010000003.1 GCA_947305585.1 uncultured Verrucomicrobiota bacterium | reverse complement strand
ATGAAAATTCCACATTTACGGTGACCGGCACCATTTCCGGTACAGGAACCACGCCCATGCTGACGTTGGCGGACGGCGCCACACTGAAGCCTAAGAGTCTCACCGAGAAGCTTACGGTTACGGAATCGCTGACGCTGTCCGGCAACATCAATGTGGATATTTCCGATCTCGACTTGACCGGCAAGTTCAAGTTGCCGCTGATCACGACCCCCACCCAAATCACGGCCGAACAGGTGGCCTCGTTCGTTCGCGGCGCGAATAGCGAAAACTGGAAGATATATTCCGAGGAGACGTCGAGTGGAACCTATGAGTTTGGCGTCAAGATCGAATCGATTCCGTGGACCGGATTGAGCGGAGTGTGGACGGATACGGGCTTCAACGGCGGCGACAACAATTACATCAATGACGGCTCACAGAAAGTAATCTTCCCGGATGACGACGATTCGTCCGCCACGCCGCTGGAGGTGACGGTGATGGGCGAGAAGAACGTGGATACGCTCGGGGTTACGGCCGACCAGCGCGCGGTGACGATTACGGGCGATGCCATTACCGCCGGAACGGTAACCAAGAGCGGCAAGGGAATTGCCACCATCAAGAGCGCGCTAACCGTTGGCACGGAATTGGCGTTGATGGACGGCATCCTCGTTTTGAACCCCACCGAGGAGGCCATCGACACTGCGGGCATGGACGACGGGACGCTGGTCGTGTACGTGGCCGCAGGCACCACCAATACGATTTCCGTCGCCATCACGGCTGCGAAGCTGATCAAGCTTGGCCCTGGTACGCTGGCGCTCGGCAACGCCAACAATATTAGCGGCGGCACTTTGCTGGAGGAAGGGCAAATCGTATCAACCAAGGAACCGGCGAATCCGGTGGCTATCGCCGAGGGGGCAACTTTCACGTTGCGGGATTGCGAGTGGGCAAATGGCGATCGGTTCACGGGTGGCGGATCGGCCATCTTGGAGTTGGACGATACCAGCACCGCGCCCAACAAGATAACTCACACGGCCACATTGAGCATGTTTGACGGTGTCGTCCGGCTGAAAAGCGAGAGCACTACGTCCGGCTACTACTATCAATGCAATCTCAATCCCACCGGCAATCCGACTTTCGATCCGTCGGCACGTCCGGAACTTGAAGTGGCAGGGTATGTGCATTTGGGCAATCAGTATTACAAGGGAACATCCGGGACACCCGGCGGCAAGTTGAAAGTACGCGATCTTTCCGGTAGCGGCACCATAAGTTCCGAATGGTCGAGTGGAGATTATAAATATGAAGTGGAAACGAAACAGACCAGAGATACGGAATTCGCCGGTGTATTCAAGAGCAGCGACAATCGTGCGGTAAGCCTTTCGGTAATCGGGGATGGCTCATCTACAATCAACGCGCTAACGTTGAGTGGTGCGAATGTTTGTACCGGAAACAGCAAGCTGGACATTTCCTCGTACGGCAAGGTGATATTCTCCGAAACCGGCAGCTGGGCCAACGGCGCGGTTACGGTGAATGACAGCGGTTGGCTGGAAGTGCGCAATCCGGCGGCTATGACATCGGCCATGCTGACGCTGAACGACGGCGCCACGGTGGTGATTCCGCTAGTCGAGGAAGCGGTAGTTCCGCTGGCGGCGCAAACGATCAACGCGAGTGGCAATGTGTATGTGGACTTGACCGAAATCGGACTCACCCCCGCCAGCGAAGCGATCACGGTGATGACCGGCTATGCGAGTGAAGACGTATCCTGCCTCAAGCCGAAAGGATGTACTGGTACGTTTACGGTGGAAGCTGGGACGGTTACCTTTACGCCCGGCGCGTCCGAACCCTGGACGGGCGGCTCGGCCACGTGGTCGGCCACCAGCATCGAAAACACCATCACCAGCGAGAGCACCGGCTATGCCGACTTGACCGCGGTGACCTTTGGTACGATTGGCGCGCCCGAAACCGAGGCGACGATTACCATCGAGGGAACGCGCACGCCGGCGGCGATTGTTTTCAATGGCGGCGAAGGGACCACCTATAAGCTTACCGGAGGAGCGCTGAAGCCGGTGGGCGCCATGACGATTGCGAGCGGAATGGTGGAGATCGATACGGAAGCCGCCTTGAATTCGGTCGAGGGGGCTGGCGCGCTTGTCATTGGCGACAGTGGCGTGGTGACTATTTCCTCGGCTGCTGCGATACCTGCCGAGTTGGCGTTTTCGGGTACGGGCACGTTGGTGCTGGACGGATGTCTGCCGAATGCTGCCTTGCTCGCGAAATTGAGCAATGCGGAAACGTGGCAAGGAACGCTTTGGCTCAAGAATATCGGCGACACCGGCACCGGCGAGACCAGTGCGGTGGCGGTTGTGCTGGAATCGTTGGCCGGCTACGGCAACGCCAACTCCTGCGTGAAGTTCACCAATGTCCGCGCTTATGCCGGAAGTGCCGACTGCCCTTGGACCTTGGTGCTGGAAGACGATAGCGAGAGCGTATATTATGCGTGGTATGACAACAACGGCGATTCGGCGGACGAAATCAAAATCGCCAAGTTGAAGGGTACGGGCACCTTGTACGATGCCGGCAACTCCGCCAGTCGCGAGCGGATTACCTTTACAGATGTCTCGGAATTTGCCGGCTCGATCAGCACCACCGGCAAGCGCATCGGTTTGGGTGGAACCAACGAACTAGACGAGTCCAACGCCGGATCCATCGAAGTGGTGGCGGAAAAAACCTTGGCGATCGCCGCCGGTAAAGGATTGGCGGCCACCCGGGTGCTGATTGCAGGCACCGTGGAAATGACGGCGAATTCGCTCATGCTGGGCGAAGTGGCGGGGACCGGAACCATACGCTGTGCGGCGCTGTTGAACGTTGCCCCCACCTTTGGCGCAGATTGGACCGGATCGGTGGAATTGCCGGTAGTCGCGGCGGAAGGGCTCAATCTCAATGTCTACGGTCGTAGCGGATCCAAGGTGGTGGTTGGCGGCATAACCGGCGGATATCTCCACGCCGAAGCCGGCTATCAAGTGGCGCCAGATCTGGAGCTGCAGGGCGACATGCTGATTACGGATGCTTCGGTTAGGGCGTATACCTTCCAGACGATTTCCGGGCCGGGCAATTTCGTTTTCGACACGGAAGCGGCGATAACCTCGATTGCCATTGCCCGCATCGCGGCCGACTATACGGGCACGGTGACCAATAACACTTCGGCTACGCTGTCGATCGGCGAAATTGCGCTTGCGGCGGCTCCGGTCGAAGAAGCGGTGGTGCTGGCGGCGGGCGGTGCGGGCGCCATCGCCAACACGCGGGCTACGGCGGACGGAGCAACTTATTATACCATATTCCAGGATGCCGACGACCGGAACCTCTATATGGCGGTAATGTCACTCACGCAGGATTCCACTACTACATATTATAAGACCGCGCAGGCGGCGCTAGACACCTTGACCGGCGCGGCTACGCTGGCGGGCATGGTTCCGGAATCACCGTTTACCTGGGCTACGCTGACGGGGCTTTCGGTTTCCGCCGCGGCAACTTCGATCGATATGGTCGGGATCCGCGACTTTGCCAACTGGTCGTTTGACGCCGACACTTCAATTGCGGTCCGGCCAACCTTGGCGGAAGTGGTGGCGGGCGAGATTGCCGTAACCAACGTTCCGGCCGGAATCGCCATGATCGCCGTTTATACCTACGGATCGGACGAAGTGTTCGGCAACATCGCCATCTCCGCCGGTCAAGGCAAGTTGGTAATCGATACCGAGGTGGCCGGCACTTATTCCACCTATTTGAACAATACCGCCACCCCCAATGCCGATAGCGCAAACGCCAGCTGGCAGTCGTTCAATTTGCGGAATGCGGTAACCGAGCCGGATTCGGTCCACTTCCTGTTTGCCGATGCCACCACCGATATTGCCGAGATCGCCGAAGTCGTCGCGCTTACCTCGATAACGGTAAAGTGGGGTAGCACCACCCACAACAATGCCAACTTTGGCGGTAGCGGCGATGTGGCGATCACTACCAAACCATACCTGGTGGTCACCACGTCTGACAATGTAATCGTGGCCATAAGCGCGGAGGGCGATTCGGAATGGGTGGCGTCCGGTTATACCACCTTCGCTTTCAACCAAGATCTCCTTGCCTCCAGCACCAGATACCGGTTCCAATTCGCGGAAAGCGTAGCCGGATTGGCGGTAGGGGAAACGTTCAGCGATGCGAAGATCGCCCGGTGCAATTGCCTGTGGCATGCTTCCGGTCATATTGCCGAGGAAGACACGCGTTGCAGCGGAAACAACACTTGTTCGATCAATGCGCAGATTACGGTTGGCATCGTGCGCACCGTCAATTACCGCAAGACCATCGATCATGACGTCAATTGGTCGGCCGAGAAACCCGAGGGCTGGGAGGATGGCGCCGCGCCGTATATTGCGATAACGGCGGCCGAGGACTCCACTCCCACCTTCACGTTCGATACCGATGTTACGGCCGGGGTGCTCACGGTGGACGGTGCGGTGACGGTCGAGAAAGACGATGGCGTTACGACCACCTTCGGCTCGATCGTGGCCAAGAACGGCGCGGTGCTGCACGACT
Organism: uncultured Verrucomicrobiota bacterium; assembly: GCA_947305585.1. Lineage (GTDB taxonomy): Bacteria > Verrucomicrobiota > Kiritimatiellia > RFP12 > UBA1067 > UBA1067. The sequence goes on along the minus strand of CAMZDY010000003.1, from coordinate 26,977 downwards.
TGGGTGTGAACACGGTTTCGGTGACGGAAGGAACGGCGACGATAGTCGATTGGGCGGACGCATCGCTCATATCGCCGGGTACAGGAACCGCGTTCAGGTTTGCCGGCAGCGAAACGCTGACCTCGCTGCCGTTCGTTACCGAAAGCGTCAATGTCCAAGGCGGCATCATCTTGGCGCAAGCGTTTACCAGCGAGCTGTTCCAACCGGTCGGCAGCAAGGCGCTCGTCGGCTTTGAAGCCGGCGCCGATGTCACGGTCACTCGCATGGTGCTCGGCAATCAAGGCGGGGTGGTCCAGAATTTCCGCCAGACCGGCGGCACGGTAACGATCACTGGTAACGGCAGCGTGGAGGGGACGTCCAATAACACCGCGCCGCTGCTGATTGGCCACTGGAATTCCACGGTCGTCTACGATATGCTCGGCGGCACGATCGATATGCCCAACGGCGCCGTCCGTCTGGCGTGGGGAAATGTCGGCAGCAGTAGCGGCAGCGCAACTTGGAACATCGGTGGCGGCGAGAGCGTGGCCACGGTCAACACCAAGGGCATCCGCGCCGGTAGCGAGCGGGCGGACATGCCGGGCACCATCAACCTCAAGCCGAACGGCGTACTGAACTTGCGCGATGGCGGCATCCAGTTCCTGTCGCAGAATGCCACCTTGAATCTGATGGGCGGCACGATCGTGGCGGCGACTGATATGGAAATCGCCAACGCCAAGGCGAGCGGCACCGTGCTGGCGGCGGGAACTGAAACGGTTATCGATACCGGAACCAACACAGTAACGCTGGCGGCCGCGCTTACCGGCTCGGGTACGCTCGTCAAGCGCGGTACGGGCAAGTTGATCGTGACGGGCAGTCTCGCCAATCTTACCGGTACGATCCGAGTGGACGAGGGCGTATTGAATATGAGTAGCCGGCGCGACCTGTCGAATATTGTCGCCGGATCTGGCTCTGGCCGGGTGCAGGTGAACCAGACGCAGAGCGAGTATCTGAATGGCGTAACGGAGATGACCAACGTGTCGGATACCATCGCGAAGGTGGTGGTGATCCGGTTCGACGGTTCTTCGGTGGAGGTTACGGTGGAGGGCAATGTGGCGCGGCTCGACGAGGGCGCGCATCCGGAAGGCAAGGCGGCGCTTTACGATTTCACCTTCAATGCCGAGAAGTATCAAGACAATATAGCCGAAGACGCCACCTTCCCCAATTTCGGCTCGTCCAGCAGTCAATTGAGTGCCGACACTTCGTGGACCACCGCAACCTCCTTGGATAACGAGGCGCCCAACAATCTGTACGTGCGCACGTCGCCTTATATAACCGCCGGCAACTACCCCAGCACTTTCACGGCGGTAGTGTACGGCACCATGCCGGCCGAAGAAAACAACACGCTAATTGCTTTTGGCTACAGAACCGGCGGCTTCTTGGCGTTGGTGCGGGGAGAAACGGTGAACGACGTGAACCTTGTCTGGTGCAATTCGGACGCCAATAACAAGGAAGTGATTTCACCGATGCGCGCCAAGGCCGCCACGGCGACGAAACACTTGTATGTGTTTACCAAGAGCGAAGAGTACATATCGGTGTATCTGGACGGTCAGCTTCAGATAAGGAAGAAATACAACAGCAAATGGACTTTGGGTTCCAATGGCGGTTTCCAAGTCGGTTCGGTTTTGGGTGGAGAGGTGTCCGGAGTCGCCACCCGTCCGGAGGCCGACGATCCGGCGGTCATCGAGATGGTGCGCATTTTCGGCGAAGAGCTGAGCGACGCGGTGATGGCGAAACTGGTGGAGGATTATCCGTTTATCGATATAACCACCGAATCCACCCGCACGATCGCGTCGGCGGAGGGCACCAACACCTGGTATTCGACGGAAGTGGGCACCTGGGCCAACACGCCGGAGGATGACGGGCATCTGCCGGCCACCAACGCCGACGTGATCTTGACGGTTGAAGGCGAGGTGCCCCAGTGGATGAGCGTGGTGCTGAACGGCGACACGGTCGACGCGCCGAACGCCATCGGCGACCTGCACATAACCGGCAGCCAGGCGCTCACGATCCGCAAGTCGATCGGCGGACATCCGGTGAGCATTTCCGGCGTGCTGACCAACGATGTGGATCTCACCATCCATTATGGCGCGCTCGACATGGCCACCATCCCCTTGCAAATGGGCGCAACCGGCCGCATCACCTTCGATCTTACCGAATTGGTGGACGGCAAGCGCGACACCGAGCCGGTCTATCTGACGGGTACGTGTGAATATTTCGGTGCCCGGGTTACGTACGTAAACAACTCCAGCAACAACTTGATCAGTCTCGCCGGCTTTTCGTGGGATGGAATTTCGAAGCGCTACCGCGCCACTTTCACCGCTTCGCGCGGCAACAAGGAAGTTTATTTCGAACCGGTGGAAGGCGGAGCGGACAACCTGTTCAACAAGGATTCGGCCGTATATTACCTGCAGGACGAAACGCATGTGCCCACTTACATCATCGCGGGCGATACCTTGTGCTTCCTGGTGGATGAAGCGGCCACGGTTACGATCGCCACGAACGACGAAATGGTGGCGGTGGCGGGCTACAAGATTCCGGCCGGCGTGACGGTGGTGTTCAACGAGGATTTGACCGTTCCGGTCGAGGGCGCCGGTACGATCGTGATGAACAAGTGCAAGCCGCAGGTGACGATCGACGCGGTGAAGAACAGTCTCCAGGATAGCGAAAAGTGGACCGGCACGCTGGCGATCGAGCGGGTGGAATTCGGCAATACGAGTCTATCTAAACTGGGTAATGCCAATTCCACGATCCGGCTTGCTGGCTGTTCGATATATCCGCAGGTGGGCTATGAAGTGGCGTCCACGCTCGAAATCGACAATTCGACCTACGGCTACGGTCTCCATCTGCGCGGGGTGAGCGATGTGGACGGCAAGGAAGTGGTCTTCGACCGGCTGACCGGGTCCGGCCTCCTGATGAATGTCGGCGATGCGGAGGCAACCACGCACAACTATCTGCGCATCCTGGACGCAAGCGGATTCTCGGGCCCCGTCACCAATGATGCCGTCGGCGTTACGATGCTGTTCGGCACGGGCGCGGCGTCGGAAGGTTCGGTAGTGATAACGGCAGACACCTCGTTCTCCGATGCGCTCAACTTGCGCTCGTCGATGTATGCCGCCACCAACCTGATCGTGCGCAGCAACCTGATAGTGGGCGAGAAGGACGTAAGAATAACGGCTGACAGTGTGGATTTCGGCACTGGCGGCACCATCGCCCTCACCGGCGAGGACCAATATCCCATCTTTATCGTCCAGAACCAGATCACCGGCACGATCTATGTTTCGCTGGAGAATTTCGCCAATCTCTTGGCTGCGGATGATATTACCGTTTTGCGGGTCAACAAAGCGGAATATCTGCCGCCCATTGCCAATGTCCAGCGCGCGCCCGGGGCGGCGCAGGACTACACGCTCGTCATCGATGCGGACGGCAAGGGCTATTCGCTCGTGAACGAAGGCTTCTATATAAGGATAAGGTAAAAGATGAAAGCATTGAAAAAGATAGTGGTGCTGGCGCTCCTAGGCGCGGGGGGGTACTGCGCTTGGCTCTACCAGGATGCGTGGCTCCCCCAAGTGCGCGAGCTCTTGGGCGCGAAGGAGAATCCTCCGGCGGAAGATCCGGTTGAAGTGCTGGACGCGGCCGACGAGCCGGAGATGCCGGTTGAGCCGGTTTTGAAGTATTCCGAGAAGGAGCGCAAGTGGCTGGAGAAGAATCTGCTGAAGCCGTTCAAGGTCACGGTGCCCAAGGCGGATGAAGACGTGCTCAATCCGGCGCTCCTGCACATGCGTCCGAAGGGCATGGCCAAGTTCGCCAAGCTGTCGCCGCAGGAGGCGGCCGCGCTCCGCTATCGCGTCAGCGTGCCGGTGAAGGACCGGGGAGAGGTGGAAGTGGGCGTGTGCAAATTCGGCGAGGAACTTTCCGGACAGCAGCTCAGGCGCAATCTCGTCAAGGCCATGAAGCCTGATCGCACGCTGCCGACCGGCGAGGAAACCGCCTTCGGCGCCGTCCTCACCGGACCTACCCTGAGCGAGGTCAAGGCGCAAGCGGAGGAAATTTTGAAAACCGCACGGCTTACGGTAACGCCGGCAATGGAGTGAAACGATGGAAGAACAAATCAAAGCCAAGTTGGAAACGTTGCGCGGCGGCCTGCAGGCCGACGGCGGCGACCTGGAACTCGTCCGCATCGAGGGCAAGGTGGTGTACTTGAAACTGGTGGGCCACTGCGGATCGTGTCCCTTCGCGATGATGACCCTCAAGCAGGGCATCGAGGCGTCGCTGCAGGATATCGATCCGGAAATCACCGTGGAGCGCGTGGAGTAGTTTTATGAAGTGTCCCAAGTGCGGATGTGCGGACGACAAGGTGGTCGATTCCCGGGCCTGCCGGGAGGGTGCGGCCATCCGTCGCCGTCGCGAGTGCGAAAGTTGCGGCTACCGCTTCACCACCTACGAGGAAGTGGTGAAGGACGAAACCCGGGTGCAGAAGCGCGACGGCAGCTACGAACCGTTCGACCGCACCAAGGTGGAGGTGGCGATTCGCCGCGCCTGCGGCAAGCGGCCGGTGAACGACGAGCAGATCCGCACGATGATCGACAATGTTGTGGCCAAGGTCGAAGGCGACACTGTCACCGCCGACCGGGTGGCGGAGCTGGTGATGGCCGAACTCCACAAAGTGGACGAGGTGGCCTACATCCGCTTTGCCAGCGTCTACCGCAAATTCACCGACGTGGCGCAGTTCCTGTCGGCAATAACGGAGATAGTCAGAAAATGAGCGACGAAGCATATCATCGGCCGCCCATCCGGGTGGCGCTAATGGGTCTCGGACGGGCGATGTTCGAGGAGCACGTGCCGGTGTATCTGAAGCATCCTGCGTTGTTCGAGGTGGTTTGCGCCTGCGACACGCTGAAGGAACGGCGCGACCGGTTGGCCGCGCACTTCCCCAAGTGCAAGATGTACCGTCAGCTGCCGGACATGCTGGGCGAGCGCAACATCGATCTCGTCGATATCGCCACGCCCACCGTCAACCACGTGGCCGAAACGGTGATGTCGCTGGAGACGGGACGCTGGACGCTGCTCGAAGCGCCGATGGCCACCACGCCGGACGACAACCAGATTCTGCGCGGCGCGGCGGCCAAGGCCAAGAACCGGCTGGTGGTGTTTCAGCGCGGAATGTTCGATGCCGACTATCTGCTCGCGAAACAGGCGATGGCGGATCGCCGGCTGGGGGAGATCAACTACATCCAGATCCGTTCGGGCGACTACGTCCGCCGCGACGACTGGCAGGCCATCAAGCGGCTGGGCGGCGGCGCCTGCTACTATGGCATGACCGACCTCGTGATGCAGGCCCTGAAACTGTTGCCGATGCCGCCTTACCAGATCTGGAGCGAACTCAAGCGCATCGTTTCGGTGGGCGATGCCGAAGACTACGTGAAGCTGGGCATCAAGACGCGCGGCATGGTCAGCGCCGACGTGGAATATTCCTGCTCGGTCTTGCCGGGCGACCGCGAGCCGAAGTTCAAGATCAAGGGCTCGCTCGGGTGCATGACCGTGATGGCGGGCGCCAAGGAAGGCGTTTTGCGGGCGGTGGATCCCAAGTTCAACTTCCCGCGCCGGCGCTCGTCGGTGCGCACGCCGCCGTTGGGCGATCTGCACGAAGAAATGCCGCTGATCGAAGAGCCTTACCGGTTGCCGCCCGGCACCTTGAGCGGGCCGAGCGCTTTCTGGCGGCACCTGTACGACAGCGTGCGGACGGCGGTGCCGTTCCCGGTGACGCTGGAGGAAAGCATGGAAGCCATCAAGCTACTTTACCTGATGAAGAAAAACAGTCCTTACTGGAGCGGGAAATAACATGGGAAAACTCAAGAAGACGATGACGGAGAGTCTCGAAGACTATATCGAGATGATCTATATCCTGTCGGAGAAGTCCGGCGGGGCCCAGGTGCGGGATATCGCCAAGAATCTGCACATCACCATGCCGTCGGTGGTCAAGGCCATCAAGGAGCTCTCGGCGCTGGAGCTCGTCACCCACGAGCCGTACGCCGTAGTCAAGATGACCGAAAAGGGCATCCGCGAGGCCCGCTTCGTGCTGGGGCGCCACCACCTCCTCAAGAAATTCCTCCGGCTTCTGGGCGTGAGCGAAGAGGCGGCCGAGCGCGACGCCTGTCTGATGGAGCACGATCTTTCGGTTGAAACCATCGAACGCATCCGCAAGTTTACGGAGAAAAAGGAAAAGGAAAAAGCCGCCAAACGGACGGCCGCCAGGAAGGAGGACAAATGAACGAAGAGATATCCACACTCAAGGAACTGCAGGAACTGGTGCTCATCCGGGACGAATACTTCCAGACGGGCGATGGCGACCGGATGGACGAGTTCAACGCCAAGATCGAGAATCTCAAGTCCAAGCTGGGTCCGCAGGCGCGCACCATCTTCAACCGGCTCTATCAGCGCAACCACGTGGCGGTGGCCGGCATCACCAACAACTGCTGCGCGGCGTGCGGCATGACGGTGCCTGTCGCCAATGTGCAGATGGCGCGGGTGGGCGAGCGCATCGTCTGTTGCGCCAGTTGCGGACGCATCCTCTATGCGGCCGACGAGGAGACCGTTTCCAACGTAAAAGGCAAGGTGGACCAGGACGGCAAGGTGGGGCTGGAGCGTTTCTCCAGCGTCAAACTGGTCATGCCCGACCTGAAGGCCAAAGACCGGGTGGGGGCGATCGGGGAACTGGCGGAACTGCTCGAAACCAACGATTGCATCGACAGCGCCGACAACGTGGTGGCGGCGGCCATGGCGCGCGAGGAGATCCTTTCCACCGCCACCGACAACGATGTGGCTTTTCCGCACGTGCGCGGTGTGGAGGGAGGCGGCCTCACGATCGCAGTGGGCGTGTCCAAGAAGGGCATCGACTGGGGCGGAGTGAAAGTGCATATCGTATTCCTCTCCATGATCCCGGTGGCGGTGAGCGCCTACTATCTGCGGTTCATGGGGGCGGTGACCAAGAGTTTCTGCAAGCCCAACGTGCGCGAGCTCGTGATCGCCGCGCAGGACGAAGCCAATCTCTGGCGGCTGGTGCAGAAGCACACGCGCACCGAGCTCAAGTAAGGCCGCGCGGCAGTGCATAACGCCAAATGGCTGTTGGTGACGCTGGCGGCGATGCTGGCTTCCGTTTCCGCGCAGGCGGCGGACGGGGTGCATCGCCGGTCGCCGTGCGTCGGGTATCTGGTGATGGATGCGGATACCGGCCGGGTGCTACGGTCGGATCATTCCTCCGCCGAGGCGTATCCCGCCAGTTGCACCAAACTGATGACGGCGCATCTCGTCTATCGCGCCATACGCTGCGGGCGGCTCAAGAAGGACGATTTCCTTACGCAGTCGGACCGGTCGTACCGCGAGCCCCCGAGCCGCATCGATCTCCAGCCGGGCGAGCGGATTTCCGTGGACGACGCCATGAAGGCGCTGATGGTCAAAAGCGCCAACGACGTGGCGGTGATGTTTGCGGAGCGGGTGGGCGGCAGCGTGGAGAATTTCGTGGACCTCATGAACGAGGAGGCGCGGCGGCTGGGAATGAAGCATACGCGCTACGTAACCCCCAACGGACTCCCGCCGCCCAAGGGCAGCAAACGCGGATTCGACCGGTCCACCGCGCAGGATCTCGCCAAACTGGCGGCCACACTCCTGCGGGACAATCCGGAGATTCTGGACTATACGTCGCTCGCTTCCACCACCATCGTCGGCACCGGCGGCAAGACGCTGTGGCTCCAAAACCACAACAATATCCTGTGGAAGCGCGGCTTCAAGGTTAAGGGTGCCGACGGACTCAAGACCGGCTACAACAACGCTGGCGGCTGTTCAATCGTGCTCACCGGACGGCGCGGCGGCCACCGGGCGATCGTGGTGGTGCTGGGGAGCAATTCGGCGGCCGAACGCGACAGGCTGGCCGGCGAACTGCTGGAAGACGCGCTCATGAGTCTCGAGTGATGGTTCTGCCGCTATTGCTGGCGCTGTCGGTCACGGCAAGCGATGCCATTTGCGCCGTCCGGGGCTGGACGCGTCAAGGCGGCACGCTCACGGCAATCGGCGCGCCCTTGAAGGCGGACCGGTTCGAGACCGCGGCCGGCAACGCCTTCTATGCGGTCAAGACTTCCGAGGGTACGGTGTTCACGGCGGCCGACACCGACTATGATCCTATCATCGCCTTTACTTCCGCCGTAGCCGACTTTTCCGAAATCGACCCTGCTTCGCCTTTGTGGGCGCTGATGACGCGGAGTGTGGACTTTGCCTGCTACAATCCCGACGCTTTCGCCCGGTGGCAGGAACTCTTGGCGGCCGGTTCATGGCGCCGCACGCTTCTGGCGGCCAGCCAAGGCATCGACAGCATCGGCGATGTGCGCGTCGATCCGCTGTTGGCGAGCAAGTGGGATCAAGGCAACGTAAACGGCTCGGCATGCTACAACTATTACACCCCCGGCAATTCCGTTTGCGGATGCGTAGCCACGGCGATGGCGCAGGTAATGTACCATCACCGGTATCCAGCGAGTGTAGATGAAACAACCAAGAAGTGTTCCTATAACGGAACAGATAAGGTAAAGGAATATAAGATAACCCCGGGAGCTTATAAGTGGGATAGTATGGTGGACGAGCCTAAAAAAGGAATCGACGAAGCAGGGCGGGAAGCGATCGGAAAACTTACGTATGATTGTGGGGTGGCGACACACATGCATTGGAATTTTAAGACTGGAGATAGCGGAACATTTGACGATTATGCCGAGGCGGCATTTTACGAGGTGTTTGGATATAAATCGGCAACCTACGTTGCGATTGAAAATAATCAATTGGCCGGTTCCAACTTGCAAAAAACCATACTAAGCAACCTCGACGCGGGATATCCGGTCATGATTGGCATTTCAAATTCAGCGAAACCAGATGAAGAAGGGCATTCATTGGTGGTGGATGGCTATGGCTATAGTGATAGCAAGATATATGTGCATCTCAATCTAGGATGGAGCGGGAACGAGGATATATGGTACCACATCCCCGAACTCGGAACCAACGCTTATGCTTTCAACACTATCAGCGATGTCGTCTACAATATCATACCGGGTGAGACGGTAAAGGCAACTTTTTCCGGGCGCGTTACGGACGCGAATGGCGAAGGAGTGGCCAAGCTTCCGATTGCGATTTACAACGGAAACAATATAGTGACCAATCTTTTGACCAATCCGCATGGCGTATTCGGATTCGCTTCGACACCATTCAGCAATTACAAGGTGGTGGTGGCAGAGTGCGCGGACTATCTGGCCGCCACCAATAGCAACCGAAGGCTCGATTTGCCGATAATCGAAAGCAATGTATATTTCGAAGACGAATACCTGGGTGAGAATGTGATTATCGATCGCTACGTAAAATATGCCTATAAGATCGGGAACTCTTGGGGGAACGATCTCGGGCTCAAGACCAACACCAAAACGGATCAGACGATATCTGCCAATGCCGGAGAAGAGAACGTGTCTATTCCGCTTGCTTGGTTTATTAATGAAGGGGTTGCCACCGGCAATACTCCAACAATGAGGATTTCTGAAGTAGCCGCGCAAACCGCCTCCAATGGGATCAATAGCGTGGCGGAGTGTTGGGTGATCGGGATTTCGCCCACCAACGAAACGGCGCAGTTCACGGCGGAAATAAGTTTCAGCCCCGATGGTACGGTGAAGATCGAGCACGATCCCGATCTAAAAGACAGGACCTATACCACCAAGTATTCCATCGATCTGAAGACTTGGTACGATTGGACCGGCGAGACGCCGGAGGGTGCGTTTTTCAAAGTGGAAGTAAGCAAGTAAAGGAGCGATATGACGGAAATCTGGCACAAACTAGTGGAGATGAGCACCAATCTTCTGTTGGCGTCCGCGCTGCTGCTGGCGGGCATATTGGCCATTCGGCTTTTGTCCTCGGCCTTGGAGAAGATGCTGGGCAAGGTGAAGCGCATCGACGGCATGATTTCGCGCTTCACGATCAGCGTGGCCACCAAGTCGGCCTGGGCGGTGCTGGGCATCATGGTCTTGAAGCGGCTCGGCGTGGACGTGGCGCCGCTCGTCGCAGGACTCGGGGTCACCGGTTTCATCGTGGGCTTCGCCTGCCAGGAGTCGCTTTCCAATCTGGCCGCCGGCATGATGATCGCGCTCAACCGTCCCTTCAAGGTGGGCGACTGGATCCAGGCCGGCGGACAGGAGGGCGCCGTACGGGAACTCAACATGATGGCCACCATCATCGCCACCGGCGACAACAAGAAGATCGTGCTGCCCAACAAGGTGGTGTGGGGCTCGCCCATCGTGAACTTCTCCGCCAACCAGACGCGCCGGGTGGACATGACCTTCGGCGTGGCGTACGGCGCTGATCTTTCCAAGGTCAAAGCCGTGATCCGCGAAACCGTCGAGGCCATTCCCGAAGTCCTCTCCGATCCCAAGCCCGTCATCGAGGTGGTCACGCTCGACGATAGCGCCGTCACGCTGGTGGTGCGTCCCTGGTGCAAGACGCCCGACTACTGGAAAGTCTGTTTCGCCGCGCGTCAGCAGGTCAAGGAGGCGCTCGACAAGAACGGCATCGAAATTCCCTTCCCGCAGGTTTGCGTGCATCAGGCGTCATGAACAACTCCCGCCGGCAAGCCGCGTTCATTTTCGCCAAGTGGCTGGCGACCAAGGATTTTCCGGCCACCATGCTCCCGGAGTCCGGTCCCGACCGCGCTTTCATCCAGGACCTCGTGTACGCCACGATCCGCCGGTTCCGGTCGCTCAAGTTTATCCTGTCGAAACTTGTGCGCACCAGGCCCAAGGGCGAGATGGAGTCGCTCCTCTACGTCGGCGCCGCGCAGATTCTCTACCTGCCCAGCGTGCCGGACTTCGCCGCCGTGTCCGAAACGGTGAACGCCGCCAAGGAATGCGCCAACCCCAACATCCCCAAGGTGGTGAACGGGGTGCTGCGCAATCTCATCCGCCGGCGCGACGAACTGGAAGCGGAGCTGTCCCACGCCCCCCTCGCCGTGCGCGAGAGTTTTCCGGACGAACTGGTGGACCGCTGGACGGAGCGCTTCGGACTCGAGAACGCCAAGGAGCTTTGCGCCTACCACAATCTGCCGGCCGAAACTTTTCTCGCTTTCCCCGATGGATCGTTTCGGCAGTTGCCGCGCGGACGCCGGGTGGACGCGGAACCCGGTTTCAGCGATGGTGCTTTCATCGTACAGGATCCCGGCACCAAGCTGGCGGTGCGGCTCCTCGATCCCCGACCCGGTGAACTGATTCTCGACGCCTGCGCCGCCCCCGGGGGTAAGTCCATCCAGATCGCCTGGCGAGGCGCGGACTTGACTGCCTGCGAGGTGAATCCGCGCCGACGTCGCCGGCTGGAGGATAATCTTAGGCGCACCCGGCTCGCGGACAAGGTGCAGGTGGCGGCGGCCTTGACCGACCTCCCCGACCGAGCCTTCGACAAGGTTTTGGTTGATGCGCCCTGTTCCAACACCGGCGTGTTCCGTCGCCGTCCCGACGCGCGCTGGAACTGGGATCTGGACAAGCTCGCCTCGCTCGTGCGGCTCCAGGCGGAGATTCTCGCTTTGGCCGCCGCCAAGGTGAAGCCGGGCGGAACGCTCGTCTATTCCACCTGCTCGCTGGAGCGCGAAGAGAACGAAGCGCAGGTGGAGGCGTTCCTTTCGTCGCATCCCGGCGCCGTCCTCGAGACGCAAGAGACGGCGCTTCCTTTCGAAACCCGAACCGACGGCGCGTTTGCCGCCGCCATCCGACTTACATGAACACCCGAGAACGTCTTTCTTCCCGTCTTGGATTCCTGATGCTGGCCGCCGGTTGCGCGGTAGGGTTGGGCAACGTATGGCGCTTCCCCTTTATCGTGGGGCAGAACGGCGGCGGCGCGTTCGTGGCGCTCTATCTCTTCTTCCTCCTGCTCTTCGGACTGCCGCTCCTCGCCGCCGAACTGGCGGAAGGGCGTGGCGCGCAGCAGGGTCTCGCGAGCGCCATGCGGCTCTTGGCGCCGTCCCGCTGGGCGCGGCAGTGGGGACTCTTGGGCACGGTCATCTTCGCAGGCAATTTCATCCTCATGATCTACTACACCGACGTGTCCGGTTGGCTCCTCCGCTACACCGCCGGCTACATGGTGCCCGGATTCCTTCCGGCCGGAGAAAGCGCGGACGCAGTGTTCAAGTCGGTGGTGGCGGATCGGTCTTCCGCCGCGCTCTACATGGCCATCTCGGTGGTGACGGCCGCGCTCGTCTGCATGGGCGGCGTGGTCAAGAGCGTGGAGCGAATCACCAAGTGGATGATGATTTCGCTCTTGGTGCTCCTCATGGTGCTGGCCGGCAAATCGATCACTTTGCCGGGTGCGGGCGAAGGACTGCGCTTCTATCTCGTCCCTGACTTCGCCCGCTTCCTACTCCACCCCTGGAAGGCGGCGTTCGAGGCGATGGGGCAGGCGTTCTTCACGCTCTCCCTGGGCGTGGGGTGCATGACCATCTTCGGCTCCTACATCGACCGTTCGCACACGCTCGTCAAGGAGTCGGCCTATATCATCGTAATCGACACTTTTGTGGCTTTGATGTCGGGTTTGGTCGTATTCCCCGCCTGCGCGTCGTACGGCGTGGACGTAACGGGCGGCCCGGGACTCATCTTCATGGCGCTGCCGTCCGTTTTCTCGCAGATGGCGGGCGGACGCGTTTGGGGGGCGGTATTCTTCCTCTTTCTCAACTTCGCGGCTTTGACCACCGTCATCACCGTGTTCGAGTGTCTGATCGGCGGCCTGATGGATATGACTGGCAAGAGCCGCCGGCGCATTTCGGCGTTGGTGGGAGTCAGCGTGGTGCTGGCGGCCCTGCCGTGCGTTCTCGTCGATGGTGTATTGGACTGGGAAGACTTTTTCTTCTCCAATCTGTGGCTGCCTTTGGGCGCCATGGCCAGTTGCATCTTCTGTACCCGCAGTTTCGGCTGGGGGTGGGACGCCTTTTGCGCCGAAGCTTCGGCGGGACGGGGCATGCCGGTACCTCGCTTCTTCCGCCCCATCATGCGCTATTTGCTCCCCGCCGGCATTATCCTCATAATCGTCGTCGGCCTCTGCGACAAGTTCGTCTGAAAGATAACGGCGCCAAACGATGTTCATAATCGACGAACCCTACGTTTCCGGCTTGGCGCTCAAGACGCTGGCGACTATGCGCGCGCCGGTTTTCCGGAATGCCTTTGCGGCGAGTTTCAAAGATGTGGCGCTTAATCTGGTCGACGAGATCGAGCCGGGCGGAAAGATATATTCCAATTCGGAAAACGCCATCGCTTTGGTGCTGGAGCGGCTGCCCGATTCGCCTTTCACTGCGCAGGTTAAGGCTTGCAAAGACAAATACGAGTTCCGGCGGAGGCTTCAGGCCGTCTATCCGGATTTCCGGTTCCAGCGCCTCGCGCCGGAGGATTTCGATGCGGCAACCGATCTCCCGGAGCGGTTCGTCATCAAGCCGGCGGTCGGGTTTTTGAGCATGGGCGTCCACAAGGTGGAGTCGCAGGACGACTGGGAAAAGACGAAAGCGTCTCTCCGGGCGGAGATCAAGGATTTCCGGCGGAATTTCCCCGAATCGGTATTGAGTCCGTCCGCATTCATCGTCGAGGAACTGATCGAGGGGGAGGAGTTTGCCGTCGATGTCTATTTCGACGGTGCCGGCCGGCCGGTCATCCTGAACATCTTCCGTCATCCGTTCGCCGGCAAGGACGATGTGAGCGATCGGCTGTATGTGACCTCCAAAGCCATAATCGAACGCAATCTCGATGCCTTTGCGGCCGCGTTGGCCAATATCGGGCAAGCGTTATATCTTAAAGATTTTCCTGCGCATATCGAAGTAATACGCGAAAATAGCGGCAGCGTGGTGCCGGTTGAAATCAACCCGATGCGCTTTGCCGGCTGGTGCACTACGGACCTTGCGTATTTTGCGTACGGAATCGACGTTTACAAGTATTTCCACTATGGGCTTAAGCCTGATTGGAAGGCGATTTTCAATGATAAAGGAAACGAAACATACTATTTCGCGCTGGCGGAAACGCCATCAGACATCGACAAAGCGCGCATAGATTTCGACCATGAGGCGTTCAAGCGCAATTTCTCGCACATATTGGACTACAGACCGATCGATTACCGGACCAAGCCGCTTTTTGCGATCGTATTCGGACGGCTGAACACCCAAGACGAGATAGCCGGAATACTCGGGTTAAAAACGAAAGATTTCATCTACCCCTTGAAATTTCAGTGAAAATATGATATAATATATATTCAACACTGGGAAAAGAGGAGAAAAGGAAGTACCATGAGCGACGAAACTGTTGCCGTCCAGCCAACTGACGACGGCATGAAGGAGTTCGAGGCGCTGCTTTCCAGCGTGAGGGCGGCGCAGCGGAAGTTTGCCACATACACGCAGGAGCAGGTGGATGCCATTTTCAAGGCGGCGGCCATCGCGGCCGATCGCGCCCGCATTCCGCTCGCCAAGCAGGCGGTGGCGGAAACCGGCATGGGCGTGGTGGAAGACAAGATCATCAAGAACCACTATGCGGCCGAATACATCTACAACGCGTTCAAGCATACGCAGACTTGCGGAGTGATCGAGACGGATGCGAGCGCGGGCTATCAGCGCGTAGCCGAGCCCATCGGGCTGATCGGCGCCGTGATCCCCACCACCAACCCCACGTCTACCGCCATTTTCAAGACGCTCATCGCGCTCAAGACCCGCAACGGCATCGTGATCAGTCCCCATCCCCGCGCCAAGGAGTCCACCATCGCGGCGGCCAAGGTGGTGCTGGAGGCGGCGGTCGCGGCCGGCGCGCCGGAGGGCATCATCGGCTGGATCGACCAGCCGAGCTTGCCTAAGACGAACCTCCTCATGAAGGAGTCGGATATCATCCTTGCGACAGGCGGTCCCGGCATGGTCAAGGCCGCGTACTCGAGCGGCAAGCCCGCTTTGGGCGTGGGCGCGGGCAACACTCCGGCCATCATCGACGATTCGGCCGATCTTCCGCTGGCGGTGGCGAGCATCATCCACTCCAAGACGTTCGACAACGGCATGATCTGCGCGTCGGAGCAGTCCACCATCGTGCTGGACGGCGTGTACGATCGCGTCAAGCAGCTCTTTGCCGATTCCGGCTGCTACTTCCTGAACGAGGAGGAGCTCGAAAAGACGCGCAAGACGATCCTCGTGAACGGAGCCCTGAACGCCCGCATCGTGGGTCAAAAGCCAGTCACCATCGCCAAGCTCGCCGGCTTCGACGTGCCCGAAGACACCAAGATCCTGATCGGCGAAGTGGAGAGTGTGGAGCTTTCCGAGGAATTCGCGCACGAAAAGCTCTCACCTGTCTTGGCCATGTACCGCGCCAAGGATTTCGAGGACGCGCTCAGGAAGGCCGAAAGGCTGGTGGCCGACGGCGGCTTCGGCCACACGTCGAGCCTTTACGCCGACGAGCTTAACGAGGGCGAAAAGATCGCCCAGTTCCGCGCCCGGATGAAGACGTGCCGCATTCTCGTCAACACGCCTTCCAGCCAGGGCGGCATCGGCGACCTGTACAATTTCCGGCTGGCGCCGTCGCTGACGCTCGGTTGCGGCACTTGGGGCGGCAACTCCGTTTCCGAGAACGTGGGCGTCAAGCATCTCGTCAACATCAAGACCGTGGCCATCAGGAGAGAGAATATGTTGTGGTTCCGCGCACCGGAAAAAGTCTATCAGAAGAAGGGGTGTCTGCCGGTGGCGCTCCGCGAACTGGGCGAAGAGCTGGGTAAGAAGAAGGCGTTCATCGTGACCGACAGCTTCCTGTACGCCAACGGCTACACCAAGCCCATCGAGAAGAGCCTCGAGGAGCAGGGCATCATGTTCACCACCTTCTCGAACGTGGCCCCCGATCCCACGCTCGCCTGCGCCAAGGAAGGCGCCAAGCTGATGGCCGGTTTCAAGCCCGACGTCATCATCGCGATCGGCGGCGGCTCCGCGATGGATGCGGCCAAGATCATGTGGGTCCTCTACGAACATCCCGACTGCGACTTCCAGGATATGGCCATGCGCTTCATGGACATCCGCAAGCGCGTCTACAAGTTCCCGCACATGGGCGACAAGGCGTATTTCATCTGCGTCCCGACGAGCGCCGGCACGGGTTCCGAAGTCACCCCCTTCGCCGTCATCACCGACGAGCAGACCGGGGTCAAGTATCCTCTGGCCGACTACGAGCTCATGCCTGACATGGCCATCGTCGACGCCGACATGCAGATGATGGCGCCGCCCGGACTCACTTCGGCTTCCGGCATCGACGCCGTTTCGCACGCGCTCGAAGCCTACGCCTCGATGATGGCCACCGACTACACCGACGGCCTCGCCATCCGCGCCCTGCAGACGATTTTCGAATATCTCCCGCAGTGCTACGAGGCGGCGGTGGCCAAGAAGGCGGCCCCCAAGGCGCGCGAGAAGATGGCCAACGCGGCCACGATGGCCGGCATGGCCTTCGCCAACGCGTTCCTGGGCGTTATGCACTCGATGGCGCACAAGCTGGGCGCCTTCCACCACATCCCGCACGGCATCGCGAACGCCCTCATGATGGAAGAGGTGCTCCGGTTCAACGCGGTAAAGGTTCCGCGCAAGATGGGCACCTTCCCGCAGTACGACCACCCGCACACGCTCGAGCGCTATTGCGAAATCGCGGCGGCGCTGGGCATCGACGGCAAGGACCAGGACGACCAGTTCGAGAATCTGATCAAGGCCATCCGCGAACTCCAGGCGAAGATCGGCATCAAGCCCACCATCCACGACTACGTCCCGGACGAGGCGGACTTCCTCGCGCGCCTCGACGCCATGGTGGAGCAGGCTTTCGACGATCAGTGCACCGGCGCGAACCCGCGCTATCCGCTGATGCGCGAAATCAAGCAGATGTATCTCAACGCCTACTACGGCAAGCGCGAACGCGTGTAAGGAGGTAACGATGGCAAAGAAGACTGTCGAGAAGAAGCCGGCCAAGAAGGGCGCCAAGAAGTCCAACGTGCTCATGGAGCGCACGGACAAGGTGATCACCAAGGACGGCAACACCGTCCTCAAGGTGTTCGGCCCGAGCTACCTCGTGAGCGACATCCTGAACGAGGCCATGAACGAAGTCCGCGCCCTGGAGGCGGGGTTGCCGGTCGCCAAGGTGATTGAAGTCATGAAGCTTCGCGGCCACTGGTGCATCCGCCGCGAGTTCATCGAGGGTGTAACCCTCGCGGACGTGATGGCCGCCGACAAGAAGAACATGGTCAAGTATCTGAAGGAGTTCGTCAAGATCCAGTGCGAGATCTTCACCAAGACCTCGCCTAGGATGGGCAACCTCGCCGACAAGCTGGACCGCCAGATCTCCGCCTCCACCCTCGAGCGCGAGATCCGCTACGACCTCCACATGAAGCTCCAGAGCTTCCCGCGCGGCACCGCGCTCTGCCATGGCGACTTCAACCCCACCAACGTCATCATCAAGGACGACGGCACCTGGACGGTCATCGACTGGGCCCACGTGCGCATCGGCGATCCGGCCGCGGACATCGCGCGCACGTATCTGCTCTTCTGGCTGGACGGCCACGTGGTGGCGGCCGGCAAGTACATGCAGCTGGCGTGCGAGGCCACCAAGATCGCGCTCCCGGACGTGCAGAAGTATCTGCCTATCGTGGCCGCGGCTGAAACCGCCAAGCCCCAGTCGAACCCCAAGAACATGGACCTTTTGATGCATTGGGCATCGGTGGTGGACTGCTCGTAACCGGATGAACGCCGCCATCCATATTCGTCGCGAACTGATCCTCCGGATCGTCAAGGCCTTCGACGCCGGCGAGCTGGAGGGGGAGATCGACCGCATCGCCATCCGCCTCCGGCCCAAGGACAACCCGGCCTCGCGCTGCTGCGTGTATCACGACCGCGCGGTCCTCAAATACCGGTTGATGGCGCTCTTGGGGGTGAGCGTGGAAGACGAGCGCGACGAAACCAAGATGCTGCGCGAATATTACGCCGAACTGCTGGCCAAGATGCGCTCGGCGGTCAATTCTCAGGAGCTGGTGCCGGCCCATTCGCTGTCGATCTGCGGCCCGGCGTGTTCGGGCTGCCCCAGCGCCAAGGTGGTTTCCACCCCCAACTGCCGCGGATGCTTCGCGCGGCCTTGCGTCTATTCCTGTCCGCGCCAGGCCATTGAGATCGTGGACGGCAAAAGCCGGATTGACGAATCGAAGTGCATCAAGTGCGGCAAGTGCATCGCCGCCTGTCCCTACAAGGCGATCGTCAAGACCACGGTCCCCTGCGAAGAGGCATGTCCCGTGGGGGCCATCCGCAAGAACGAGTTCGGGGTGGCGGAAATCGATTTCGCCCGGTGCATCAGCTGCGGCAAGTGCATGATGGCCTGTCCGTTCGGGGCGGTGATGGAGCGCAGCCAGCTCATCGAGGTGCTGGAGACCATCAAAGAGGGCCACAAGGTGGTGGCCATGCTGGCGCCGTCCACCTGCGACCAGCTGCCCGGCACCGTGGAGCAGGCGCTCCAGGCTTGCGTGGACGCCGGATTTTCCGGCGCGATGGAAGTGGCGCTCGGGGCCGAGATGACCACCGCGCACGAAACGGCCGAATTTATCGAGCGCATGGAGAAGGATCCTAAAGCGATCATGACCACTTCGTGCTGTCCCGCCTACGTGCAGCTGGTGGGCAAGCACGTACCCGAGCTAATCGACAAGGTGTCGCTCACGCCTTCGCCGATGGTGTTCGCCAACGAGATCGTCAAGAAGTCCTCGCCTTTGGCCAAGACCGTTTTCGTGGGGCCGTGCGTGGCCAAGCGCGACGAGGCGCGGCGCAAGAACGTCGATTTCGTGTTGTCGGTGGAGGAGCTGTCGGCGCTCCTGGAGGCGCGCGGCGTCAAGGTTTCGGAGTGCAAGCCCATGAAGACGGCGCGTCCGGCCAACCCCACCGCCCGCAACTACTCCAAGAGCTGCGGCGTGACGGAGGCGGTGCTGGCCGAGGCCACGTCCAAGATCCCGGGCTTCAAGCTGGAGGCCAAACAGGTGAGCGGCATCGACAAGAAGACGTGTGCGCTCTTGAAGCTCCATGCCGCCGGCAAACTGCCGGGCAACTTCATCGAAGTCATGGCCTGTCCGGGCGGATGCGTGAACGGTCCCTGCGGGATCAAGCGGTGATTTGTCTAACCAAAGCAAGGAAAAACGAATGGCAAAAGAAGAAGATCAGGCGATCGAGGTGACCGGGGTGGTCACCAAGGTGCTGCCGGCCACCATGTACAAGGTGAGGCTGGAGAATGGTCACGAAGTGCTGGCGCACATCTCCGGCAAGATGCGCAAGTTCTTCATCAAAATCGCGATCGGCGACAAGGTGACGGTGGAGATTTCGCCGTACGATCTCGGCAAGGGCCGCATCACCTACCGCCACAAGGAAACCCCGCCTCCGCAGGCTTGAACAATCCCTTTACTTACCATATAAACCACAAAAGAAGGAACGAACAACATGTCAGGTCATAGTCACTGGGCCACGATCAAGCGCGCGAAAGGCGCGGCCGACGCCAAGAAGGGCAAGATCTTCTCCAAGCTCGGCAAGGAAATCACCATCGTGGTCAAGGCCAAGGGCGGCAACCCCGACACCAACCCCACCCTCCGCACGCTGATCGCCAAGGCCAAGGCGGCGCAGATGCCCAACGATAACATCGATCGCGCCATCAAGAAGGGCACGGGCGAACTGGAGTCCGCCGCGCTCGTGGATGCCGTGTACGAAGGCATCAAGGGCGGCATCGCCATTGTCTGCACCGTCCTCACCGACAACAAGAACCGCGCCGCCGCCGAAGTGGGCAACGTGTTCAAGAAGAACGGCACGGAGCTCGCCAAGCAGGGTTCGGCCGCGCGTCTCTTCGACCGCTTGGGCCAGATCATGATCCCCGCCGCGGACGGACTCGACGAAGACAAGGTGATGGAAGTGGCGCTCGAAGCCGGCGCGGAAGACGTGGTCTCCGAAGATGGCGGCTTCACCGTCAAGTGCCAGCCGGCCGACTTCAACACCGTGCTCGAAGCCATCAAGGGCGCCGGAATCGCGGTGGACGAGGAGAACTCGGCCGAACGCGCGCTCGTGCCCAACATGACCGCGCCCGTGAGCGACGTGGCCGTGGCCAAGGCCATCAACAAGTTCGTGGACATGCTGGAAGACCTGGAAGACGTCCAGGACGTCTACACCAACATGGAAACCACCGACGAAGTGGATGCCGCGCTCGAAGCCGAAGGCTGATTCCAATTCTAAACCCGAAAACCAAACCAACAAGGAGGAGTCCATTATGAAACTGGAGCATTTTGCGATCGACGTCCCCGACGCCGAAGCGTTCAAGGCGTGGTGGTGCAAGAATCTCGGCATGCGCGTGTCGTCCAACCCCGGCTTCATCATGGACGACTCCGGCACGGTGGGTCTGGAGATCTACCGCACGGGCGAAACCCCGGCGGCCCCCGACTACCCTGCCATGAATTCCATGACCCTCCACGTGGCCTTCGCGTCCGACGACGTCCAGGCCGACGTGGACCGTCTGGTGGCGGCCGGCGCCAAGCTCGAACAGCTGAAGCTCGACAACCCCGCCTTCCAGATGGCGATCGTCCGCGATCCGTGGGGCGTGGCCATCCAGTTCTGCCGTCGCCAGAACTCGATCTTCATCAAGTAACGCGCCATGCAGACCTCGCGGCGCAGCTTCATCGCCGGGCTCGGAGCCTTGGCGGCATTTTCCGGTATCGCCGGAAAGGGGTTGGCGGACGCGCTCGGCAAGAAGCGCAACGTCCTTTTCATCATGACGGACGACCATGCCGCCCACGCCATCGGCGCGTACGGCAGCCGGATCAACCGCACCCCGCACATGGACGCCCTCGCTCGAGGCGGCATGCTCTTCTCGAACTGCATCTGCACCAACCCAATCTGCACCCCGTCGCGTGGTGGCATCCTGACCGGACAGTACAGCCATAAGAACGGCGTACCCGTGTTCAACGACATCTCGCCCGACAAGAAGACGGTGGGCGGCTACATGCGCGACGCGGGCTACTACACCGCCTTCATCGGCAAGTGGCACCTGGGCGGCCCCGGCACCATGCGCGACAGCGACTGGGACAAGTGGATGATCTACGGCGGCCAGGGGCAGTACTTCGATCCCTGGTTCTACGAGAAGGTGGACGGCAAGGTGCAGCAGACGCGCTACCCGGGCGAATACGCCACCGACAACATCACCAAGAAGACGTGCGAGGTGATCGACGCCTCGCTCGAAACCGGCAAGCCGTTCTTCGTGATGATGCACCACAAGGCGCCGCACCGCAACTGGCTGCCGTCCAAGAAGTACGAAGCCAAGTTCCGCAAGCTGACCTTGAAGGACATCCCGCTCCCCGACACCGTGTTCGACACGTGGGAAGGGCGCGCCACCCCCATCAAGACCACGGCCATGACGCTCCTGAAGCACATGCGCCTCCGGGAAGACTTGAAGCTCGCCGAGTACTTCTCGCAGGGCAACACCTTCGAGTTCGAGGGTCGCCGCTACGAAGGCGCCAAGAACGCCCAGGGCCAGTTCATCGACGCCTGGCCCGAAGGCATGGACGATCGCGCCAAGACCGCCTTGAGCTACCTCCGGTACATGCAGGACTACCTCGCGGTGGTGCAGTCGGTGGACGACTCGGTGGGCGACATGATCGACTATCTGAAGCGCAAGGGTCTCTACGAGAACACGGTCGTGTTCTACACGGCCGATCAAGGCTTCTTCCTGGGCGATCACGGTCTCTACGACAAGCGCTTCATCATGGAAGAGACGCTGAAGATGCCGTTCATCGCGCACTGCCCCGGGCTCATCGAACCCGGCAGCGTGAATGGAGAGCTCATCAGCAATGTCGACTTCGCCGAAACCTTCCTTGACATCGCCGGCGGCGAAAAGCCCGCCGACATGCAGGGCAAGAGTTTTCTGCCGCTCCTCGAGGGCAGCCGGAAGGAACATCGCGACGCCTGCTATGCGCGCTACTACGTGGAAGGGGGCGAACACGCCACCGCCGCGTGGTACGGCCTTCGCACCAAAACCGACAAGCTCTGCTACTACTACAAGCGGAACGAGTGGGAGTACTTCGATATCGTCAACGATCCCGAAGAGCTCCGCAACGCCTATTCCGACCCCGCCTGCCAGGAGCGCATCGCGTTCCTCAAGCGCCGGCTCCAGGAGCTTCGCCAGGAATTGGGCGACGAAGACCAGTTCCAGAACGCGCACGAATACTGGCTGTAAAAGCGATGGACTTTTCGCTGCTGGTCAAACCCGCAGGAGCGGACTGCAACCTGGCCTGCGGGTATTGTTTCTACCGCGAAAAGTCGGCGCTCTACCGTCATGCCCCCCGGCTTAGGATGGAGGACAAGGTCCTCCGCCGGCTCCTCGACGTCTATCGCGGCGGCCACATCGCCTTCCAGGGCGGCGAGCCCACGCTCATGGGGCTAGACTTCTTCCGTCGCGCCCAGGAGCTTTCGCATGAGGTCGATTTTTCCCTCCAGACCAACGGCACGCTGCTCGATGGCGACTGGGCCCGCTTTCTGCGCGACCACCATTGGCTGGTGGGACTTTCGGTGGACGGCCCCGAAGCGATCCACAACCGTTTCCGTCAGCACTACGATCTGGCGAAGCGCGGCTACGACGCGCTCGTTGCGGCCGGCGCGATGGTCAACACGCTCACGCTCGTCTCGGCGGCCAACATCGACCATCCGCAGGAAGTCTACCGCTTCGTGCGCGACGAGTGGGGCAGCCTCAATCAGCAATATATCGAGTGCACCACCCCGCCCGCCTTCGCCATCGACGGCGAGAAGTGGGGCGACTTCCTGATCGGACTTTTCGACACCTGGCTGGGCGACGGCGACGCGCACCGCGTGAGCATCCGGCTCTTCGACACGCTCGTGGCGCGCATGGTCTACGGACGCTCCGAAGTCTGCCAGTTCGCGGGCAACTGCTGCAACTATCTCGTGGTCGAGTGGAACGGCGACATCTATCCCTGCGATTTCCACGTGACGAAGGATCTGCGCCTCGGGAACATCCTCACGGACGATCTCGAAACCGTTTTCCGTAGTCCCAAATTCCGCGAGTTCGGTCGGCGCAAGCGCAACTGGAGCGCCGAATGCGCGGCGTGTCCCTATCTTCCGTTCTGCCAGGGCGACTGCCCCAAGAATCGCGACCCCCTGACCCGCCAGAGTCGGCTCTGCTCCGGCTATAAGCGCTTCTTCGCCCACGCGCTTCCCATCCTCCGCACGCTTATCCCGTCCGCATGAACTACATCAACATTAGCGTACTCTTGGGCGTGGTGATGTTCGGCATGGGGATGGCCACCAAGCTCGAAGATTTCAAGATCGTGTTCAGCCGCCCCAAGGACATCGCGATCGGCTGCGCGGCGCAGTTTACCGTGATGCCGCTGTTGGCGTGGGTCCTGGCGCGGATTTTTTCGCTCGACGAAGCCTTGACGGTAGGCGTGATCCTCGTGGGGTGCTGTCCCGGCGGCACGGCCTCGAACGTGATGACCTATCTCGCCAAGGGCGATCTCGCGCTTTCGGTGGGCATGACGGGAGTATCGACCGTGCTCGCCCCCGTCCTCACCCCGGCCTTGACTTTGCTCCTCGCGGGCCAGACGGTCGAGGTGGATGCGTGCGGCATGTTCGTCGGCATCCTGTGGGTGGTGGTCCTCCCGATCACGCTCGGCTTTGCGGCCAAACGTTTCTTCCCGGACCTTACCGCCAAAGCGGTGCGCTTCATGCCCACCGTGTCATCGGTGGCGATCGCGATCATTCTGATCAAGGTGGTGTCGGCCAATCTGGAGCGACTGGCCACCGGGGGCGTGTCCGTCTTTTTCGTCGTCGTGCTGCACAATATCTGCGGCTTGGCGCTCGGCTACCTGATCGGCGCCGCGCTGCGGCTTGCGGAACCGAAACGCCGGGCGCTCTGCATCGAGGTGGGCATGCAGAACTCCGGCCTCGCCGCGAGTCTCGCCGCCGCCCATTTCGCCGCCTATCCGATGGCCGCGGTGCCGGGCGCGATCTTCAGCGTCTGGCACAACCTGAGCGGCGCCCTCGTGGCCCGGCTCTTCGCCCGGCGTCCACCCGTTTAACCGTCAACCTCCAAGGAACCAAACCATGTCGTATATCTGGAACGTATCCACCAAAGTGCTCTTCGGAGCGGGAAAACTCAAAACGTTGCACCAAGAGACGTTGCCCGGCAAGAAGGCGCTAGTCGTCATCTCGAGCGGCAAGTCCACCCGGCTCAACGGCTCGCTGGACGCGCTTGCGCAGGAACTCAAGCTGGCTGGCGTGGAGTACGTCCTTTTCGACAAGATCGAGGCCAATCCGCTGGAGCCTACGGTGCAAGCTGGCGTGGAGTTCGGCCGCGCGCATCAGGTGGACTTCGTGATCGGGCTTGGCGGCGGCAGCGTGATGGACTCCGCCAAAGCCATCGCCGCCACAATCCCGCAGGCAGGCGGACGCGTGTGGGACTATATGGCCACCGGCACCGGCGAGCATCGTCCCCTCCAGGCCAAGCCGCTCCCCACCGTGGCCATCACCACTAGCGCGGGAACCGGTTCTGAAGTGGATGGCGGATCGGTCATCACGAGCCCGGTGACGCACGAAAAGGCGGCGTTCATGGGGCCCTGTCCGGTTCTCGCGGTGGTGGACCCCGTGCTGATGCTCACGGTGCCGCCCAAGTTCACGGCCTATCAGGGCTTCGACGCGCTCTTCCATTCCACCGAAGGCTTCATCTCCAAATGCGGCAACGAAATGGCGGCGCTCGTCCAGCGCGAGGCGATCCGCAACATCGGGCGGAGTCTCGCCAAGGCGGTGGCGGACGGACAGAATCTCGAGGCGCGCACGGACGTGGCCTTCGCCAACACGCTGAGCGGCTATTCGATGGAGGCTTCGAGCTGCACGAGCGAACACTCGCTGGAGCATGCGCTTTCTGGCGAGCATCAGGACTTGCCGCATGGCGCGGGCCTCATCATGATTTCGCTCGCCTACTACCGCCACTTCATCGAGCGGGGCGCCTGTCCCGAAAAGTTCGTCGAGATGGCCAAGCTCCTCGGCAAGGAGGATGCGTCCCGGCCCGAAGATTTCCTCGTGGCGCTCGCCGACCTGCAAAAGGCGTGCGGCGTGGACGGGCTCAAGATGAGCGACTACGGCATCAAGCCAGAAGAGTTCCCCCGGATGGCCCAGCTGGCCCGCTCCGCGCTCGGCGCGCTCTTCGATTGCGACCCCATCCCGCTCACCGACGACGACATCGTCAAGATCTTTACCGAATCCTATCGGTAACCATTGACAATTTTGGGTTGCAATTTGCGGGGAAATATGATATAATACTTATAGATGAAAAGAATTATACTTGCGGTGGCGGCGATCGGGGCGGTAATGGCGGTTGCCGCGCCGAAAAAAGCGGCGACCAGCTGTCGCGCCAAAACGGAGACGCGGCTGGCGCAATTGCAGGCTAAAATGGAGAAGTCGCCCGACGATCTCAAGCTCAAGCGCGCACATGCGGAACTCGTGGCCGCCACCGGCGACTGGGAGGAGGCATTGAAGGAGTTTGCCGCGCTGGGCGGAGATCTGGCCCGGATCGCGAAACTCGAAAATCCCGAGGTGAAGCCCGAGTCCAATCCGGCTGGTTACGTGCCGTTGGCGAAGAGGGTTAGCGAGCGGGACCGCAAGGTCGAGGCGGCGCTCAAGAAGATCGTGGTGCCGCAGTTCGCGATCAAGCCCCCGGCGACGATTGTCGACGCGATCGAGCATTTCCGCGACGCGTCCCGCGAGCAGGGCATCAATTTCGTCCTCCGGGTGGCCAATCCGCCGAGCGAAGCGTTCGAGGACGAGGAGGAGCTCATGCAGCTGCCGCAGGTGCCCAAGATGACGGCCGACAACATCAAGCTTTACGATCTCATCAAGCGCGTCTGCGCTTCGGTGGACCACAAGTTCGTGATCCGGAACGGGGTGGTGATCGTCATGCCGAAGGATATGGCGCCGCCCGAGGATTTCGGCAACGCGATTGTCGCCGACTGGAAGGACTCTCTGGAAATCGCCGCGTTCTGGCGGAACTACAAATGTGTCGCCGCTTCGGCCTCGGGAGCCATCAAGGCGCACGCGGACGAGTACTACCGCCATGCGCAGAAAAAGGCCGCGTCGTTGGCCGGCGGGCTGATTGCGGGGAACGAGGTCACGGAGGCGCAGTTGGAGACGATCAAGGTGATGGATTCAATCCATATCGACTCCCTCCATTTCAAGCCGCCGGCCACAGTCGGCGACGTGGTGGGTTATTTCAACCGGTTGCTGTCCGGTCGGCGCGGGGTTAAGTTCGTGCTGCGGGCCGAGGCGAAAACGCCGGTGAAAGGCATGGTGGCGGCCAGCGACATCAAACTGCTCGAAGCCGCCCATCTCGTGATCGAGGAAGGCTGCGGGTGCAAGCTGGCGTTCGAGGGCGAGAATATCGTGATCAAGGCACATTTGGAGGACTAAAGATGGCATTGGAAATAAGTTTAGCGCAGTTCAACCGGATCGCGTCCGGCGACTACAACGCCGGGCAGATCGACATCAAAACCGGCAAGAACGGTCCCGAGCTCGTCAAGATCAACAACCACGTCTGGAAGACGAGCAAGAACAACGTGATGCTCTCCCCGGAGCGCATCATGGAGGTGAAGGAGGCGTTTTTGAACGCGCTCGAAAAGGCGCAGGTCCCGAAGGCGAATATGGATGCGATCCGCGCCAAGCTGGGACTCCCGACCGAGATGAACGTGACCGGCAAGCACGACGATCTCGCGGGCGTACTTAAGAATCGCTACACGCCGCTTTCCCGGGCAATGGTGCGCGAGCTCCTGGACGAGTACGCGAAGTACGGCAAGGGCTACACGGAAGAGTCCGCCAAGAGCGTCTCCTACGAAGACTACC
>CAMZDY010000002.1 GCA_947305585.1 uncultured Verrucomicrobiota bacterium | reverse complement strand
CATTTCGATCAACCATGGCGATGAATCGCTTTTTGAGTCGATCGAACTTGCCTTCCGACACATGGAACTGGGCTTCGTGCAGCATCGAGGCGCTAACGTGGGTGACGAACCGGGTGGCCCAGTCTACATCGCACACGTCAATAAGCGGCTTTTCGGGGTTGCGACTGATGGCGGCAAGCAGCGTCAGCTTGGCGATCTTTTCCGGCATACGAACGAGCAAGGCCCGCGCGTAGGCGAGGTTTTGGGCGTCCAGTTCCCGCCGCTGCGCCATCGCGTCCGCATTGAGCTCCAAGATCCGCTCGGTGGCCTCCGGCGTTTCACGAACCAGGGTCAGGCCGCCTGCGAACGCCATTTCGCGCTCGTAGAGGATGCGGGACCACTTGAGGATATCGTCCGGAATTGGGTCCAAGTTCGGCAATTGGCTCAAATACCGGTCTTCCGCCTTGAGAACGAGGCACCTGCCATACATGCCATTCTCGACCATACGGCTATTAAGCGTGTCGTAGAAAGCATCGGGCGTGCCCGTTCCCAGGAACGTAAGGTGCGGGTTTTCGAGCGTGGCCGTAGGTTCGTTGGCCTTGGCGCGCGTTACGTACTTGCCTTGACTTGCCGTATAGAGGCGGCGGAACCTTTCGCTCATCGCCTCCCCGAGGCGCGACTCGCTCCTCATCTGGCGGAACATCGTTTCCGTTTCGTCCGCCTGGAGGAGGAGCGTGGGGCTTTCGACGAGCCGGTCCTCCAGTCCCTGACCCGAGGCGGCCGTGTCGAGGACGGACCGGCTCCAGCCGATCGCGTCCAGCACCCGGTGGCTCGTCTGGCGCGGCGCTTCCTTGCCGATACCCGTTTCGCCCAGCGCCACCAGATAGAGGTTAGTGCGCGTGCCGTGGGTGTCGGAGTGGCTGCGGCCGCTCAAGTGGGCGAGGAGACCCAAGGCCCCCATGAACGCGAGCGTAGGATTAGGACTATGCGCCGCACTTAGCGTAAAGTCCTTCACCTCGCTCAAGAATCCGGGGACCTCGGTTAAACGCTCGTCGAGCGGCCCCGGGTCCGCAAAGTCGAGCAGTTGCTTACAATTAGTTGCCATAACTATGGCTCCTTTCCTTTAGGGTTAAGAGGGATAGGCACCGTGCCTATCTTCCTCACCTATAGGGTTCAGCCGGAGAAAATCCAGGCCAAAACTCGTAAAAACCGGCTTTGCCTGGGCTTGAATACGTAACCGCCAGCCGCTCCGTCACATCGCAAACCGGCCAAAATCCCGCCTTTCCCGCTAACTACTCCCACTTAACACTTTTTTGAATATATTTTCCGCCTTACGACTTTTCTACGGGTTCCTATTGACAATCGCCCGGATTTATGATATAATACACCATCATGAAGAAAATAGATGAATTTAGTCCAGTATTGGAGATAATCAATGCGCATCGCGCAAAGGCCCTGGTGTCCGTCAATGTGGAGCATCTGCTCACGAACTGGGAGATCGGCGGATACTTGTCCGCCAAGATAAAGCATGAAGGCTGGGGCAAGTCAACCATTGACAACCTTGTCGACTACATACACACCCATGCGCCAAGAGAGCGGGGATATGGGAGAAGCAATCTCTACAGCATGGTCGCGGTTTACAATGAATTCACGTCTCCAGAATTTACAGAGCTTCTTGCCAGATATGGAAACCGAATTGTCCAGTCGGCAACTGGACAATTGATGAGTCGTGGAGTTGTCCAGTCGGCAACTGGACAATTGTCTGATGCCGAAATTGTCCAGATGCCATCTGGACAAATGACGATACCGCCGGTTTTGTTGTTGACAACGTTCAGTAACCTTGTTGAAATCGTCAACCGAGCGCATTCGGCTCAAGAACGGCTATTTTACATTGTTTACGCCTATCGCGAGAGATTGAATACGCTCGAATTGCGCCGTTGTCTTGTCAACGATACATATTCGTCGCTTCTCGGCGGCGACAAGAAGAACTTTTCCAAGGCGCTTGTTGCGGCGTATCCCGATTCGCCGGTCATCTTCAAGGACTCGGCGTTTGTCGATTTCCTCAATCTGCCGGAGAAGCATTCCGAGACGAAGCTTCGCAAGGGAATCGTTGCGAACATGAAGGACTTTATCCTGTCGATCGGCAAGGATTTCCTGTTTGTCGGCGAGGAGTTTCCCGTCAAGGTCGGCGGTTCCGAATTCAAGATCGACCTGCTCTTTTACCATCGTGCGCTTCAATGCCTCGTGGCCTTTGAACTAAAGGCTCGCTCGTTCCGTCCAGCTGACATGGGACAGCTCGAGTTCTACCTTGAAGCGCTCGACAGGGACGTGAAGCGGGCGAACGAGAATCCGTCCGTAGGTGTGCTGCTGTGCAAGAACGCAGACCGTAGCACCGTTGAATATGCTCTTTCGCGGTCGATGAGTCCGGCGATGGTCGCCGAGTACAAGCGATTGATGATTCCTAAGGAAGTATTGCAGGAAACATTCAACCGCTACATTGGGGCGGACACAGGGAAAGGACAATGAGGCGCAACGCCGGCGCATCGAGGATCAGTGCGAGCGCATCAGGTTCTTGCAGTGCCACATGCAGCCGACCAAGCAGATGGTGCGGCAGACGATGATGGCGATTTTCGCGTTTAGCGGTGGTAGCGGTCGTCGAATGAGACGCGGTTTTTGGTGGAGTAGACGTCCTTGTAGTCGCGTTTGCGGCGGTATTCCTCGGCGATAAATTTCAACGCTTCGGTATCGCCTTTGATCCGCAAGGCTTTGGTGTAGGTTAGGCTGCCATCGAAGGAGGTCGGGGCGGCGGTGCGTCCGTTTTCCCAGTCGGATACTACCGATGCCGTTACGCCAAAAATAGTGCCAACCTCTTTTTGGCTGAACTTTTTGGCGCCTTTGAAGGTGAAGAAGTTCCATAACCTACGGCGCAAGAACTCCACAAAGCCCTCCACTTCCTTTTCCATCATCTGGTGGACGCCATCGGCCAGTTTCTGGGTGTCGTGGCGTTTGGCGAAGGAGATGGAGT
The DNA here is from genome assembly GCA_947305585.1 of uncultured Verrucomicrobiota bacterium. Lineage (GTDB taxonomy): Bacteria > Verrucomicrobiota > Kiritimatiellia > RFP12 > UBA1067 > UBA1067. Next base: position 29,719 of record CAMZDY010000002.1, on the reverse strand, counting down.
AGCTCAAGACGGCTTCTTTCCAGCGCGCGGCGAGCTCGGGAAACTTCATTTCCGGGAGTTCGTTATACTCGGCCCAGGAGGTGGGGCGGGTCATCACCGGCTGGTATTCGTAAGCGAAGAAATCGCGCAGATAGTCCCTCAGTTTGCGCACCTCGGGATCGTCCGCCACCGCGAGGCAGATATCGAGATAGTCCTCCAGAAACTCCTCCACTACGCCGCGATAGTCGGCGATGAGTTCGTCGCGCGGACAATTGTAGAGCACATGGTAGAGCGAATAGAGCGACGAAAGGAGTCCCTGCGGGTCTTCGGTGGCGCTCAAGATATCCTCGGCCGTCGTTTCGGGCGTGCCCGGGAGGCGTTTCTGGTCGTGCAGATACACCTTGAGGGCGTTGCGCGAGAGCCAAATGGCGCAGAAGACGGCGCAGCACGAATAATATTTGGCCATCTGGTTGAGGAGTTGATGCGTTGCCTTGGTAGGGGGATAGCGGAGGAGCTCCTCCTTCACGAAGCGGTTGACGCGCTCCAAACTCTCCAAAAACCGGTTGGCGCGTTCGGGCGAGCGGAGGATGCGCCGGATGGCGGCTGGCTCTTCGTCCTCCCAGCCGCTCATCTGCATGGTGGCGCCCGCCACTACCGCCTCGTACTGTTCGCGCACGGCCAGATCGAAATCGAAAACTTTCACTTCTTGTTTCATGACCGTATATTATATCATATTTCGCCCGAAACCGCAATAGTCAATCGCACATTTCCTTTAGCCTTTTATCCAAGAAAACCCTTGCTTTTTCGGGCGGGATATGATATAATATGAAGTACTATGATTAATATTGTCTTGTTGTCGGCGGCGATTGGAGTGTATCCGGTGCCGAAGGAGGTTTCGGAGTTGCCCGGAAGTTTCGGGTCGGAGGACTATGTGGTACTTTCGGCCGTGGACGAAACGATGGGCCCGGAGGAGTATTCGCTCACGCTCACGAACGGCGTGGCGGAGATCCGGGCGGGCGGCGACTCGGGGGCGTTCTACGCGCGCCAGACCCTGAATCAGCTCGCGCCGAAGTTGAAGGAACTGCCCAATCTCGTGATCAAGGACAGTCCCGACATCGGTCTGCGCGGTGTGGTGGAAGGGTATTACGGACGGCCCTGGGGCACCGAGGGCAGGATTTCGACGATGGAGTTCATGGGGCGGAACAAACTGAACCTGTTCCTCTACGGACCCAAGGACGATCCCTACCACCACGAGAAGTGGCGCGAGCCGTATCCCGAAGACGAGGCCAAGGACTTCCAGCGGCTGCTGGACGTGGCGCGCAAGAACAAGATCCGGTTCTACTGGGCCATCCATCTGGGCGGAGGCTTCCGCAAGGGCGGCGAGGCGGAGCGCGAGGACACCGAGGCGCTCATCCGGAAACTGGACGCGATGTACGACCTCGGCGTGCGGGCGTTCGCGGCGTTCTTCGACGACTTCGGCGACGCGGACGCGGAATTCCACGCCAAGATCTGCAATCTCATGTGGCGGCATCTCGAGGCGAAGGGCGGGGTGTTCCCGATGATCATGTGCCCCAATGTCTACTGGGGACGGGGCGAGCACGCCTACACGAAGACTTTGGGCGAAAAGCTGGACCCGAAGACGATGATCATCTGGACGGGCAGAGAGGTTTGCTACGACATCCTCTCGGCCGATGCGCAGAAGGTGGCGCGGTCGTACCGGAGGCCGCCTTTCGTGTGGTGGAACTGGCCGGTGAACGACTATTGCCGCTCCAAGGTGCTGATGGGGCGCACGTATGGGCTGGAGCGGTCGGAATTCTCCGGGTTCGTGACGAATCCGATGGAGAACTGCGAGGCCAACAAGGTGGCGCTCTTCGGCGTGGCGGACTGGTGCTGGAACACGGGGGCGTTCGATTCGGAGCAGAACTGGAAGGATGCGTTCAAGGCGATCTATCCGGACGAGGAGGTGGCCAAGGCGATGAAGGTGTTCGCCACGCACAATTCCGACCAGGCGCAGGGCAACAGTCAGGGGTATCGTCGCGAAGAGAGCGTGGGCGACTGGACCTTCGAGGAGATCGTGGAGGCGATGGACGTATTGAAGCGCAAGCTGCCGATGGAGGAACCGAAGCTCTGGTGGGAACTGGAAGGCTGGATCAACGACCTCGACTGTCTCGCCAAGATGGGCCTCAAGCTCCAGGCGATGAATGCGGCCACGGGCGAACTGGAGCGCAAGCACATCCGCAAGGAGGTGCAACAGCTGGAGGAGATCCGGCGCGAGAACGCCATCAAGCATGTGGAGAAGTTCCGCGCGGCCACTTTCCCGAACGACGCCAGGCAGGTGAAGCCGCCCCGGACCGGCACTTTGGCGGTCGAACCCGAGGTGGAGAAGCTTTTCCGCCAATGATCTCCATCACGCTCAAGCCGGGACGCGACCATAGCGTAATGGCGGGCCACCCCTGGATCTTCTCCGGGGCGATCGCGGGTCCCGCTTCGAGCGCGGTCGAAGCGGTGGAGGTGCGAAGCGCGGAAGGGACGAAGCTCGGAGAGGGCGTATATTCACCCGCCAGCATGATCCGGGTGCGGCTCCTGAAGGGCGAGGTGGAGGAGCTGTTGGCGCGGGCGATCGCGTCGCGTCGCGTGGAGCCGGGCGCGGGCGTGCGGCTAGTGAATGCGGAGAACGACGGCATCCCGGGTCTCGTGGCCGACTGGTACGACGGGCATATAGTGTGCCAGTTCACTTCGGCTTTGGCGGAGTTCTATCGCGACCGGATCGTCGAGGGGCTCAAGCGCATCGAGGGCGTCAAAAGCGTTTCGGAACGGCTCGACAACGAGTCGCGCCGCAAGGAGGGGCTCGTCACGGAGCCCAAGTGGCGTCCGGTCTGGGGCGAGGAGGCGCCGGATTTGATCGAGATCGCGGAGAACGGGATCAAGTTTCTGGTGGACGTGCGCGCCGGGCACAAGACGGGGTTTTATCTCGACCAACGCGAGGCGCGGCGTCTCGTGGGGGAGCTGGCGGCGGGGCGCGAGGTGCTCAACTGCTTTTCCTACACGGGTGGATTCGGCGTCTACGCGGCCAAGGCGGGGGCGACGAAGGTGACGCAGGTGGACCTCTCCGAGGGGGCGCTGGAGCTGGCCCGGAAGAACGCGGCCTTGAACGGGGTGGAGTGCGAAACCGTCAATGCGGACGTGTTCAAGTATCTGCGGAACTGCCGGGACGCGGGGCGGTCGTTCGATCTGATCGTCTTGGATCCGCCCAAGTTCGCGGAGTCGAAAAGCCAGCTCATGAAGGCGGCGCGGGGCTACAAGGACATCAACCTCCTCGCGATGAAACTGTTGAAGCCGGGCGGGATACTGGCCACGTTCTCTTGTTCGGGCGCGATGACGCCGGAGTTTTTCGACCAGATTCTGCGCGAGGCCGCCATAGATGCCAAGCGGAGTTTCCAGATTGTGGGGCGGACGCGTCAGGCCGCCGACCATCCGGTGGCGCTGAATTTCCCCGAAGGACTTTATCTGAAAGGAGCGATACTGCGTGAACATCAACATATTTGAACTCAACACCCGCTACGGCGCGCCGGGACGCATCGTGTTCCACGAGGGACTGGGCGGCTATCCGGAGGTGGTGCTCTCCAACCAGTTCGGCACGGCGGAAGTGTCGCTTCTGGGGGCGAACGTGCTGTCGTACCGTCCCACCGGACACTCGCCCGTACTCTTCCGGAGCGCGTACAAAGACTACGTGCGCGGCAAGGAGGTGCATGGCGGCTGCCCCTTGTGCTGGCCTTGGTTCGGCAAGAGCGGCGAGCCGGGATCGAAGTCGCACGGGTTCGCGCGGTTCTGCGTGTTCGAGGTGAAGGGCAGCTCCTATTCGGAGGAGATGACCGAAATCGTGCTGGGGCTCAAGTCCGACGACGAGACGCGCAGCGTGTGGAAGAACGATTTCGAGCTCGAATACCGCATTTCGGTGTCGATGAAGCTCAATCTGACCTTGACCACCAAGAACACGGGGACGGAGGAGATGACGCTCACCGAAGGGTTCCATCCGTATTTCCGGGTGATGGACCGCAATTTGTGCGAGGTGAAGGGCGTGGAGGGCCTGGAGTACATCGACGCGCGCGACATGAGTACGCATACCTTTGCGGGCGACTTCAAGACCGATACCGAAGCCGACCACGTGATCCGGCTCAAGGCCGAGCCCAAGCACGAGTTCGCGCTGATCGACAACGGACTCAAGCGGGCGATCGCGCTCGTTTCGGACGGCAACAAGAAACTGGTCGTCTGGAATCCCGGACCCAAGGAAATCTACGATCTGGCGGAAGACGACTGGAAGAAGTTCCTGTGCGTGGAGCCGGCCACCCTGTGGCGCGACGAAGCGTTCATCCTACAGCCCGGCGAGAGCCACACGCTCACTGCCGCCATCCAGAGCACGCTCGCGCAATGAAAAAGCCGGAAGTCGACGTGGGGAGCCTGAAGACGCACCGGGGTTTCTTGGGGCGGCCGGCCAAGAAGGGGAGCGTGGAGCCGTTTCCCTGCAAGGCGGCGGACGTCTTCAAGACGCAGGTCAAGGGACTCAAAACCCGGCTCAAGGCCATCAAGTGCCGGAACGTCTGTCTGGGGCTGTCGGGCGGACTCGACTCCACGCTGGCCTGTCTGGTGGCGGAGGCGGCGTTCCGGGAACTGAAACTCGACAAGGCGGGGATCCGTCTTTATACGATGCCGGGTTTCGGCACGACGGGCCGGACGAAGGGCAACGCGGAGAAGCTGGCGGAGGGGCTGGGTCTCAAGTGCGAGACGATTTCGATCGTCAAGGCGTGCCGCCAGCACTTCAAGGACATCGGACACGACGGCAAGACACCCGACATCACCTTCGAAAACGCGCAGGCGCGCATGCGCACCTTGATCCTCTTCGACAAAGCCAACATGCATAACGCGCTCAATCTGGGCACGGGGGATATGTCTGAGATCGCGCTCGGGTGGTGCACGTACAACGGCGACCAGATGTCGCATTTCGGGGTGAACGCGGGCATTCCCAAGACGATCGTGCGCAAGATGTGCGAATGGTGGGCCCGGAAGCATCCGGGGCTGGCGGCCGAGGCGATCTTGGATATCGTCGCCACTCCCATCAGTCCCGAACTCCTTCCCGGACAGCAGACGGAAAAGACGGTGGGGCCCTACGAGCTGCACGACTTCTTCCTCTGGAATTTCGTCATGAACGAGATGGGCCGGGCGGAGCTTGCGTCGAGCGCGAAGGAGTATTTCCGGGGACGTTTCGGCGAGGCGGAGATCGATCGCACGCTCGACATCTTCATCCGTCGTTTCTTCACCCAGGCGTTCAAGCGCAACTGTTCGCCCGACGGGGTGCGGGTGTTTCCGTTCGATCTGGGGCCGCACGGGTTCGCGGTGCCGTCCGATCTGGGGGTGCCGGAAATCTTCCGATGAGGCCGCGTCTGCCATTCGACATTCTCTACGAGGACGAGCGGATAATCGTCATCGACAAGCCGGCGGGACTGCTCACCACGCACACCAAGGTGACGGGGCGCGCGGCGAGGGAGAGTCAGGCGACGGCCGAAAACATCCTCAACGACTACGTGCGCAAGGGGCAGGCGAAGTCGAAAAAGCGCGTCTGGCTGGTGCACCGGCTGGACCGGGAGACGTCGGGGGTGATGATGTTCGCCAAGGACGAGGCGACGGCCGACTGGTACCGGGACAACTGGAGCGAGCTGACGGAAAAGACGTATATCGCCAAGGTGGAAGGCAAGCTGGAGGCGGAGGAAGGCCGGTTCGAGAGTTTCCTCAAGGACGATCCCAAGACGATGAAGGTGCGGAGCGTCGGGCCGGACGAAGGCGGGAAACTGGCCATCACGGAATGGCGCCGGGTGGGGGATCGGGTGGAGGTGAAGCTCAAAACGGGACGCAAGAACCAGATCCGGGTGCATTTCGCGGAGGCGGGGCATCCGGTGAAGGGTGACGTGAAGTACGGCGCGCGCAAGGCCGACCGGCTGTATCTGCACGCGAAAGAACTCAAGGTGAAAATGAGGAGCGGGGAGTGGAAAACGTTCTCAAGCTAGGGCCGTACGTCGTCTGGATGGTGCTCATGATGGCGGGGCTCCCCTATTGGCTGAGGACCGTCTGCTCGGGGATTCTCCTGGTGCCGCTGGCGTGGCGCTGCCGGAAGGGGTTCAAGCTGGAATGGAGAGGAGTGGTGGCGGGGGTTTTCGCGGGGCTCGCCGTGTTCCTTGTCTGGATCGCGCCGGAGGCGTTCGGCTGGGTGCAGGTGGCGGAGAAACCGGCGGTGCCGCATCCCTACATCCAGCTCCTGGGGAGCGCTTTGGTGATCGCAACGGCCGAAGAGCTGTTTTTTCGCGACTGGCTCTACAACTGGCTCGCAGAGAGTTGGTCCCGTCGGTCGGCCGCGCTCATCATGCTTGCGCTTTTCGCCGTCGAGCACGACAAGTATTTTTGCGCTTTGGTGGCCGGAGCCGTTTATTTTGCGCTGTATTTGCGCAAGGGACTCGCTTCCGCCATCGCGGGACACGTCACCACCAATCTTGCATTGGGGGTGTATGTCATATTGACAAACAGGTGGTATTTTTGGTAAAATATAGGACATGGAAATGGTAAATTATCCAATCGGAAAGACGGTTTTCGGTTCTGCGGCCGCCATCAGGAACGCTTACGAGGCGTTCAAGGGGCTCCCGGTGGACGAAGAACGCACGAGCAATGTGGCGGAGCTGAATCTCCCGGTCAAGCGGCGCACTCTCGCTTCGGAGGCGGCGGTGGCCGGCGTGGGGACGTTCTTCGGCGGGGTCAAGCAGACCATTACTTTCGCCCCGAGCGTGAAGCCGGGCTGGTGGATACGGCGCATGGACCTGCCGGAACAGCTCGACACGCAGATCGACATCGCCAATTTGTGGACAAGCGCGCAGAATCTGGTGATGCGCTCGGGTTCGCCCCACAACTATCTGCGCATGGTGGAGCATATCATCGCGCTCAAGCTGGGGCTCGGGGTGGACAACGTGCTTTTGAAGGTGAATTCCGGCGATCCGCCTTTGTTCGACGCGTCGAGCTTGCCGCTTATCAAGGCGATGGAGCATGCGAAGATCGTGGAGACGGAGGAAGACGCCACGTTCGTGACGGTCAAGGAGCCGGTGGCGTTCGGCGGCAAGCGGGGCGACTTCCTCCTCTTCCTGCCGGCCGAGAACGGATCTAAGAACCTCAGGATCGACTGCGCCATTTCGTGGAAGACGATCATCGGGACTCAGCGGGTGCGGTTCGACGCGACGCCGGAAACGTTCCGCTACGCGTCCGAAGCGCGCACCAACTGCACCTATCAGCAGTACATCGCGGCGATGACGATCGGCAAGCTTTTCGCCGCCACGCGCAACTGGGGCTACAACAAGCGCAACATCCTCATTCACGGCGCGAAGAAGTTCTACTCCAAGCCGCGTTTCCCGGTGGGGAACAAGTTCCTGGAGCCGGTGTGGCACCGCGCCACGCTCGACTTGATGGCGGCGCTGAGTCTCACCGGGGCGGACCGTTTCTGCGGGACGGTAGTCAGCTTCCGCGCGGGGCACACGCTCGATTGCGATGCCGTGAGGGCGCTTTACCGGAACGATCTCCTATGCTCCGTCTGAAACTCGAAAAGCCGCTCGTCGTGTTCGATATCGAGTCCACCGGCACTTCGCCGCGCAAGGACCGGATAATCGAGCTCGCGGCGATCCGGGTGATGCCGGACGGGACGGAAGAGGAGCGCTGCTGGCTCCTCAACCCGACCGTGCACATTCCCGAAGAGACGACGGCGGTGCATCACATCGCCGACGAGGACGTGAAGGATTGCCCCACGTTCGCGGAGAAGGCGGAGGAGATTTTCGAATTCTTCCGCGATGCGGACCTTTCCGGCTACAATTCGGACCGTTTCGACATTCCGATGCTGGAGGAGGAGTTCGCGCGGACGGGACGCAACTTCGGGGCGGGATCGCGCAGGCATATCGACGTGCAGCGCATCTTCCACCGGAAGGAGCCGCGCGATCTCACGGCCGCGCTCAAGTACTATTGCGGACGGGCGCACGAGGGGGCACACGGGGCGGAGGCCGACACCCGCGCCACGCTCGACATCCTGAAGGCGCAGCTGGAGCGTTACGACGACCTGCCGGACACCGCGGAGGCGCTCGACGAATATCTGGTGCCGCACGATCCGGCGAACGTGGACCGGCAGGGCATGCTCCGCTGGAAAGACGGCGAGGTGGTGATCAATTTCGGCAAGAAGAAGGGCGAGAAGCTCAAGGATCTCATGTTCAACGAGCCCAAGTTCCTCAAGTGGATGATCGCGGGCGATTTCGACACCGAAGTGAGAATGATAGTAAAGGATGCGCTGGAAAATGGCAGACTTCCGATCCATAAGAAAGTTTGAGACTGCGGAGGATTACCGCAAAAACTTCATCGTCCAGGCGGAGATCGACAAGTATCTGCCGGGCGGCAAGCACTTCATCGACGACGCCAAGATCAACACGCTCATCAAATCGATGGACGAGGACGGCGAGCCCGATCCGGCCCAAGTGCGCGAGATAATTGCCAAGTCGGAATCGACGCGCGAGACGCTGACGCCGGACGAGACGTGCGTACTCATGCGCGTCAAGGACCCCGACCTCTTCCGCGAGATGGAGGCGGCGGCCGAGCGCATCAAGAAGACGGTCTACGACAACCGCATCGTGGTGTTCGCGCCGCTCTACATGTCGAACCTCTGCGTGAACGGGTGCAAGTACTGCGGATTCCGCGAAGGGAACGGCGAGCAGCGCCGGAGGGTGCTGTCGATGGACGAGCTCAAGGAGGAGCTGTCGGTGGTGGCGGGGCGGATCGGCCACAAGCGCATCATCGCCGTCTACGGCGAGCACCCGACCACGTCCACCGAATATATCGCCGAGTCGATCGAGACTTGCTACGCCAACCAGTTCGCCGCGCCCAAGAGCGGTTGCAAGGTGGGGATAAGGCGCGTCAACGTGAACGCCGCGCCGTTGCCGATCGCGGACCTTAAAGTGCTCCGGTCGGTGGGGATCGGGACTTTCCAGGTGTTCCAGGAGACGTACAACCGCAAGCTGTACGAGGAGATGCATCCGGCGTGGTCGGTGAAGGGCAACTACGACTGGCGCACCACCTGTTTCCATCGCTGTCTGGAGGCGGGCGTGGACGACGTGGGGCTGGGAGTACTCTACGGACTTTGCGACTGGCGCTACGAACTTTTGGCCACCATCATGCATGCGCGGGATCTGGAGCGTTGGTTCAACATCGGTCCGCACACGCTTTCGTTCCCGCGTCTGGAGCCGGCTTCCGGTACGCGAGTTCCCGAGGAGTCGCCTTGGCTCATCGACGACGACACTTTCCACCGGATCGTGGTCATCGCGCGGCTTTCCGTGCCGTACACCGGAATCATCATCACCGCGCGCGAAAGCGCCCAGAGCCGCAACCGGCTGCTGGGGTGCGGCATGACCCAGCTCGACTGTTCGTCCAACATCGCCATCAAGGGCTACAGCGATTTCGCGGACGAAGCGCAGCAGGACAAGGATCGCCAGCAGTTCATGCTGGGCGACAACCGGTCGCTGGACGAGATGGTGCGCTATCTCGCCTCGCGCGACATCATCACCAGTTTCTGCACGGCCGGCTACCGGTGCGGGCGGACGGGCGGATGCATCATGGACGCGCTGAAAACGGGTCGCGAAGGCAAATTCTGCAAGATCAACGCGGTGCTCACTTTCCGCGAATGGCTGGACGATTTCGCCTCCGAGGCGACGCGCGAAATCGGCGAGCGGCTGATCCGGAAGGAGCTCGAGGGAATCAAGGAGTGGCTCCCCAAATTCTATCCGACCGTCCTCAAGCAGTACGAGGCCACGGCCCGGGGAAAACGCGATATTTTCTTCTGACCTCTTGCAATTTCCGCGGAATTTTGATATAATATGACACAAACACTGGTAAAAGCCAGCATCTCGCACAACCACAACGCAAAAAGGAGTTAATGGGACAGCTCACTCGTGTGAACTATAAGATTCGCGTTCCGCAGGTTCGCGTTCTTGACGCCAACGGAAATATGATGGGCGTGATGGCCACCCGCGACGCAATGCGGATAGCCGAAGATAGGGGCCTGGATCTGGTGGAGATAACCCCCACCGCCAATCCTCCGGTCTGCAAGATAATGGATTACGGCAAATTCAAGTACGAGGAATCCATCCGCGAAAAGCAGGCGCGCAAGGCCCAAAAGGTGCAGAAGGTGAAGGAGATCAAGTTCCATCCCGGCACCGACACGAATGACTTCGAGATGAAGCTCCGCCAGATCCGGGGCTTTTTGAAGGACGGTTGCAAGGTCAAGCTGTCGCTGCAGTACCGCGGACGCGAAAACGCGCACCGCGAACTGGGCGAAGATGTGATCAACCGCGTGCTGGAGCAGCTCAAGGACGAATGCTTTGTGGAGCAGGCGCCCAAGACGCTCGGCCGGGTGCTCGGCGCGCTCATCGGTCCGCCCCGCAAGAACGGGCCCAAGCCGTCCAAGAACCAGCCGCCCGCCAACGGGCCGGTCAACACCATCAAGATATCGGTCAACTGACATGGAAGCGACTAAACCGGATTTCAGCAACAGGGCGTATCTATTGCCGCACATCAACCGCGAGGGCGTCAAGTTCGGGTTGATCGCTCTCGTGTTCGCCTTGATGGTGGCGCTGGCGGCGATTTTCCTCAAGTCTTTTGCGCTCACCCTGTTCGTGCTGCCGATTTTCCTCTTGGCGTACGGGACGTTCCTGTTCTTCCGCGACCCCGACCGCTATCCGCCGGAGGACGAAAAGGCGATTCTCTCTCCGGCCGACGGACGCATCTGTCTCGTACAGGAGTGCGAGCTCCCCGATTCGCTGGCGGACGGCAGGAAGTATTGGCGCGTTTCGGTATTCATGTCGGTCTTCAACGTGCATGTGAACCGCATGCCCACCGCCGGCGAAATCCTCAAGAAGGAATACGTGGCGGCCGGCAAGTTCTTCAACGCCAGTCTGGACAAGGCCAGCAAGGAGAACGAGCGCTGCAACTATCTTATCCAGGCGGAGAACGGCCAGACCTACGGGGTCACGCAGATCGCGGGGCTCGTGGCGCGGCGCATCGTTCCCCAGGTGGAGGAAGGCCAGAAGCTGGCGCGCATCGAGCGTTTCGGGTTGATCCGTTTCGGTTCGCGGCTGGACGTCTACCTCCCGGAGGGTGTCAAGCCGGAAGTGCGCGTGGGCCAGATCATGGTGGCCGGCGAAACCGTTTTGGGGCATTTGTCCAAATGAACAACGAAGAAGAATACCAGCCGATCAGCGAATCCGAGCCGGAAGTGCCTCTGCGGGCCATCGTGCCCAATCTGGTCACGTCGCTCGCGGTCTGCGCCGGCATCACGTCCATCTCCTTCTCCAGCGAAGGCCGGTTCATCCAGGCGCTGACGGCGCTGTTCGTGGCCTGCATCTGCGACGGACTCGACGGACGCATCGCCCGGCTCCTCAAGGCTTCCTCCAAAATGGGGGCGGAGCTGGATTCGCTCGCGGACTTCGTCAATTTCGGCGTGGCGCCGGCCATGTTCATGTACTACTGGATGACGGGCGGCCCCGGGCATCTGCTGGCGGACGGCTCTCCCGTGTCGCCGGTGATGGTGCGGCTCACTTTGGGCGCGGCGCTGTTCTACGCCATGTGCGACTGTTTCCGTCTCGCCCGGTTCAATACCATGCTCGAAAAACCTTCGGCCGACTACTGGAAGCACTTTTTCACCGGCGTGCCCGCTCCGGGCGGCTGCTGGATGGTGCTCACCCCCGCCATCATTTCGCTGGCGCTGGACGCGAAGGGCGTTTCCGCCACGTTCGCCGGGCTGTTGCAGAATCCGTATCTCGGGATTTTCATGCTGCTCTTCGTGGGGTCGCTGATGGCGTCGCGTCTGCCGACGATCAGTCTCAAGAAGATCCACATCTCCAAAAAGTACATGCTGCCGGTGATGGCGTCGCTGGTGCTGATCATCGCGCTTTTGGTAACCAACTTCTGGCTTACGATCGGCGTGGTGGGGCTCCTTTACATCCTCACGGTTCCTTTGACCTGCTGGATATTTTTGCGCGTTAAAGCCGGCTGTTTGGCCAAATGCGCTTCGTAGTGACCGCCGGGCCCACCCGCGAGTTTCTCGATCCGGTGAGGTTCCTTTCCAATCCTTCCTCCGGCAAAATGGGATTTGCGGTGGCGGAGGAGGCGGCCAAGTCGGGTCACGAGGTTTTTCTGGTGGCAGGTCCGGTGAATCTGAAAACGCCCAAGGGCGTCAAGCGGATCGACGTGACGAGTGCGCGTGACATGCTGAAGGCGGTCAAGGGCGTGCTGGACCGGGATTCGGTCTTGGTCGGGGTGGCGGCGGTGGCGGATTTCCGTCCGAAAGTCAAGGCCGCGCGCAAACTGCACAAGGGCGAAATGCCAGAGACCATCGAACTCGTCCGCAATCCCGATATCCTCGCTTCCGTCAAGTGCCGCCATAAGGTTGGGTTCGCCGCCGAGACCGACCGGGTGTTGGAGAGCGCCGCCGGGAAGTGCCGGCGGAAACGGCTCGGGATGATCGTGGCCAACGACGTGACCCGTCCCGGCGCAGGTTTCGGGACCGACACCAATCTTGCGTCGTTCGTCTTTCCGGACGGAAACGTGGAGCGGCTGCCGATCATGTCCAAGCGCCGTCTCGCCCGGAAAATAGTGGAAAGGATATCCAAATGGTTCTGACGAACGCAACGGTGATGAAGGGCCACACGCTCGTCAAGGAGCCGGTGTATGTGGACGAGCGGGGATTCATCAGCGACGATCCCAAGGTGGGGGGCGGCGAAATCGACTGCAACAAGTGCCTCATAATGCCGGGGCTCGTGAATTGCCATGGCCACACCGCTATGACGCTTTTGCGGAGCGTGGGGGCCGGATTGCCTTTGCAGCGTTGGCTGGAGGAGGCGATTTTCCCCTTGGAGGCCAAGATGCGACCCGAGGATATCGCCGCCGGTATGACCTGGGGGGCGATGGAGATGCTGGCGGGCGGCACCACGATGGTGGCCGACATGTACGATTTCCCGGAAGCGGGGGCCAAGGCGTTGGCGGCTTCGGGCATGCGGGGCAATCTCTGCCGGGTGGGGCTTTCCTTCAGCGAAAAGGAGGAGATCCCGCCCAACCGGCTGAAGGAATGCGTGGACTTCGTGGTGGAGCATCCGGAAGGCGGCAAGATCGTCGGCGACTTCTGCATCCACAGCGAATATCTGACCACGCCCAAGTTCTGCAAGGATCTGGCCGAAGCCAACCGGGTGTTCCGCCGTCCGGTGCATGTGCACGTGTCGGAAACGGAGAAGGAGCATCAGGAGTGCATCAAGCGTCACGGCAAGACGCCTATGCGCTATCTCGCGGATCTGGGGATTTTCGATTATGGCGGGTATGCGGCGCATTGCGTGTGGGTGACCGACGACGACCTCAAACTGATGCGCGACAAGAACGTCACGCTCGTCCACAACCCCACCAGCAATCTGAAACTCGGCTCCGGCATAGCCCGGATCGTGCGGGCGATGGAACTCGGGGTGAACGTGGCGCTGGGCACCGACGGTTGCGCCTCCAACGACAATCTGAACATGTTCGAGGAGATGCATCTCGCGGGACTCCTCGCCAAGGGTTCCACGTGCAATCCGGCCGCGCTTTCCGTCTGGGACGTGATCGACATGGCCACCGTCAACGGCGCGAAGGCGCTCGGGCGGAACGACACCGGAGTCATCGCTCCCGGCAAGCGGGCCGACCTCATCGTGATCGATCTCAAGAAGCCGCATCTCTATCCGGTGAACGACATCGCCTCGCTGGTGGTCAATTCCATGCAGGCGGCCGACGTGATCATGACGATCGTGGGCGGACAGGTGGTATACAACCGGGGAGTGTTCAAACATATCGACGTGTGGCAGGCCAGGGAGAATCTCGACCGATGTTTGAAGTCCGTTCATACCTCCTCGACATAAGCCGCGATCGCGTGCCCACGTTCCGCACCCTGAAGGAGATCGTGGATCTCCTCGCCCGGTGCGACTACAACCAGTTCCAGCTCTACATGGAGCACACGTTCCGGTATCCGGGACACGAAACGGTCTGGGAGGAATCCGACGCGCTTTCGCCCGAGGAGATCAAGAAGCTTGGCGTCTATTGCGAGATGAACGGCATCGAGCTCGTGCCCTGCCAGAATACGTTCGGCCACATGGAGCGTTGGCTCGTCCATCCCGAGTACAACGGGCTCGCCAAATTCCCCGATGGAGGGGCGGTCACGCCGTGGGGCGCCATCAAAAAGTTCCCCACGACGCTCGATCCCGCGAATCCCGGTTCGATCAAGCTGGTGGAGGAGATACTCGCTTCGCTTTTGCCCTGTTTCAAGTCGCCCCTCGCCAACATCTGCTGCGACGAGACGTTCGAGATTTCCGATCCCGGGGAGTACCTTGCATTCCTGCTAAAGATTTGCGACGTGACGAGGCGCCTCGGCAAGCGTCCGATGTTCTGGGGCGATATAGTGCTCAAGCATCCGGAACTCATCGAGCGGCTCCCCAAAGACCTGATCGCGCTCGACTGGGGCTACGAAGGGAATCATCCTTTCATGCGCGAAGCCGAAGCCTTCAAGCGGTCGGGACTCGACTTTTACGTCTGTCCCGGCACCTCCAGCTGGCGCTCCCTGGGCGGACGGGTGGAGAACATGCGCGAAAATCTGGAGGCGGCCGAACGCGCGGGACGGCTCTTCGGCGCCAAGGGCTATATGGTGACGGACTGGGGCGACGAGGGCCATTGGCAGCCGCTTGCATGTTCGCTCCCGGGGATCATCCTGGGCGGCAATTTCGCCGCGAGCGGCGCGAAGGCCGCCAAGATGGATCTCGAGCTGGAATTGAATCGCGTGATGGACGCGCCTTTGGGCGGGCTCCTCCTCAAGTTGGGTACGCTTTATCTGCGGGGCGGCGCCCTGAAAGCCAATTGCTCGGAACTGTTCAACATTTTGCGCAACGATCACGGCTATTCGCGTCACCCCGGGCTCACCGATGCGGTGCTGGACGAAATAAGCGGCATCGCGCACGGAGTGAAGATCGCGGCCGGGCGCTATGCCGACGACGGCAACATCTGGGCCCGGGAGATCGTCTACATGGCCGATCTTATCGACTGCGCCTGCCATCGCCGGGACGAGTCGCGGCTCCGGGCGCTCCGGGCGGAGCACGGCCAGCTGTGGAAACTGCGTTCCCGAGAGGGCGGACGGGCCGATTCGCTCATGAAACTTCCGCGCTTCTGAAAGGACTGACATTCCCATGTTTCCGCTCTCCAAAACCGCCGGCGTGATCGTGACCGTAGCGCTGCTCGTTTCCAGCAACCTCTTCATGACGTTCGCCTGGTACTGGCATCTGCGGCTACAGAAGCCGGGCTCGTCGTCCTGGCCGCTCTTGGCCATCATCCTCGTCAGTTGGCTGATCGCGCTTTTGGAATACATGATCGCGGTGCCGGCCAATCGGCTCGGGGCGTCGTCGGGGCTGAACGTGGCGCAGCTCAAGATCATCCAGGAGGTGATCACGGTTTGCGTATTCGTGCCGTTCATGCTGCTTTTCATGGGCGAGAAATGGCGCTGGGACTATCTCTGGGCGTTTCTTTGCATGGTCGGCGCGGTCTACTTCGTCAACCGCGCAAAACTCTGAACTTCAAAACAACCGAAAGGATCCGCAAAATGGCCAACGAACTTGATGAGATGACCGGTCCCGTAAACGGAGCCGGACGCGACGTGAACGTGATCGAACGGCAATTGCCGGTCAAGGTGGGCTTCGGCTCGCTCTTGTTCGAAATCATGCTGTGGTGCCTCGGAATCGTACCTGGTCTTGTGTTCCTTTTCATGAAGGTGGGCGCCAGGAACTATTTCCGCCAGTTGCAGCAGAAGATCCAGGCGGATGCGTCCACCATCGACAACTATCTCGAACAGCGCGTCGTCATCCTCCAGAATCTGGCCAAGCTGGTGGAGAAGGCGGTGGATCTGGACAAGGATGTGATGAAGGCGGTGGCGGCGTTCCGGGGCGGACATCTGCCCGACGCCGAACGCAATCAGGTGGCCAGCCAGATCGACGGATGTTTCGGCCGACTGTTCCCGCAGGTCGAGGCCTACCCCGAACTCAAGGCCCATGCCGCCATCGCCGACGCCATCCAGCAGAACAGCTATCTCCAGAAAGAGATCACGGCCGCCCGTTCGCTCTACAACGATTCCATCATGCAGTGGAACACCGACGTGTTCGATTGGCCCACCAAGCAGATCGTGGCGGCGCAGGCCGGCTACACCACGCGCATTCCGTTCACCGCCTCGGCCGAAGTGAAGGCCCAGGCCAGAGGTACGTTCTTTTGATCGAAGACGTCTACGAACCGCTGGTCCGCTACCGCGACGAATTCAAGGCCAAGTTCGCCCGGATGGCGCGCGAAAAGTTCCGCGAGTTGACGGAGCGGTCGGGGGTGGATATCGACGCCAATCGCGCGTTGGCGGGCGTAATCAAGAATCTGCAGAGCCAGGCCCGCCGCGCAGGCAACCGGAAGACGTTTTTTTGCGTTCTCATGACGCTCGCCTTCGTCGGGGCCGGCGTGGCGCTGGTGTGGGCGCTTGCAGTGGACGGATTCCAGGGCCCCGACCGGTATCGCTGGATCGCAGGGATTTTGGCCGGATGTGCGACAGGCGTTGCATCGATTTCGCCGTTCCGGTCGGCTTCGGAACTGCTGGAGAAACTCAACGCGCGCATCGCCGCCAAAAAGTCCGAGGCGTGGGCGCAGATGGAACCGCTCAACCGGCTCTATACCTGGGATATTCCGGTGCGTCTCATTGAAGCGACGGTCCCCAAACTCCAGTTCGATCCGTATTTCACGGCGGAACGCCTGGAGGATCTCCATCGCCAGTTCGGATGGGACGATTCCTTCAACGCCGGCAAATCGATGATATTCGCCCAGTCGGGCGTCATCAACGGCAATCCGTTCGCGTTCGGGCACTATCTGGACATGGAATGGGGCGAAAAGACGTACGAGGGCACGCTCCGGATAACCTGGACGGAATGGGAGGAGGATTCGGACGGCAAACGCCGCAGGGTCTACCGCCACCAGACGCTCCATGCGTACGTCAAGAAGCCCATCCCGGTTTACAGCGAGCAGAAGTTCCTCGTCTACGGCAACGACGCCGCGCCCAATCTCACTTTCTCCCGCGAACCATCCGGCCTCACCGGCAAGGAGAACGAGCTGATGGGGAAGTTGCGCAAGAAGTGGCGGCTCAGCCGGCTCAAGGCGTATTCGCGCAACCTCAAGGACGAGTCGAACTTCACCTTGATGGGCAATCACGAGTTCGAAACGTGGTTCCACGCCAAAGACCGCGACGACGAGGTGGAGTTCCGTCTCCTGTTCACGCCGGTCGCCCAGCGCCAGATGCTGGATTTGATGAAGGACCATGCGGTCGGCTGTGGCGACGATTTCGTCTTTCTCAAACAGTGCAAGATCAATCTGCTTTTTTCGCAGCATCTGGACGAGGGTACGATCAATACCGACCCCGCGCAGTTCCGCAATTGGGACTTCGACGAAGCCGAGAGCTTTTTCATGGCGTTCAACGAGCGGTATTTCAAGGACATATATTTCGCGATGGCGCCTTTGCTGTCGATTCCGCTCTACCAGCAGACGCGCACGCACGAGGAAATCTGGAAAGACGTGCTGGAGCGCAAGGCGTCGGCGTTCTGGGAGCATGAGGCGGTGGCCAACTATCACGGCGAAAAGCGGTTCGAGCATCCGCGTTGCGTCACCCGGAGCATACTCAAGACGAACGTAGTGGATCGGAAAGAGGGCGAGAGCACGATCGCGGTCACCGCGCACGGCTTTGAAGGCGTCGAACGGACGGAGTACAAGTCGGTCTACGGCGATGACGGCGATTGGCACGACGTGCCGGTGAAATGGATCGAGTATCTGCCCGTCCAGCGCACCAGCAACTTGTGTCTGAGCGAACTGGAAAAACCGTCCGAGCAGTTCCGCCGGCTCGCCGCCGAATCGAAATCGAGCGCGTTCCGGCGTTCGATTCTCTCCTTCCCCGCCATGAAAGCGATGGTGGCGGTGCTGCTATTGTGTCTGGCCGGTTCGCCCCTCTACGCCAAACCGATGCTCTCAGGACAATACGAACTTACGGACGAAGGGCGGGTGAAACTCAAGGTGCTGGCGCATTCGCACGGCATACCGCCGCCCACCCCCGCGGCCCGGACGAGGGTCTACACCCGGGGTTCGGAGCGGCGCACCGAAAAGGTGTACGACGAAACGGAAGTAGCCTATGCCAAGGAGCTGGTGGGGATGTGGCGCGACAAGCAAGGCAACGAAATGCGGCTGGCGCGTCCGGACAGGTATCCGTGGGGCGAGGGGGTGCGGCACAAAACGCGGCGCACGATGCCGGACGGAACCGAATACTATATCGACTTCAATTTCGCCGAGCAGGTTTCGGATGCGGCGGCCGAGCGGCTGCTGAAAGATGCGGCCGCGTCGCTCTCCGACAAGACAACCGGCATGAATACGGCGTATTCGGCCATGAAGTGGTGGACGGCGGAAAACGACCATTACAAATTCATGACCGATCTCGACAAGGCCAAAGGCGGCAAGTTCGTCACCGACACGATGCGCCTCATGGAGGCGATGCGCAAGAGCTACGAGTTCTACGTGCCGCCCAAAAACAAGGTGGGAGTGTGCACGGTGAGGGTGTTCAAGTCCAAGTCCGGATACGACGAGTATCTGAAATCCGTCGATTGCGACATGGAATGGAGCATCGGATTGTGGTCGCCCGCCCGGGAGGAACTGCTGGTGACGGCAGAAGACCGTCAGCAGGCGCTCAACACCATGCGGCACGAGGCTTTCCACCAGTATCTGCATTATGCCGTAGAGGGCCGTCACGCCACCTGGTTCAATGAAGGCCACGCCTGCTTTTTCGAGAACGTCAAGTACAACTCCGCCCAGAATACGGTCAAGATAACCGATCAGGGCAATCGCGCCAAGGCGGTGGATCGCAATCCGCAGCTGTACGCCGCCCACATCCGGAAGGTGCTGGGCATGTCGCGCGATGAGTTCTATGGCGGCGATCAGACCAAAGTCGGACTCAACTATTGCACCGCGTGGGCGCTCGTCTATTTTCTGGAAAAGGGCGCGTACACTTCGCCGCGCTTCGAAGCCTATCGCAACATATTGCCGAAGTATCTGGAACTGGTCGCAGGAGGAATGGACGCGCTCGAAGCCACCAAGGTCGCCTGGCAAGCGGTGCAAGACCGTGATGTGGAAGCCGATTTTCTCAAATTCTGGAAAGAGAAGCGCAAAGCGGCCCTGAACGCCCGCTGAGCAGATGCGATTCCGCGAAAAAGTCGGCGCGCGGTATTTTTCTGTTGCTTTTCGCGGGAAAATATGATATAATATACGTAACAATATGAGAAAGAGCCGTGCGGCCGTAAATTTCGAATACTATGCGCTCAGGACAGCCTGTGCGCTGGTGAATGTCATTCCATACCGGATTGCGATGGCGATGGCGCGTGGTTTGGCGGTTTTGGCGGTACGGGTGTTCAAATTTCAGCGCGCCCGCACGTTCGGACGGATCGCCCAGGTGTTTCCGGATCTGGACGAGCGCGGGAAGCTCGCAATCGCCGTAGATTCGCTCTACAACGTCATCGGGAACGCGGTGGAGATGATCCGCGCGCCCAAGTTGACGCGCCAGTGGATGGACGAGCATGTGATCGACGGCGCGGGATACAAGGCCAAGCTGCAGGCGTACGTGGACGAGGGCAAGGGCGTGGTGATCATGGTGCCGCATTCCGGCAACTGGTACATGGCGGCGTGGTCGATGGCCAAGTACGGGCTGCCGCTCTTCGCCATCGCGGCCAGGCAGCGCAACCCCAAGATAAACGAGTGGATGAATCGCCAATATGGCGATATCGAGGTTCTCTGCCGGAGCGAACACGGCACGCTCAACCGCATCAAGGATTATCTGCAGGGCGGACGGGCGTTCGCCATATTGCCGGACTTGCGCGTCCCCACGCCGGATACGGAAACCGACTTTCTGGGCCACAAGGCGAACGTGTCGCACGGAGCGTGCATGTTCGCGGTCAAGTGCGGTTCGCCCATCGTGCTGGCGGCGATGGAGCGCCGGGGCGGCAAGCACGCGTTCAACCACCTTGCGACGCTCCGGCCGGAAGGCAAGACGGCGCAGGAGCTCACCCAAGAGGCGATGAGGATTTTGTCGGAGCACATCATGAAACATCCGGGCGACTGGTTCTGGTACAACAAACGCTGGATTCTGGAGCCTGTGCACGACTACTGGAACTGGAAAAAAACACAAGGAGAAACACCATGACCATCCAAGAAGCGGAGAAGATGCTGAAGAGCTGCGGACAGGAGCATGTGCTCAAGTTCTACGGCAAGCTGAAGAAACCGGAACAGGAGGCGCTCCTCGCCCAAATCGCCAAGATCGAGCCCAAGAACGTCAAGTACTGCCAGGCGGCGCTCAAGGCCGGAACCGCGGCGGTGGACAACTCGAAGGGCACCGCGCCCAAGGTGGCGGTGCTGAAGGGCAAGGCGCTCAAGGAGGCGGTGGCCGCAGGCGAAGCGGAACTCAAAGCCGGACGCGTGGCGGCCTTGCTGGTGGCTGGCGGTCAGGGCTCGCGTCTCGGGTTCGAAGGCCCCAAGGGCTGCTATCCGATCGGGCCTATCACCAATGCGCCGCTTTTCTATTTCCATGCGCGCAAGATCCTGGCGCGGGGCAACCGCTACGGGAAGCCGATTCCCTTCTACGTGATGACGTCGGAAGCGAACACCGCCGCCACGGTGGAATGCTTTGAGAAGAACAACTACTTCGGGCTCGATCCCAAGGACGTGTTCTTCTTCACCCAGGGCATGTGGCCGGGCATGACGGCCGAAGGCAAGATCATTCTCGACCAGCCCGGGCACGTCTTCATGTCGCCCGACGGCCATGGCGGGCTTTTGGCGGCGCTCAAGAAGTCGGGCGCGCTCAAAGACATGAAGAAGCGCGGCATCAAGAGCGTCTTTTTCTTCCAGGTGGACAATCCCCTGGTCGAAATCGCCGATCCTGCATTCATCGGCTACCACGTGAACATGAAGAGCGAATATTCGCTCAAGCTCTGCGCCAAGCGCGACCCGTTCGAGAAGGTGGGCATGCCGATGAAGTTCGGCGCGCAGTACCGCATGGTGGAGTATACCGAGATGACGAAGGAGCAGTGCACGCGCAAGGCCAAGGACGGCAAGCTGTACTTCCTCTATGGTTCGCCCGCCATCCATGTGTTCGACCGCGCCTTCCTGGAGCGCGAGGCCGGCCGGCCCATGCCGCTTCATCTGGCGTTCAAGAAGATCCCGGTCGTGGACGAAAAGGGCAAGGTGGTGAAACCCGCCGAACCCAACGGCTACAAGTTCGAGAAGTTCATCTTCGACATTCTGCCCAACGCCAAGACGGCGGCGTTCCTGGCGTTCGACCAGAAGGACGAGTTCAGCCCCGTGAAGAACGCGGAAGGCGGCGACTCGCCCGCCACCTGCAAGGCGGACATGCAGGAAAAGTGGGCCAAGGCGCTGGCGGAAGCGGGGGTCTTGGTGCGCAAGGACGTGGCGATCGAGATCGATCCCGCCTACGCGCTTGATGCGGCCGGCATCAAGGAAACCGGACTTTGCCTGGGGGCCGAGTAAGATGACGGCCCTCATCTGCGCATTGATGCTGGCGGCGAGTTCCACGCCGGTCGGCTTTACCGACAATCTGCCCAAGGCGCTTGAATCCGCCAAGGCGAACGGCAAGAACGTATTCATGGTCTGCTCGGGGAGCGACTGGTGCGGCTGGTGCATACGGCTGGAGCAGGAGGTGCTTTCCTCGCAAATCTTCCGCGAGAAGATGTCGGGGTACGAGCTCGTGTTCATCGACATGCCGCAGGACAAGACGATCCTTTCCGACTGGGCCCGCGAGCACAACCAGGCCGTGTGCGATGAGTACAAGGTGCGCGGCTTTCCGTCCTGCTTCATCCTGGATGCGGACGGCAAGGTGATCAGCCGTCTCGGCTACGAAAAGGGCGGGGCGGAAAACTACGTGAAGACGATCGATTATCTCAAGGCCAACCAGGCCGACATCGACAAGTACATCATGCCCATCGCCGCCAAGTTCGACGCGCTCATCCCCAAGCTGAACAAGCTCTACAAGCAGAAGTTCGGAGGCGGAATGGCGGCCGTGAAGAAGTTCGGCAAGCCCAAGGTGGAAGCGCTGCTCAAGGAGATCGACGAACTCGAGGTGCCCGAGGCGATCGCCCAGGAGAAAGTTAAGCTCCGGGAGTACGCGCAGGAACTGTACGACACGTTGAAATGAACGACATCTCGCTCTCGCCGGAGATTTCCGTGCTGCAAGAGGTGTCGCGCACGCTCGTTTCCGAACGGGACGTGAGGCGGCTGCTCGAAAAGATGATCGCGGTGCTGCATGACCGTATGGGCATGCTGCGCGGCACGATCACGCTTCTCGAGGGCGACGAGCTCCGCATCGAGGCCACCACCGACGATCTCAACGCGGAAGAGCGCTCGCTCGGCCGGTATCGTCTCGGCGAAGGCATCACCGGCACCGTGGCGCGCACCGGCAAGGCGGAAGTGGTGCGCGACATCCGGAACGACCGGCGCTTTCTCAACCGCACCGGCGCGCGCGACCGAAACGAAAACCTTTCCTTCATCTGCGTTCCGCTCGTCCATCTGGGACAGGTCATCGGAACCTTGTCGGTGGACCGCGAGAATACGGATCAAAACGCCTCCACGCTGGAAAAGGACGTGGCGCTTTTGGAGATTATCGCCAATATCACGGCCGACGCGGCCGCGGTGTGCCTTGCCGAGGTGGAGGAGCGCGCGGCTTTGACCGACGAGAACAAGCGGCTCAAGGAGATCCTCAACGACCGGCCGGGCGAGATGATCGGCAACTGCCGGGAGATGCGTTCGGTGTACGAGCAGGTGCGGCAGGTGGCGCCTTCGGAGGCTACGGTGCTGATCCGGGGCGCTTCTGGCACGGGCAAGGAGCTGGTGGCGCGGGCCATCCAGGCGGCTTCGCACCGGCGCGACAAGCCGTTCGTCACCTTGAACTGCGCGGCGTTGCCGGAAAGTCTCGTCGAGAGCGAACTCTTTGGCCACGAGAAGGGGGCCTTCACCGACGCTTTCGCCCAGCGGATCGGACGGGCCGAGGCGGCCGACGGGGGAACGCTATTCCTGGACGAGATCGGTGACCTTTCGATTCCGGTCCAGATCAAGCTTCTCCGGTTCCTGCAGGAACGCACGTTCAGCCGGGTGGGATCGAACAAGGAAATCCGCTCCAACGTAAGGTTCATCGCGGCCACTTCGCGCAACCTGGAGGAGCTGATGGCCCAGAAGCTTTTCCGCGAAGACCTATACTACCGGCTTTCGGTTTTCCCCATTACGCTGCCGAATCTGGCGGACCGGTCGGGCGACGTGGTGCTGCTGGCGGAGGATTTCATCAAGAAGATGAATCTCAAGTACGGCAAGAACGTGCGCGGGATCACCTCGCCGGCCGTCAACATGCTCCTTGCGTACAAATGGCCGGGGAACGTGCGCGAGCTGGAGAATTGCATCGAGCGGGCCGTGCTCACTACTCGCGACGACATGATCCACGGCTACAATCTTCCCGCCCAGATGCAGTTGCCGGAGTTCGCCGAAAATCAATTTTCGGGCGCGCCGGGGAAGAGCCTCGATGCGCAAATGGCCGATTTTGAAAGGCGAATCTTGCGCGATGCCGTATTGCGTCACAAGGGCAACCGGAGCGCGGCGGGACGGGAACTGGGGGTTTCGCCCCGGATGATGAATTACCGGATAAATCGATTGGGTATTGATTTTTCCGCGGAAATATGATATAATACTCGCCCATTATGAAATATCCAGACTCTACTCTTCATCCGCTGGCTGCGGACCTCAACGCCAAATTGGGTCCGGTGGCGGAGTTCCTTTCGGAAACCGGCAAGCGCATGTACTTCCCCTATGGCGGCATTCTGGGGCAGGGCGCGGAAGCCAAGGAGTGCGCGCTCAACGCCACGATCGGCATGGCGTTCGAGGATGACGGTACGGCGCTCGTGATGGACTCGTTCAAGAAGGCCATCACGCTGGACAAGAAGGCGTATCTGTATGCGGGGTCGTTCGGGCTCCAGAACCTTCGCGAAGTGTGGAAGGGCATGCAGATGCAGAAGAACCCGTCGATGTCCAAGGTGCAGTATTCGCTTCCCGTCGTGACGAGCGCGCTTACGCACGGTCTCAGGGTGTGCGCCGAACTTTTCGCCGATGCCGAGGACGAGTTGGTGATCCCCGACCTTTTCTGGGACAATTACGAGCTCATTTTCCGCGATACAATCGGCTGCAGGATCCGCAAGTTCAACACGTTCATGCGCAACGGCAAGTTCGATGCCGAAGCCATGAAGACGGCGTTGCAGTCCAAGGGCGACAAGAAGATCCTCATTCTCAACTTCCCCAACAACCCCACCGGCTACACCCCCACCGAGGAGGACGCCAAGAACATCGTGGCGGCGGTGAAGACCGCGGTCCGCAAGAACAAGAAGGTGGTGGTGCTGCTGGACGACGCGTACTACGGTCTGGTCTACGAGCCGGGCGTGCACAAGGAATCGCTCTTCGCCGATTTCTGCAAGGCCGACGACCGCATCATCGCCGCCAAGCTGGACGGCACCACCAAGGAAGACTACGCGTGGGGTCTCAGGGTCGGGTTCGTGGCGTTCGGCGGCAAGCTCTTCACCGAGCCGGAGCAGTTCAAGGCGATCGAGGCCAAGGCGGCCGGCAACGTGCGTTCGTCCATCTCCAACTGCAGTTCGCTCGGACAGCACATCGCGCTCAACGCATATCTGGATCCGCTCTACCAGAAGCAGAAGGACAAGAAGTTCGCCGTGTTGAAGCGCCGCTACGACATGGTGCGCAAGATTTTCCGCGAGCATCCGGAATACACCAAGGTGGCGTTCCGGCCCATGCCGTTCAACTCGGGCTACTTCATGTGCGTGAAGCCGGTGGCGGTGGACGCCGAAGACGTGCGCAAGCTCCTGATCCGCAAGTATTCGACGGGTGTCATCGTCCTTTCCGGACTAATCCGCATCAGTTTCTCCACGGTCCCCACCGGCAAACTCCGGAAACTGTTCGACAATCTCTACAAGGCCATTTGTGAGCTGCAGACCGCTTGAGGTCGAGGCTTTCGCCAAGATAAACCTCACGCTGGAGGTTTACGGGGTCCTGCCCGACGGCTACCACGCGCTTCGTAGCGTGGTGCTGCCCATCTCGCTCCACGACACGCTTTTGATCGAGGAATCGAGTTCGCTCGCCACCGACACCGGTTACGAAGACGATCTCATCCTCAAGGCGGCGCGGCTGCTCGCGCCGGGTCGCGGGGCGTTCGTGAGGGTCGCCAAACGGATTCCGGCCGGAGGTGGTCTGGGGGGCGGCAGCGCCGATGCGGCGGCCGCCTTGAGGGGGCTCGACCGGTTCTGGAATCTTGGCAAGGACGAAGCGGAATTGATGGAAATCGCCGCTTCGGTCGGATCGGACGTACCTGCTTTATTGGCCGGAAAACCTTGCTGGATGGAGGGCCGGGGCGAAAAGGTGAGACCGCTTTCCAAGTGCGAAATGGAGGCGATAGGGCTACCGTTTCCCTTGGTGGTGGCCAATCCGGGCGTGGCGTCTTCCACGGCGGAAGTTTACCGCAATTGCAAATGCCGTCTTGATTTTCCCTCCGAAAAAGAGTATAATATACAACCAATCAACGATTTGGAGGCGGCGGCCATCCGGCTTCACCCTGAAATCGGCGAACTCAAGGCGCTGATGGGGGAAGGGGCGATGATGAGCGGAAGCGGTTCGTGCGTCTTCAAGCGGGTGCGGGACGAAGCCGAGGGGGCGAGTCTCGCCAGCGGGTTGCGCGCTCGCGGCTTCTGGGCTGAAATCGCGCACACCATTGTCCGGTGATGTAATGGCAGCATAGGGGTTTTTGATACCCTTCGAGGTGGTTCGAATCCACCCCGGACAACCAAACGGAAAGGCAGGAGAGAGATGGAGATTCCTTACAAGACGTATTTGACCGAGAACGAGGTGCCCGACGCATGGTACAACATGCGTGCTGACATGAAGGTAAAACCTTCGCCGCTCCTAAACCCGGCCACGCTGAAGCCGGTCACCGCCGAAGAGGCCGAGCACATTTTCTGCAAAGAACTGGTGCGGCAGGAGCTGGACGCCGAAACGCCGTGGTTCCCGATCCCCAAAGAGATACGGGATTTCTACCGCATGTTCCGTCCGTCTCCGTTGATCCGCGCCTACTTCCTGGAACGCGCGCTCGGCACCCCCGCCAAGATCTACTACAAGTTCGAGGGCAACAACACTTCCGGCTCGCACAAGCTCAATAGCGCCATCGCCCAGGCCTACTACGCCAAACAGCAGGGGCTCAAGGGCGTTACTACCGAAACCGGCGCGGGACAGTGGGGTACGGCGCTTTCGATGGCGTGCGCATTCTTTGGACTTGACTGCCGGGTGTACATGGTTAAGTGCTCCTACGAGCAGAAGCCGTTCCGGCGCGAAGTGATGCGCACCTATGGCGCCCAGGTGACGCCTTCGCCCAGCATGCTCACGGAAGTGGGCAAGCGCATCAACGCCGAGCATCCCGGCACTACCGGCTCTTTGGGGTGCGCCATTTCCGAGGCGGTGGAGGATGCGGTGACGCACGAAGGCTATCGCTACGTGCTAGGGTCCGTCCTCGCGCAGGTGCTGCTGCACCAGTCCATCATCGGCCTCGAGGCCAAGGCGGCGATGGACAAGCTTGGCGTCAAGCCGGATGTCATTATCGGCTGCGCGGGCGGCGGCTCGAACCTTGGAGGGCTCATCTCGCCGTTCATGGGCGAAAAGCTGCGCGGCGAAAACGATTATCGCTTCATCGCGGTGGAGCCGGCGAGCTGTCCTTCCTTGACCCGGGGCCGCTACGCCTACGACTTCTGCGACACCGGCAAGGTATGTCCCCTCCAGAAGATGTACACGCTCGGGTGCGACTTCATCCCGTCCGCCAACCATGCGGGTGGTCTCAGGTATCACGGCATGAGCGCCACCTTGTCGGAACTCTACGCGCAGGGCTTGATGGAGGCAAAGTCGGTCAAGCAGACGGATGTTTTCGAGGCGGCCACGCTTTTCGCGCGCACCGAGGGCACGCTCCCCGCCCCCGAAAGTTCGCACGCCATTCGCGCCGCCATCGACGAGGCGCTCGAATGCAAGCGGACGGGCGAGGCGAAGACCATCCTGTTCGGTCTTACGGGCACCGGTTATTTCGACCTCGTCGCCTACCAGAAGTTCAACGACGGTGTGATGGGCGATTACATCCCCACCGATGAAGAGCTCGAGGCGTCCTTCGCCAAGTTGCCCCCAGTGGGCTAATTGCCATGTTTCCGCTCCTCAAGTTCTCCGAGGCGCAGGTTCTCGACTACTACGCGCACGTAACCCCCGAAATGGTGCGCGCGTCTTTGGCCAAGGACCGGCACGACTGGTTCGATCTTCTTAACCTCACCAGCGAGGCCGCGAACGCCTTCAAGCCGGAAATGCGCGAAAAGGCGCGCAAAGCCCGCATCCGCTACTACGGGAAGACGGTCAGCGTCTACGCGCCGTTGTATATCGGCAACACCTGCATCAATTCCTGCCGGTATTGCGATTTCCGCGTGCAGCATCAGGGTACGGTCCGGCGCAACCTTTCGATGGACGAGATCCGGCTCGAGGCCGAGGCCGTCCGCCGGACCGGTATCGATTCGCTGCTGATCGTGGCGGGCGAAGACCCCAAGGTAAACACGGTCGAGCACCTTGCGGAAGTGGGACGGATGCTCAAAAAGATGTTTTCCAACCTTTCGTTGGAGGTGGCGCCGCAAACGGAAGAAGGATACCGGGAGCTCTTCAAGGCGGGGTACGAGGCGCTTACCTGTTTCCAGGAGACGTACGATCCCATCCGTTACAAGTATTTCCATCCGGCCGGCCCCAAATCCAATTACGATTTCCGGCTTTGGACGCAGTTAAGGGCGGGCAAGGCTGGGTTCCGTCAGCTCGGATGCGCATTTTTGCTGGGGCTCAATCCCTGGCGGCCGGAATGCGCGTCGCTGGCGGCGCACGCGTTCTACCTTATGAAGGAGTGCTACGAGGCGAAGGTGCAGTTCGCGTTTCCCCGGTTCTGTCCGGTGGAGGGCGGCTTTCAGCCCGAATATCCCGTGAGCGAGGACGACTTGGACCTGATGATGCTCGCTTTCCGCATCGTCTTCCCGCAATGCTGCATGACCGTTTCCACGCGCGAGGCTCCCAAGTTCCGCGACTACATCGTGCAGTATGCGGCCGACAACATGTCCGCCGGGAGCAAAGTCACTCCGGGCGGCTATGCGGTGCTCGAGCAGGAGCATGCGCCCGACGTGGCGCAGTTCACGCTTACCGATTCGCGTGCGCCCCAGGCCGTCTACGACGCCATCAAGGCGAACGGACAAGAGGTTGTTTTCAAGAACTGGGACAATCGCATCTGAGCAGATGTCACAATCTGGTGACAATCGCCCGGGATAAAATATGATATAATATGGGCATCTTCAACGGAAAACCAGAAAGGAGCAAGCCTATGAAGAAAATGATTACGATGATGGCGGTTGCCGCTCTTGCCGGAGTGGCGATGGCCGAATGCCCGGAGGGTCCGAAATGCGAAGGTCCCCGTCCCGGATGCGAACGCCAGTGTCGCGGTCCCAAGCCGGTGATGCTCGTGCTCGATCAGGACCTCAGCCCGGAAAAGGTCGAGGCTTACAAGGCGGAAGTGGCCGCGGCGATCGACGAGATCGTGAAGAAGCACCAGGAGTTCGCGGCGAAGTTGCCCGAGCCGCCCAAATGCGAAGAGGGTGACAAGTGCCCCCGCCGTCCTGCACCCCGGATCGTCCTGAGCGTGGATGCCGGTCGCATGATGGGGTCCAAGGGCCCCCGCGGTCCGCGCGGAATGAAGCGCGGCCCCAGGCCCGGGGACGGACGTGGCGAGTGCCCGCCTCCGCCTCCGCCGCCTGCCCCCGAGGCCGAGGTCGAGGCTGAACCTGCCGAATAATGGCCAAGGAACTTAAATTGTTCCTCGCAGCAGTAGGGTTGCCGGCGGCGATCCTGCTGCTGCTCGTTTTGCGGCTGGTGACGTTGGAGCATCGCGCTCCCGCGCCCCGGCCCGAACACCGGATGGAAATGCCGTCGGAGGGTCGTCGCCGTCCGCCGATGCGGGGACGCAGACCCGGTCCCTGGTCGGAGCGATACGATGGCGACCGTTTTCGCTGGATCGTGGCCGGAGTGCTCGGCCTTGCCGCGCTCTCTACCATTTCCGGCGGATGGGTGCTGATGCGGTCGGCCGCCAAAGCCAAGGCGGAGTCGCGGGAGAATATGATAATTGGCATCTGGGGCCATGCTTACGACGGCACCAACCGCACGCTCGACACCCGGATTGCCGCTTTGCGCAAGAAGTTGGGCCCGGCCTTGAATCGCCATATCGAAACCGTCTACGGCACCGGTTACCGGTATCTTCCGTAAAGTCTTTATCCGGTACGGCTTTCGCTTTGTTTCTGAAAATTCCGGTTGACAAAGCCTCCCCAATATGATATAATATAAACTAAACAATTGGAAAAGGACCCGTAGCTCAGTCGGTCAGAGCAGGTGACTCATAATC
>CAMZDY010000001.1 GCA_947305585.1 uncultured Verrucomicrobiota bacterium | reverse complement strand
ATGGCGGTGCGCACTCCGACGCGCCGATCGCGTTCCAGGAATTCATGATCCGTCCGGTGGGCGCCAAGACGTTCAAGGAAGGTCTGCGCTGCGGCGCCGAGGTGTTCCACAACCTCAAGAAGGTGCTGAAGGCCCGCAACCTCTCCACTGCGGTGGGCGACGAAGGCGGTTTCGCGCCGGCTCTGGACTCCATCGAGGACGCGCTCGACTGCATCATCGCCGCCATCAAGAAGGCGGGCTACAAGCCGGGCAAGGACGTGACGATCGCGATGGACTGCGCTTCTTCCGAATTCTTCAAGGATGGCGTCTACGACTACACCTGGAAGGAAGGCAAGAAGGGCAAGAAGCTTACGAGCGACGAGCAGGTCAAGTACCTCGAAGGTCTCGTGAAGAAGTACCCGATCGACTCCATCGAAGACGGCATGGCCGAAGGCGACTGGGACGGCTGGGTGGCGCTCACCAAGGCCATCGGCGACAAGTGCCAGCTCGTGGGCGACGACCTGTTCGTGACGAACGTGAAGTACCTCGAGAAGGGCATCAAGCTGGGCGCGGCGAACTCCATCCTCATCAAGGTGAACCAGATCGGCTCGCTCAGCGAGACTCTGGACGCCATCGAGATGGCCCATCGCGCCGGCTACACGTCGGTCACTTCGCACCGCTCGGGCGAAACCGAGGATGCCACGATCGCCGATATCGCGGTCGCGACCAACTCCGGACAGATCAAGACCGGTTCGATGAGCCGCACCGACCGTATCGCCAAGTACAACCAGCTCCTCCGCATCGAGGAAGAGCTCGGCCCCAAGGCGGTCTACGGCTACAAGAAGGTCCGCTAAGGACCGGGCTTAAAGCCGAACGTACCGAAGGGCGGGGAGCGATTCCCCGCCCTTTGTGTTGACTTTTCCGCCAAAATATGATATAATACCATAATATGAAAATAGATACTCTATGCGTGCAGGGTGGCTGGCAGCCGAAGTGCGGGGAACCGCGCCAGGTTCCGATTGTCCAGACCACGACTTTCAAGTACGATACGACTCAGCACATGGCCGATCTTTTCGACCTCAAGGCTTCGGGTTATTTCTACACGAGATTGGCCAATCCCACCAATGACGCGGTGGCCAAGAAGATCGCGGCTTTGGAAGGGGGCGTCGCGGCGATCCTCACGAGTTCGGGCCAGGCGGCGAGCACGTTCTCGCTCCTCAACCTGTGCAACGCGGGCGACCACGTGGTGAGTTCGGCGCAGATCTACGGGGGTACCTTCAATCTCTTCAACGTGAGTCTGCGCAAGCTGGGCATCGACGTCACTTTCGTGGACCCCGACGCCGACGCGAAGACGATCCAGAAGGCGTTCCGGCCCAACACCAAGGCGGTGTTCGGCGAAACGGTGAGCAATCCTTCCGGGTGCGTGCTGGACATCGCGAAGTTCGCCAAGATCGCGCACAAGAACGGCGTGCCCCTGATCGTGGACAACACGTTTCCCACCCCGATCCTCTGCCGTCCCTTCGAACACGGCGCGGACATCGTGGTGCACGCCACCACCAAGTACATCGACGGACACTCGAGCCAGGTGGGCGGCTGCGTGGTGGATAGCGGCAACTTCGACTGGGAGGCGCACGCCGACAAGTTCCCGGGCCTCGTGGAACCGGACGAGAGCTATCACGGACTCAGCTACACCAAGGCGTTCGGCAAGATGGCGTATATCGTCAAGTGCACGGCGCACCTGATGCGCGACTTTGGATCTATTCCCTCGCCGTTCAACGCGTTCCTGGTGAATCTGGGGTTGGAGTCGCTCCACCTTAGGATCCGTCGCCACGCCGAAAGCGCGCTCAAGATCGCCAAGTGGCTCAAGCGGCAGAAGAAGGTGGCGTGGGTGAACTTCGCGGGGCTGCCCGACAGCAAGTACCACGCGCTCCTCAAGAAGCAGTTCGACGGCAATTCGCCTTGCGGCGTGATGACGTTCGGCATCAAGGGCGGACGGGAGAAGTCCATCGAGTTCATGGACGCGCTCAAGCTCATCGGCATCGTCACCCATGTGGCCGACGCGTGGACGTGCGTGCTGCATCCGGCGAGCCACACGCACCGCCAGCTGACCGACGAGCAGCTGAAGGCGGCCGGCATTCCGCCGGACCTCATCCGGCTTTCGATCGGGCTTGAAGACCCCGAAGATATCATTGCGGACCTCAAACAGGCGTTGGAGAAAGTGTGAAAAAGCTAGATTACATCATCGCCGCCGGGCTGGCACTGGTGGCGGCAGTCCTCTACTGGGCTTCGTGCGCCGACTTCGCCTTTCCCGGCGAAAGCGCCAAACTGATCTGCATTTGGCAGGGTCTCGAACCTGCGGCCACCACCCCTTATCCGCTCATGTCCGCATTTGCGCGGATGCTGGGTGGCGGCAATGCCATCGCTCCCATTTGCGGACTTTTGTCGGTGGCGATGATGTATCTCCTGTCCGCGCGTTTCCTGCGCGGCCAGATGAACGGCGAGAACGTGGTCCGGTTCCGCGTGCCGGCCAGTATCCTGGCGGGCGTGACGGCCTCGCTCGTGTTCATGCTCACTCCGGCCGTCCGGAGCGCGGCCACCCATGCCGAGCCGCGTCTCTTCCAGATCTGCTGGATGATGGCGGCGCTGCTCGTGCTCGGATGGCGTACGCGCAACGCGGCGCTCAATGTAGGCGCTTGGCTGCTCTTCGCCGTCATGTGGGGACTGGGCATGGCGGACTCGTTCCTGTTTCTTGCGATGGTCCCGGTGGTGGCGATCGCCATCTGGGAGAAGCATCCCAAGCACCGCAAGAAAGCCGGCTGGGAAATGGCCATTCTGCTCCTGGTGGGGCTGGTGGCGTTCTTTGTCATGGCGGGGATGGCCGGCAGCGTGCCGGACACGCTCAAGTCGCTCGCCAAAGGCGTCCGGAGCTGGACGGACGGTCCGGTGTGGATCTGGATCAGCGTACTCTTCATCTCCACCGTGCCGTTCCTGGTGTCGCTCCTTTCCTGCAACGTGGCGTTCAACAACGAACCGGGCTGGATGCAGTGGATCTTCCATATCGGCATGAGCGTGGCGTCGATCCTGGCCATCGCCACTCCGGCGAGCGCAGGGAGCCTGATGTACGATGCGGGAGTGCTCCCGGTGGCGGCCAGTGCATTCGCCGCGTTCACGAGCGGCTATCTCGCGGCGTACTGGTTCGTGCTCACGCGGGCCAGGGTGCGCATCAACGAATCGCGCGACGACAAGCCGGTGGCGCTCAAGGGACGGATGTTCGGCATCGTGGCCGGTAGCGTGCTCGCGGGAGTGTATGCATTCACGCTTCTTTTCAACCTCTTCATCTTCGACGGCAGGCGGGGCGAGTTCGCCGACCGGATGGCCGGGGCGATCATTTCCGATTTGGGCGAAAAGCGTTGGCTGATCACGGACGGCGTGCTGGATAGCCACCTGAAGCTCATGCTTAAGAAGACTGGTCTCGAAGGCAAGATCCGGCTGATCGCGCTCAATCGCGATCTGGACAAGGATTACCTCAAGCGTCTGCAGGACATGGTGCGCAAGGAAAAGCTGGGCGGCGACAAGTGCGAGGAGCTGGCGATGTCGCTCGATCTCGGCGTGCTGCCGTTCGTGCAGGACTGGTTCGCGGCCGACCCCGCAGAGGCCGCCAAGACCGCCATCTGGGGCGCGCCCGACTTGTGGTACGCGGCCGAGAAGACGCCGGTGCCCGAAACCTGCTTCTTCACTCTGGGCGCCCAGGAGCGCGACGAGGCCGATATCCGGGAGAAGCGCGCGGCGATGCTGGAAATGGTGCAGGTCAAGTCCGGCTGGGGCAGCATGGCCATCCGCAAAGCCAAGAATCCGGTGGACCGGATGCGGCTCGAACTACGGCGCCATCTCGGGTTCGTGGCGAACGACCGGGGCGTGTGGCTGCAGGACCGGGGCAGGAACGACGAGGCGTTCGACACCTACAGCCAGGTGCTGGCGGAGATCGACGCCGACAACATCTGCGCGCTCTTCAATCTCTTCGAGATGGCGCGCCAGAAAGTTCCGCAGGCGGTCAAGAACCGGGCGGACTACGAGCGCAAACTTAAAATCGTGGTGGAGGACAGCGCCCGCCGCTACCGGTTGTGGTCGCTCGCCAACTATTACGGCTATATCCGCAGTCCCGAGATTTTCATCCGCCTGGGCTTCACCTGGGCGCGGAGCGGACGTCCCGGCGAGGCGTTGAGCCAGATCCGGCGCGCCATCGATTTCGTCACGACCGACCGCAAGACGGTGCTTCTCAACATGATGGCCGCGCTCTACGCCAGCGAGGACGAGCGCGCCAAGAGCCGCAAGGTCTACGAGTACGTGCTCGACAAGGACGAGTACGACCATGACGCCTTGATCGGCATGATGCGGCTGTCGCTCCTCGAGGGCAACAGCGAAGAGGCGCTCAAGTATCTCGAAAAGGCCACGGAACTCGGCGGACACGGCAAGGAATGGCAGGTGGAACTGGCGATGGTGCACCTCATGCGGGGCGAGCTCGCCGACGCGAAGGACATTCTCCGCCAGCTGACCGACAGCGACAGCACCGACTTGAGGGCGTGGTCGCTGATGGCGGCAGTAACCATGCAGCAGAGCGACGCGGAGAAGGATCCCAAGGCCAAGGCGGTGTTCGACAAGGAACTCGAGGACGTGATCCTGCCGCAGATGGAGAAGAACACGACGAACGTGAACGACTATTACGTGCAGACCACCAAGGCCTTTTTGCTGATGCGCAAGGGCGCGGAGGCGAGAAGGGCGGCGCGCGACGCGTTCGTGGTGGCGGGCAAGGCGCGACCCGACATCCAGGCCACCCAGGATCTGGTGCTGGGGCTCGATATCAGTCTCGACGATGCGGAATCGGCCGAACGCCATGCGCGGGAGATCCTGTCGCGCGACCGCAAGAGCCCCTTGGCGAACTATGTGATGGGCGCGCTCGCGCTCCGCAAGAACGAATACGTGCAGGCCGAGCTCTATCTCAAGCGTTCGGCCGACCACGAGCGTCCGGTGGTGCTGGCCATGAACGATCTCGCGGAAGTGCTGAGGCGGCAGAAGCGCTACGACGAGGCCGAGCAGTATGCGCGCAAGGCCGTCAAGACCGAGCCCAAGCTGTACGTGGCCTACGAGACGCTCGGGTCGATCCTGATGGACAAGGGCGGCGACCTCAAGGAGGCGGAAGCGAACGTGCAGAAGGCGTGCGAACTTTCGAAGGTGGACGGCAAGGAAGAGGATATCCGCATGGTGATGTCGCTCGCCCGCGTGCAGATCCTCGGCGGCAACAAGCAGGCCGGACGGACCACATTGCGCCGGGTGGAGTCGCGCAAGTCGGAACTGGGCGCCTACGAATTGGGCGAATACGAGGAACTGCGGAGGAATGCTCGGTAGTATCCTGTTGGCGCTGTCGTTCCAGGTCGGGCCGTTCTACGAGCAGCGGCCCGACGACGGCTATTACGCCTTGCGTCCCCTTTACGCGCAGGAAGGGGACGTCACCGACATCGTGTGGCCGCTCTTCACCAAGCACGAAACGTGGTGGCGCGCGCTGTGGTTCATCCATTACCAGGATACGGGCGAAGACAGCCAATTCGACCTCATGCCGCTTTGGTTCAACGGCGAGACGCGCGCGGGCGAGACGTATTGGGGGCTCTTCCCGCTTTACGGCCACCATCCGCATTTCCTCCTCGTCCACGATCTCGACTTCGCGCTGTGGCCCCTCTGGATGCGCTACAGGATGCCGCGTCCCAGCGAAGATCGGTGGATGACCTCCAATGTGGTGCTCTTTCCCTTCTTCCACTGGCGGGACGACGGCAGCTGGGGCGTGTGGCCGCTCTATGGCGTGGGGCATCAGCGCGAAAGCGATCACCGCTACGCGCTTTGGCCGATCGTCACCTGGGCGAACTACCGGTCCGACCGCGACACTTCCGGCGCCGGGTACAGCTGGTGGGTGTGGCCGCTCTACGGCAGCGTGGAGCGCGAGCGCGAAAGCCAGACGATGTTCATTCCGCCTTTCTTCGGCTACGCGGAAACGCCGCACGTCAAAAGGTGGCGTTTGCCTTGGCCCATCATCGAGTGGGAACGCGGCACCAAGCGCGACCGCACCAGCATCTTCCCGCTCTGGGAGAGCGTGGCCGACAAGCGCTATTCGGATGGACAGGTGGAGGCGCGCACGATGCGCTTCGGCTACAAGCTGGTGGAACTCTACGACACCGAGACGCGCGTATTTCCGTTTTGGGCGAGCCGGAAGGACGGCAGCTATCTTCGCGTCTGGCCGTTCTACGAACATGAAAAGACCGACGACGGCACGACGCACGGCAGCGTCCTTTCCCTGATGCCCATCCGTTGGGTGCCGCAGATCGACCGCAACTGGGCGAAGTTCTGGACTTTCTACGAGTTCGAGTCCTGTCCGATGCATACCGACCATTCGCTATTGTGGGGGATAATCAGGTGGCGTACGCACGAAAACTGATCCGTCTCTGGTGCCGGACGCTCCGGACCGACCAGTGGACCAAAAACGGCGTCGTCATGCTGGCGTGGTTCTTCTCGGTGGCCGACTCTTCCCAACGCGATATCGTGCGCGGGTGGGAGTCGTTTTTGCTGGCCTTCGCGATGGCGGGTGCGTTCAGTCTCATTTCGTCGGCGTTCTATCTCCTCAACGACGTTTCCGACTACGAGTCCGACCGGCTCCATCCGGTGAAGCGGCATCGTCCGGTGGCGGCGGGGCTGGTGGACCGGATCGTGGCCATCCGCGTGGCGCTCGTGCTGTTCGCGACCGGCTTCGCCTATCCCGCTTTGGTGGTCATCATTTCGCCTTCGCGCACGCTCGCCTTCGCCACCGTGCTCGCCTACACGGTCATGCAGTGTCTCTACACCGGCTTTCTGAAGCGGGTGCCCTATGTGGACGCGGTGACGCTTTCGGCCGGATTCGTTCTGCGCGCAGTGGCCGGGGCGGCCATCATCACCGCCTACATTTCGCCCTGGCTCCTCGTCTGCACGTTCACGCTTTCGCTGTTCCTCGCGCTCTGCAAGCGCAAACATGAACTGGAGACGGCCGCCCAGAGCCGTCCCGTTCTCAAGAAGTACCATCTCAAGACGACGATCGCGGGCATCTGGATCGCCGGGGCGCTTTCGGTGGGCGAGTACTTCACCTACACCGTGCGCAGCAAAATGGGCCGCGCCTTCCCCTATCTGTGGGTCACCGGCATTTTCGTGGCGTTGGGGATCCTCCGCTACATCTGGCTCTCGCGCAGCAACCAGGATACGGGACGCCCCGAAAAGATTCTCCTTTCCGACAAACTCTTGTGGGCGATACTGATCGGGTACGCGGTGACGAGCGTCCTCGCGGTGTGGGTGGAGGTGCGATGACGGCGCTCGAACGGCTCTTGGCGCGCAGTCGCTTCGGGATGAAACCGGGTCTCGACACCATCCGCGAGATTTGCGCGCGGCTGGGCGATCCCCAGCTCCGGCTGGGCAAGGTGGTGCACGTGGCGGGGACGAACGGCAAGGGACAGACTTGCGCGTTTCTGGACCATGCGCTCCGGGCGGCCGGTTTCAAGGTAGCCCGCTACACCTCGCCCCATCTCGTGAAGGTGAACGAACGCATTTTCCTCGACGGCAGGATGGTGGACGATGAAACTCTGGAGCGCGCGGCGGAAAAAGTGGAGCGCGTGCTGGGCACGGTGGAGGCCACCTATTTCGAGGCGCTTACGGCAACCGCCTTTCTCGTAATGGCCGATTTTTCGCCCGATTACACCATCCTCGAAACGGGTCTCGGCGGACGGCTCGACGCCACCAACATCTGCCGTCCCGTCCTCTCCCTCATAACCAAAGTGGGGCTCGACCATTGCGATTGGCTGGGCGACACGGTAGAGGCGATCGCCCGGGAAAAGGCCGGCATCAGGAAGCCGGGAGTGCCGCTCGTGCTGGGGCCGAACGACGAAGCGGTGCGCCGGACGGTAGAGGCCGATGTCGAGGTGGAGTCGGATGGCGACCTGGTGGAGCAGAACCGGGCGCTGGCCCGGAAAGCGTTGGAGCTGTTGGGCGTCAATGACCGTTTGCCGGACGGATTCGAACTGGACCAAGCGGTCTGGCCGGGCAGGCTGCAGCAGATCGGACGCTTTCTGGTGGACGGCGCGCACAATCCTCCGGGCGCCCGGGCATTGGCGGACTGGCTCGGGAGGCACCGCCCGGGCGTAAAGTTCTCGCTCGTTTTCGGCGCGTGCGGCGACAAGAACGTGGAGGCGGTGCTCGATATTTTGAAGCCGGCAGTCGATCGCGCCTATGCCGTCAAGATCCGCAATCCGCGCAGTCTCGAGGCGGACGCGTTGGCGGCGAAGATGCGCATGGTCGGCATGGCGGCCGAAACCTGGCAGACGGAAAAGCTGGCGGAAGTGCCGGGCGAAGTTCTGGTGTGCGGAAGTCTCTTTCTCGTCGGCGAGGCGCTCCAGGTGCTGGACGCATATCCCTGGGGCGCGACACGAAACGATCCATGGGAGGCGCTCAAATGAAAGATGCCCGAACCGTAGCTTTGGTTTCGCTGGGATGCTCCAAGAACGCGGTAGACCTGCAACTCCGCGCAGGCCGGATGATCAAGGAAGGATATGCCTTGAGCGCCGACCCCGATCGCGCCGACATCTGCATCGTGAACACCTGCGCCTTTATCGAGTCGGCCCGCGAAGAGGCCGAGTCCGAAATCGTCCGCGCATTGGAGCTGAAGGCGCGCGGACAGTACTCCAAAGTGGTGGTGACCGGCTGCTATCCCAAGCGCTATCCCAAACTCAAGGGCAAGTTTCCGGGCGTGGACGGCTGGGAGGGCGTGCCCGAAAAGTGGGAAGAACCGGCCGTGCCGGGACTGCGCTTCACCGGCAAGGCTTTCGCCTACCTCAAGATCGCGGAAGGTTGCGCGCACCGCTGCGCCTATTGCGCCATCCCCAAGATTCGCGGGAAGTACCGGTCGCGTCCGTTGGACTCCATCCTGCGCGAGGCCAAGACGCTCGTCGATACCGGTTGCCGCGAACTCAATATCGTGGCGCAGGATCCCATGCTCTACGGGTGCGACCTGAAGCCCCGGCTGCGGCTCGAGGACCTGTTGTGGAAACTGGACGAGATCGAAGGCGATTTCTGGGTGCGCGTGCTCTATTCCTATCCCAGCGAGATAACGGGCGGATTTATCGACTGGATGGTTTCGTCGCGCCATGCCGCGAAGTATATCGACGTGCCCTTGCAGCATACGGTGCCGGAGGTGCTGGAGCGGATGGGACGCAAGAGCGCCATCGACGCCACGCGCAACGCCGCCGATCTCTTGCGCGAGCTCGTGCCCGGCGTGACGCTCCGCACCACCATCATGACCGGCTTCCCGGGCGAAACGGAAGCGCGGTTCAACATACTCCTGTCGGATTTGCGGCGCATGCAGTTCGACCATCTCGGCTGTTTCGCCTATTCGCCGGAGGAAGGCACCAAGGGCTACCGGATGGCGGGCCGTCCTTCGCGCAAACTGGCCGAAGCGCGCGAAAAGGCGGTGATGGGCCAGGCGCAGGCGTTGTGGTCGGTCAAGAGCAAGCGGATGCTGGGCAAGGAGTTCAAGGCGCTCGTGGTGGCTCCCGGGGTGGCCCGCATGGAGAGCCAGGCGCCGGATGTGGATGGCGTCGTCTACCTCGATTCGGACGAGGTGGGCGAGTTCGTGACCGTCACTCTCGACAAGGTGAAAGGATTCGACTTTGAAGGCCATACCGTACGTCAATGACGAGGTGATAACCCGGGCCGAGAAGTACTACATTTTCGACTGGGACGACAACATCCTCCACATGCCCACCAAGATCCGTCTCGAGCACAAGGAAGCGGACGGCACCTGGAAGCCGGTGGAGGTTTCGACCGCCATGTTCGCCATCGTGCGCACCGACACCGAGAACTACCGCGCGCCGTCCGACGGGGGATGGGATGCGGCGTTCAAGTATTTCGCGGACGCGCCCGACGCCAACTATTTCCTGTGCGACACCATCGAGGCTTTGGAGCGCATCGAACACGGCGAGAAGCCGGGCCCCAGCTACCGCGCGCTCAAGAAGACGCTGCGCGAGGGGCGGCTCTTCGCCATCGTCACGGCGCGCGGGCACAGCGCCAAGACGCTCGAGCTGGCGGTGAGGGTGTTCATCAAGTACGCACTCACCGACCGCGAACGCGAGGAGATGATGAGCAATCTGCGCGGCTACCGCAAGCATTTCGACCATGTGGAAAAGTTCGGCACCGATGCCGAAGAGCTCGACTACTATCTTTCCATGTGCCACTACTCCGGGGTGATGGACAGCCGATTCTTCGAGCGGGTGAAGCACGATCCCGTCTATCTGGAGCGCATCCGGGAGAATCCTACGGCGCGCTTCCCGGAACTCGCCAAGGAATACGCCATCCGCGATTTCGTGGAGCACATCTTCCACACCCTGAAGCGCAACGGCGTGACCGACAAGCCGGTGTCCATCGGATTCTCCGACGACGACACGAACAACGTGCGCATCATTTCGCGCTATATCGAAAACGAACTCGGGCGGCGCTTCGAGGGATTCAAATTCGTCGTCTACGACACTTCCGACCGGACGCTCGAGAAGGGACGGAAACTCGTGGTGTCGATGCCCGGCAAACTCATTTGAAGAAAGGATGAAACGAACATGACAAGCGACCAGGTCAAGGCCGGCAAGGAGCGTGCGCCCCACCGGAGTCTCCATTTCGCGTGCGGACTCAAGCGCGCCGATCTCAAAAAGCCGTTCATCGGCATCTGCAACAGCTACGAAAGCTTCGTGCCGGGACACTGTCACCTCAATCTGGTCGGATCGTTCCTCAAGAAGGCGATCGAAGAGGCAGGCGGCGTGGCGATGGAGTTCAACACCATTGCCGTGTGCGACGGAATCGCAATGGGCCACAGCGGCATGAAATATTCGCTCCCCAGCCGCGAGCTGATCGCCGACAGTGTGGAGACGGTGGCCCGCGCGCACTGCTTCGACGCGATGATCTGCGTGCCCAACTGCGACAAGATCGTGCCCGGCATGCTGATCGGCGCGTTGCGCGTGAACATCCCCACGATTTTCGCTTCGGGCGGTCCGATGGCCCCCGGCAAGCACCCGAAGACCGGCAAAGACACCGATCTCAATTCCGTCTTCGAGGCGGTGGGCGCGGAGAGCGTAGGGAAGATTACGGCCAAGGAACTCGAGCAGGTGGAGGAGACGAGCTGTCCCGGGTGCGGCAGCTGCTCGGGCATGTTTACCGCCAATTCCATGAACTGCCTCTACGAGGCGTTGGGGCTGGCGCTGCCGGGCAACGGCACCATCCTCGCCATCGACCCGAGGCGACAGGACATGTACCGGGCGGCCGCGAAGCGCATCGTGCAGATGGCGAAGAAAGGCGGACCGCTCCCCAAAGACCTCGTCACCCGCGAATCGCTCGACAATGCGCTCACGCTCGACATGGCGATGGGCGGCTCCACCAACACCGTGCTCCACACTCTCGCGATCGCCCGCGAGGCCGGGGTGGATTTCTCGCTCGAACGGATGAACGAGATTTCCGCCGCCACGCCCTACATCTGCAAGGTGGCGCCTTCGGGCCATTACCATGTGGTGGACGTGGACCGTGCGGGCGGCATCATGGGCATTCTGAAGCGGGTGGCGGCCACGGCCAAGTTCCTGCATCTGGAAGCCCCCACCGTGAGCGGCAAGACCTTGGGCCAGCAGTTGAAGGCCGCCAAGATAACGGATGACGACGTGATCCGCACTTTGGACAATCCCTATTCGAAGGATGGCGGACTCGCCGTACTCTGGGGCAACCTAGCCGAATGCGGCTCGGTAGTGAAGAAGGGCGGCGTGGCGCCGTCGATGATGAAGTTCACCGGCAAGGCCATCTGCTTCGATTCGCAGGAAGAGGCGTGCGCCGGGATCCTGGGCGGCAAGGTCAAGCCCGGCCACGTGGTGGTGATCCGCTACGAGGGACCCAAGGGCGGACCCGGCATGCAGGAGATGCTGGCCCCCACCTCCTATATCATCGGACAGGGTCTCGGCGAGAGC
This sequence comes from uncultured Verrucomicrobiota bacterium, assembly GCA_947305585.1. GTDB lineage: Bacteria > Verrucomicrobiota > Kiritimatiellia > RFP12 > UBA1067 > UBA1067. The sequence goes on along the minus strand of CAMZDY010000001.1, from coordinate 89,456 downwards.
GTGGCCCTGATCACGGACGGACGCTTCTCCGGCGCCACGCATGGCGCGTGCGTGGGACACGTTTCGCCGGAAGCGGCCGAGGGCGGGCTCATCGGTCTTTTGCAGGACGGTGACGAGATTACGATCGACATTCCGGAGCGGTCCATCAACGCCAAACTATCCAAGGCCGAGATCGCGCGTCGCCGCAAGGAACGGGCCAAAACGCCTTGGACGCCGCGCATCAAGGGCGGCTGGCTCGAACGCTACGCGCACTTCGTCGGCAACGCCTCCACCGGGGCTTCGCTGAAACCATGAGTGCGCGCGGACTTTCGCTGATGAGCGGCGGGCTGGACAGCCAGCTGGCCGTGAAAATCCTCCAAAGAGCCGGAGCGAAAGTGGAGGGAGTCTGTTTTTCCACTCCCTTCTTCGACTGCACCTCCGCCCGCAAGGCCGCCGAAGCGCTAGGCGTCGAATTGCACGTGATCGACTTCACCGACGACGAAATAAAGCTCCTCGAAAATCCTCCGCACGGGTTTGGCGGCGCGATGAATCCCTGCATCGACTGCCACGCCACCATGATCAGGCGTGCGGGCGAGATGATGGCGGAGCTCGGCTACGATTTCGTGGCCACCGGCGAGGTGATGGGTCAGCGTCCCATGAGCCAGAACAAGCAGGCTTTGGGCGTGGTGGAAAAGTCGAGCGGCATGAAGGGCCGGCTGGTGAGACCGTTGAGCGCCAAACTGCTGGAGCCTACCATTCCGGAGCTGGAGGGCAAGCTCGACCGCGAAAAACTGCTGGACATCAGCGGACGCTGCCGCGAGCGCCAGATCGGCCTCGCAGCCGAATTCGGGATCGTGGACTATCCCTCCCCCGCCGGCGGATGCAAACTGACGGAAGACGGCTTTTCGCGCAAGCTCCGGGACCTCATGGAGCATGAAGGACTGGGCAACCGCGAAATGGTGGAACTGCTCCTCACGGCGCGGCGATTCCGTCTCCCTGGCGGCACTTCGGTCATTTTGGGACGCGACCAGGCCGAAAACGCGCTCCTCAAGAGCAAGGCGCATCTAGGTACGCTCATCGCTCCCGTCAACTGTCCCGGTCCTACCGCGCTTATCCCCGCACCGCTCGAGCAGATCCCGCCGGACGATCTGGAGCTCGCTAAACGGCTCGTCTGCGCGTACAGCCGCAGCGACCGGCTTCCGGGCGATATCGAACTCAACCTGGGGCCGGTGGCCCGTCCCTACGATCGAACACCTTTCAAGGATTTCCAGCTATGCTAGAATCTACGGTAGCTTTCATCCAGCAATACGGCTATTTGATGATCTTCGTCCTGATGGCGGTAGAGTCGAGCTTCATTCCGTTCCCGAGCGAGGTGGTGATGATCCCGGCCGGGTTCATGGCGGCGCGGGGCGAGCTTTCGTCGTCCGTCCTCGCGGTGCTGGTGGCGATCGCCGGGTCGCTCGCGGGGGCGTACGTGAACTACTTCCTCGCGCTCTGGGTGGGCCGTCCCTTTCTCGAGAAGTACGGCAAGTATTTCTTCATCCAACGCGAACCGCTCGACAAGGCGTGCGACGTGTTCAACCGCTACGGCGCGGCCACCACGTTCGTCTGCCGCCTGGTGCCCGTGATCCGCCAGTTGATTTCGCTCCCGGCCGGCATCTCGCGGATGAAGCTCGTGCCGTTCACGTTCTTCACCGCGCTCGGAGCCGGCATCTGGTCGGCCATCCTGTGCGCGATCGGCTATGCGCTCGGGAAGAGCGCGGGCGACATTTCCTACGCCGAGCTCCTCGAGAAGGGCAAGGCGATGGCGCAGCACCATCTGCCGTCCGTCATCCTGGGCGCGGTAGTGCTGGTGGCGGCGTACGTGCTGGTGCACAAGGCGGTGACGAAATGCTGCTCCAGGTAAGAGATCTTTCCATTTCGTTCGACTTGGGCGGGGGCGTCGTTTCCAATCCTGTCCGGGGCGTCAGCTTCGACGTGCCGGAAGGGGGACGCGTGGCCATCGTGGGCGAATCCGGTTCGGGCAAGAGTCTGACCGCGCTCGCCATCGGGGGACTCGTGGACCGCGCCAAGATCTCGGGTTCGATCGCGGGCTCGCCCCGCATCGCCTACATCTTCCAGAACCCGATGCAGAGCCTCAATCCCGTGATGCGCATCGGCGACCAGATCCGCGAAGTGGGCGCGATCGATCTTTCGCTCGTCGGTCTCCCCGCAGGCACCGAACGCAAATATCCCTGCCAGCTTTCCGGGGGACAGCAACAGCGCGCGATGATCGCGATGGCGCTGGCCCAGAATCCGGATCTGCTCGTGGCCGACGAGCCCACTACCGCGCTCGACGTCACCACGCAGCAGGAAGTGCTCGAACTCGTCGATCGCCTCGCGGACGCCCGGAATATGGCGGTACTGCTCATCACCCACAACCTAGGAATTGTGGCGCAGCACTCTTCATACCTCAACGTAATGTATGCCGGAGAGATCGTGGAGGCGGGTCCGGTACACGATATATTGTATGCTCCCGTGCATCCCTACACCAAGGGCTTGTTGTCGGCAGTTCCGCGTCTGGACCGGCCAAAAGACGCGTTTTTGGCCGATATTCCGGGGGTTGTGCCGCCTCCTACCGCATGGCCGACCGGTTGCGCGTTCCATCCCCGGTGCGCTTTTGCGGGTGAAGATTGTGCAATAAAATCAAGGGTGAAGTGCATGGCACGCGCTCCGCGATATTGATTTTATTGATTTTTTCAAAAAACCCTCTTGACAAACCATAGTAAAATAAGGTATAATATTAGCATCTTAACCGGGAAATGGTCTCGGAGCGGATAACCAAACACAAAAAGGATCAAACATCATGGCAAAGAAGGAAGTCGTTCCTACCACCAAGAGCGGAATCATGGCTGCTATCGCCGAGGCCGCTGGCATCACCAAGAAGCAGGCTGCTGCCGCTTACGACAAGCTCGTCGAGGTCGCGGTGAAGGGCGCCAAGCAGGAAGAGAAGGGTCTGACGCTCCCCGGTCTCGGCAAGGTGAAGCTCATCAAGCGTCCGGCGCGCATGGGTCGCAATCCCGCCACCGGCGAGGCGATCAAGATCAAGGCCAAGAAGGTCGTCAAGATCGTCGCTTGCAAGGCTCTCAAGGACGCCATCCTCGGCTAACTTCCGCTTTGCACTTAAGCGAAAAGGGCGCGGGATTTCTCCGCGCCTTTTTTGTTTTTATGGTAGCAGGTTGGCGACGAATACGGTAAGGCACGCCAACGTCAGCACCAGCAGGAACCAGCCGAACGCCTTGCCCATGATGGTGCTCTCCCTGCCGGCGAGTCCGGTGGCCGCGCAGCCGAGCACGATCGACTGCGGACAGATCATCTTGCCGATCCCCGCGCCCATCACGTTGGCGGCCGCGAAGAGATATCGCTGAGCCTCGTTCGCCCCCACCGAAGCCTGGAGCGATCCGAAGAGCACGTTGGAGCTGGTGCCCGAGCCGGTCACGAATCCCCCGAGCGCCCCCACTGCGGTCGAGAAGAGGGCGTAGCCGTTGCCGGTGGCGGCGATGAGCGCATCGGCCAGTTGCGCGGTCATGCCGGCCCGGCCCATGATCTTGGCGAGCGCCAGCACCTGGCAGATGGTGAGGAGCGCGAGCGAATATTTCCGGATGGTGGCGATGAGGAGCCGCGCGAGCCGGACGAAAGAAACCTTTTGCATCAGTCCGCCCGGAATCGCCGCCAGCAGAATGAGCACGCCGGGCGACAGTTTGTACTGGGCCGGCACGAACGCGGCCGAAAGCCCCAGCACCGCCACCACCAAAGCGAAGGGCAGCCACGCCTGCGCCTGTTTGCGTCCGTCCAGTTCCCGCCAGTTGCCCTTCATGGCGAGCACCGCCATCACCGCAAGTCCGCCCAGCACGTTGGGGAGTTCGCACCCGAGCGTCATGGCGGTGAGAAGCCAAGGGACGAGAAAAGCGACGTCGGCGAGGAGCGCCAGTTTGAAGCATTCGCGCACGCCCTTGAGGCCGTCCACGATGAAAAGGATGAGGAAGGGCGAAAGCGCCGTCACGAGGAGCTGCACGCAGGCGATGACGGAGGTAAGATGCGACGCTTCGAGTTCCGTCACTTTGGCCAGCATCATCGTGGGCACGCCGACCGACCCGAACGCCGTAGGCGTGGTGTTGGCCACGAGTGCGCAGAGGACCGCCTTGACCGGATCGAACCCCACCCCCATCAGGATCGCGCAAGGGATGGCCACTGCCGTGCCGAATCCGGCCATGCCTTCCATGAAGTTGCCGAAGCCCCACACGGTGAGGAGCGCGAAGAAACGCTTGTCGGGCGAAAGTTTGGCGAGGCCCGACTTGATCTCGCCGATCGCACCCGATTCGACCGTGACGCCGTAGGTGAAGAGCGCGGCCACGATGACGAGACCGATGGGGTAGAGTCCGGTGAGCGCCCCCTCCAGCGAGCAGGCGGCGAGGTCCTTGACCCCTACCGAATATTGGCACCCGGCCTGGATGGCGCCGACGGCGAGCGCCGCCAGAGCCGCCAGCCACGCGGGCGATTTGACCGCCATCAGCATGACGATGAGGACGAGGATGGGCAGAGTTGCGGAAATTGTTGTAATCATGACGCATATTATACCATAATTTGTTTCTCCTGTCAACCCTGGGGGTGGGTCTCAGCTTGTCCTTCTTGTAGCCTAGTCATGTGCGGCCGAACGCGGGGCAACTCGGCACTCGGCTTGCGCCTCGGCTATCCCCTCGCTTCCTACGGTCGCTCGGCCCTCGCGTTGCTCGGCGGTTACGTGCTCGTTCGAAATCGCGGCCGGGCGCCTGATGAAGCCCAACGGCCTCACCGGAGCCATCGCCTCGTCCTTGCCGCTCGTCGGCAAAATCGCCAGCAAGGTGGTCGAAGGCGGCGCCAACGCGCTCTTCGCCCGCTTCCTCGGCAAGCGCGCCATCCGCGAATTCCAACCCGTCGCCTACTGAAGATGACTTTGGTCTACGCGAGCGATGCAAATTACGTTGCGCTTACGGCCATTAGCGCACTTTCACCGCTTTCCGTTTGACGGGTGGGGAGTTGCTTTCGCTGCTGGGAGTCTCGGAGTCGGGGAGTTTTCGCACTTTTCGCTTGACGGGGAGGGGCAAAATATGATATAATATCAGTGTTCTTAGGGGAGAAATCCTTAAGGATGGGCGGGTAGATACGTTCTTCCGCATCACATCGATTTTAGCATCAACGCTAACAAGTCGTTCCCTCGAAATACTACCACTATTTCAAAAATACGAGCGATGTGTAAGTGAAGATGCGTCTATTCTGGGCGCATTTTTTCTTCGTGTATTCGTATTGGGCCTGTGGTAGGGCATCGAGGGAGTGCATGAATTGAAATGCGCTCTTTTTATGCACCCGGCATTCGGTTGGGCGATAACCCCGCGCGAGAAAGTCAGGTGCCAGATGCAGATTTCCGCAGAGTCCAGTCAGAAGATCAAGAACATGAGTCTTATATGCGCGTTCTTGGTGGTCGTGATACATATCTCATGGCCGGCCGAGCAAGCGCTGTCGCTTGGTTGGTTTATGCAGGAATTTATGGAAGAGGGAATTGCGCGGATTGCCGTGCCGTTCTTTTTCGTTGTCTCCGGTTTCTTCCTTGCGCAACACTTCGAGGAGCAGGATTGGTGGCGACGCGAAACCACGAAACGCATAAAATCATTGGTGGTGCCGTTTGTGTTGTGGTCGGCCATAACATTGATTGCTGCTATGCCATTGAGCATTATCGCCGATTTGATTGCGCATCGTCCGTTTGGAACCAACATTTGCATTGCTCGCAATCCGCTTGGTTTTTTGGGACTGGACTTGACCGAATTTCCTGGCCATGTCCCCTTGTGGTATGTACGATGTCTCTTTTTGTTCGTGCTGACTGGCTGGTTGTTCAAATGGGGAGTGGGGCGATTCAAGTATTGGTGGTTGGGGCTGGCATTTGCGTTTTCGCTCGTACAGAATCACTTGCCGACCGAGAATTGGCGCGAGTTCTTCCGGATGGGATATTCGGCTGGCGGCATAGTCTATTTTTCACTTGGCGTATTTATTCAGAAGTTCAAGCCGCAAATCGAAGGGCGGAAGGTTGCGCTTTGGTGCGGAATAGCCGGATTGGGCTTGCTGGTTCTCAAGTTGTTTTTTGCCTATAAAGGATATCGCGGCGAAATCGCGCTTGGCAAGTTCGCAGTTCCGTGCTTGCTATACCTGGTTTGGAGCATCACGCCTACAAGCGAATGGCCCAAGTGGCTGACTGCGTGCTCGTTTCCTATTTTTCTTATTCATAGCGTGCTCCTTGTCTATTTTGGCATCGCGTTCAAGCATGTCCCGGTGCCGGAAATCTGGGCGGCGTTTATCAGCCTTGCCGGCAGTTTTGGCGGGGCGATTGCAATCACCTTGCTGCTCAGACGCTACTTGCCTAAATTTGCCGGCATCCTGTTCGGCGGAAGGTAGTCTGCACGGAGACTTGGGAGAGTTTGCGTGTAGACTTTCAATAGCATGCGCGTAGACTTTGAACTGTCGGCGGGGAGACTTTGTATTGCATGGCTGGGGTCGATGATGATTAATGTGTCACCAAATGATATGAAAGGTGACACCTTTTGTGGTAAAAGGTGACACAGTTTGATACAAATGGTGACACTAAAAAGTTCAAAAGGTGTCACCTTTGAGGTCGAAAGGTGTCACCATAATGATAAAAAGGTGTCACATTTTGCTTGACCGATAGGGGCGATTTATGATATAATATACGCCATGAGACCTAAATTCAAACTGTACGAGTGCACCGGCAAGGCAGCCGGTCAGGGCAAATACTGGTCGCGCATCGAGCGATCGGGCGTGATGGACACCAAAACGGTCGTTGAAGACGCGGTGGAATATCTGGGCACCCGGCTTTCGCCGCACATGGTGGAGTCGATCGTGGCGGGAGTCATCGAGTCGATGATCGCCGGAACGGTAGCCGACGGCATGACGCGTCGTTTCCGGGACTATTTTGCGGTCGAACTAGATCTGAAAGGCACGTTCGACGATCAGGATGCGCAGTTCGATCCCAAAAGGCATACGATGAAGGTGAACCTGAAGCCGCTCAAGCGGTTCCGCGAGGCCGCCAAAACCGAAACGCCCGAGAACAAGAAGAAACCGCCCCGTGCCTACATCGAGCGGATCGGCAGCGAAACCGGTGCGGAAAACGAATTGAAGAAGGGCGAGGATATCATCATCACCGGACGCAACCTGAAGCTTGTGGATTTCGCTTGGGAGTCGGTTTCCTTCAATTACTGGGACGAAAACGGACGGCGTTGCGGTTTTTCCTTCAATGCGGAGCTGACCGAGAACACGGACAAGCGGCTGGTCATTCCCGGCAAGGCGTTCTGGAAAATGCTCGGACGGCGTTTGGCCTCCGACCAGTCGATCGATGCGGCCATCCATTCGTCCGGCGGCAAGCCGGGCGGGCAGCGCCGCACCGTCAAGTACGCGAAGCATCTTTACGTGAAGGAGTAAGCATTCGCCGATTTGCCGATTGGTGCAGATTCCGCTTGATTTTTCGGGCGGAATATGATATAATATCAGCCAAGTTTGGAGAAACCGCAAAGAACAGGAGGATCGGAAATGACCGTAAAATCGATGATGATGTTGGCGCTGATGGCCGTGTCGGTTGGGACATGGGCCGAAGGGGAGCCGGAAACCGCGAGTCCGGAAACGCCAATCTCGGAGCTGGATTTCGAAAGCGTCAAAGCCCGGGCCGAAAACGGCGATGTGGCGGCGATGGACGAATTGTCGATACGTTATCGTCGAGGCATGGGCGTGCGCGTAAACGATAAAGAAGCCAATCGCTGGATCATGGCGGCCGCCTCCAATGGCAACGAGCGGGCGATCGGCGTGTGTTATAGCGAGGGGCTTGGCGTGGAAAAGGACTTCAAGGAAGCGTTCAAGTGGTACCGGAAGGCTGCGGGCAAGGGGGACCTTTGCGCGATGAACAATATTTGGGCATGCTGCCTGGGGAGTAGTCGTGCACAGCATATCGAAGAGGAGGAGTTTCCTGCGGAGGAAGCCATGAGGTTGTTGCGTTTCGCCGCCGACCGGGGGATTGGTGTCGCGATGACGAATCTCGGTTCTTGTTACGAGGTCGGGACGATGGTCGAGCCAGACGAAATCGAAGCGATCAAGTGGTACCGGAAGGCTGCGGAAAAGGGCGATGCGATAGCGATCAACCGTCTGTTTCGTTATTACGATCAGGAGGCGGAAAAGTGGCGTCAGCGCGCTTCGGGCAGCGGTCTATACGTTCCGCGCAGAAGGACCGGCGAGGGCGCCGCCATCAAGCGTTCGGAAGGCGATTCGCTCAGAAGCCGCAGACTGCGTCGCATGATTGAGATGGAGGAGCAACGGAAAAAGGCGTTCGAGGAACTACGAGAGCAGAAGCTCCAAGAAGCGGCTCAGCAGGACCGCAAAGACGACTAAGTGACGGTTGAGATGCGCTGAGCCTGGCCTGGGCTTGGGAAAGTGCGCGCGGATACTTGGGCCGGGCTGACGCCCAGCCAACTGGACAATGGGGTCTGAGGCCAGGCGAACGGGGCAAGATCGGCGATTCCGGCGAGTTATTTCGGCAAGAAAACGCTTGATTTTTTGGCCGGAATATGATATAATATTAGATACTAACATTGTTTTAATCTAGTGAAAGACTGAGAGCAAGAAATGGCCGAGAACGAGAGCAACTACAACGCCGAGAATATTCAGGTCCTGGAGGGCATGGAGGCGGTGCGCAAGCGTCCTGCGATGTACATCGGGGACACGGGCGAACGCGGCTATCATCATTTGGTGTACGAGGTGGTGGACAACTCCATCGACGAAGCGTTGGCGGGGTATTGTTCGATGATCGACGTGATCATCAACCGGGACGGGTCGCTGACCGTGAAGGACAACGGGCGCGGCATTCCGGTGGACATGCACCCTACGCAGCACCGGCCCGCCATCGAGGTGGTCTTGACCGTGCTGCACGCGGGCGGCAAGTTCGACGGCTCCAACTACAAGGTGTCGGGCGGACTGCACGGCGTGGGCGTGAGCTGCGTGAATGCGCTATCGGACTGGATGAAGGTGGAGGTGAAGCGCGGCGGGAAGGTGCATCACATCGAGTTCAGCCGGGGCCACGTGACGAAGCCGTTGGAGGTGGTGGGCGAATGCGGGGAGGAGACGGGCACTACCGTCACTTTCTTCCCCGACCACACCATCTTCACCTGCCGGGCGTTCAAGTGGGAGATCCTCTGCAACCGGTTGCGGGAGCTCGCGTTCCTCAACAAGGGCGTGACCATCCATTTCCGCGACGACGAGGGCGAGGCGCACCACGAGGAGACGTTCCACTACGAGGGCGGCATCGACGAGTTCATCGAATATCTCAACGCCAACAAGAAGCCGATCAGCCCCATCATCCATTTCGAGGGCGAGAAGGAGGGCTTGACGGGCATGGTGCAGGCGGAAGTGTCCATGCAGTATACGGAAAGCTACTCCACGCTCGAGCAGACGTATACGAACAACATCCATACGATCGAGGGCGGCACGCATCTCACCGGTTTCCGCACGGCCCTTACGCGCACCATCAACAAGTACGGGAGCGACAACAAGCTCATCAAGGAGAAGGACACGATCACCGGCGACGACATGCGCGAGGGTCTCACCGTGATCGTGAGCGTCAAAGTGCCGCAGCCGCAGTTCGAGGGCCAGACGAAGACGAAGCTTGGCAACGGCGAAGTGGAAGGCATCGTGGCGTCGATCGTGGCGGACAGGCTCATGACGTTCTTCGAGGAGAATCCGGGAGTCGCCAAGACGATCATCGAGAAGACGCTCCTGGCGGCGAGGGCGCGCGAGGCGGCGCGGGCGGCCAGGGAGTCGGCGCGCCGGAAGGGCGTGATGGACGGGCTCAATCTGCCCGGCAAGCTCAAGGACTGCACCGAGCGCGATCCCGCCAAGACCGAACTCTTTTTGGTGGAGGGCGATTCCGCCGGCGGCTCGGCCCAGGTGGGGCGCAACCGCGCCACCCAGGCCATTCTTCCGTTGCGCGGCAAGGTGCTCAACGTGGAGAAGGCGCGGATCGACCGGATGCTCGCCAACGCGGAAATCCGCACGCTCATCACCGCGATCGGCTGCGGTTTCGGCGAGGAGTGGGACGTAAGCAAGGCGCGCTACCACAAGATCATCATCATGACCGATGCCGACGTGGACGGCGCGCACATCCGGACGCTGCTCCTCACGTTCTTCTTCCGCAAGATGCCCGAGCTCATCGAGAAGGGATACGTCTATCTCGCGCAGCCTCCGCTCTACAAGGTGGAGCGCAAGAAGAAGAGCGAATACGTTTTGACGGACGGGGAGCTCACGCAGAAGCTCTTGACCTTGGGGGTGGACGACTATCCCGTGACGCTCAAGGACGGAACGCAGCTCGAGCCGGAAAAGACGAAGGAGCTGATGACGCTCCTCGCGGAGATCGAGTCCACCTGCAAGATGCTGGAGGAGCGCGGATTCGACCCCAAGGCGATCCTCGGGGACGAAAGCGCCGTCGGCAGCGGCGCGAGCATGCTCAAGAAGGAGTTCAGCGCGCTTTCTGGCTTCGGCTACGGGGCGGAGGACTATTTCGGCGGGATGCTCCAGAAGATGCTGGACGAAGTCCGCGCGCAGGGCAAGCAGGGGCTCAGCATCTATCGGTTCAAGGGCTTGGGCGAAATGGACGCGGAAGAGCTTTACGACACCACCATGAATCCAGAGCGACGCTTCATGAAGCGCGTGATGCTGGAGGATGCGGCTGCGGCCGACCGGATGTTCACGCTCCTTATGGGCGACGAAGTGGAGCCGCGCCGGAAATTCATCGAAGAAAATTCGCTCAATGTCCGCAATCTCGACTTCTGACAAGGTGCTGGTGCTGGGCGCGGGCGCGAGCGGCAAGGCTGCGGCCAGGCTGCTGGAGGCGTCCGGACAGCAGGTGGACTTCGCCGACGGGTACGGTCTCGTGGTGGCGAGTCCCGGGATACGGGTGGTGAGCGAACTGCAATTGGGGTGCGAGCGGCTGAAGGCGCGGGGAGTGAAGATGCTCGCGGTGACCGGCAGCAAAGGGAAGAGTTCGGTAGTGAAGCTGGTGGCGGACGCCTTGAACGCGAACGGCAGGAAGGCGGTTCCGTGCGGGAATTACGGACTCCCGGTATGCGAGGTGGGCGAGACGGAATGGGCGGTAGTGGAGGTAAGCTCCTTCCAGCTCGAGACCACGAATCTCCAGCCGGACACGTTCGAGGCGGCAGTGGTGCTGAATCTCCAGGAGGACCATCTGGACCGGCATGGATCGGCCGAAGCGTATCACGCGATCAAGCGTCGGCTCCTCGGTTTCGCCCGTCGGCAGTACGAAGAAAATCCGGGCGACCGGGACCTCGTGAGCGGCTATTTCGACAACGAAATTCTGCTCGAGAACGCGAAAAAAGCGATTTTCCTCTTGAGGGTCGCGGGGCTGGACGAGGGGGCGATAGCGCAAGCCTTTGCTTCGTTCCGTCCCTTGCCGCATCGGATGGAGCTGGTGGGGGAGTTTGGCGGCGTGAAAGCGGTAGACGACTCGAAAGCGACGAATATTGCCGCTTTATGCGCAGGTATCGCCATGTCCGAGGGGCCGGTAAGGCTGATTGCGGGGGGGCTTTTGAAAGGGGACGATCCAAGAATTGCAATTCCCCTCTTGACGAAACGGGTCAAAAAAGTGTATATTATAGGTACAGGCGCGGAAAAGTTGGCTGAAGCGTGGGAAGGAGCGGTTGATCTGGAGATCGCCGGAACTCTGGAAAAGGCGGTGGCGGACTCGATGCGCGAGGCGGCGAAGGGCGAGACGGTTTTGCTCAGTCCGGGGGCCGCCAGCTTCGATCAATTCAACAGTTTCGAGGAGCGCGGGGAAGTCTTCGCGCGACTCGCAAAAAAAGAAGGACAAACGAAATGAACAAGATCGCGTTGGTTGTGGGCGTGGCGGCAGTCGCTACGCTTTCCGGGTGCAAGGATCCCGATTATCTCAAGCCCTATCGTCCCGAAGTGCAGGACGAAGTGAAGCAGGTGGAGGCGGCTCCGGAAGCGGAGCAGACCGAAACCGTAGACGTGGTGGTGGTCGAGGAGGCGCCCCGGTGCATGTGTCCGGCCGGTACGGTCCATCAGGCCCCCTGCAAGTGCGGCGCGACCGATTGCAAGTGCAAAGTGGCTCCGCCTCCCGCCCCGGTGCAGGAAACGACGCCTTACATCGTGCAGCGCGGCGACACCCTGAGCGGCATTTCCAAGCGCTACAACATCAAGTTGCAGGCCATCCGCGACGCCAACCCCAAGCTGAAGGGCGACAAGCTCCTGTTGGGCACCACCATCAAGCTGCCCGGCAAGGTGAACGTGGGCGAGCAGACCAAGCCCGCGATGGCGGCTCCCGCCAAGAAGGCCGGGGAAAAGACTACGGGCAAGAGCTCGCAGGCCACCACCTACACCGGCGAGACGGTAGAGTACACGGTGAAGGAGGGCGACACGCTCGGCAAGGTGGCTTACGGTCACGGCATCAACATCCGTCAGCTCAAGTCGCTGAACGGGATTTCCGGCAGCACCATCCGCGTGGGCCAGAAGCTGAAGGTTCCTGCCGCGGTGGCCAAGGCCGAAGCGAAGGCGGCTCCCCAGCCCGAAGCGGCCAAGAGCGCGGAACCCGTGCAGCTGACGATCGCGCCTCAACGTCCGGCGGCCGAAGCCCCGGCGGAAGCTCCGGTAGTGGAAGAGACGGCTCCGGCGGAAGCTCCGGCCGTTCCCCAGGTGGCCACGATGGACTACACCGTGCAGGACGGCGATGACATCACCGGCATTTCCATCCAGTACGGAGTGGCGGCAGCCAAGATCCGCGAGCTGAACGGTCTCGAAGAGGGCGACCAGCTCAAGGTCGGGCAGGTGATCAAGCTCCCGGCCGACAATCAGTAACGGAAAGTGCGCAAGGCCGCGCTTTTCTGGTTGGGCCTAGTTGTCGCGCTGTTGGCGACTCTAGGCCTTGTCGTTCTCTCTTCCGCCGGAGGAGTGAACGCCGCGCGCATCCATCACAACCAGTATCACTTCCTGACCCGGCAGTTCGCGTTCTGCGCGTTGGGGGTGGTGCTGGCGTTCGTGGCGGCAAAATTCGACTACCGCAACTGGCGCAAATATCCGGTGCTGACAATCGCGTTCTACGCGATCATGTGCGCGCTCTTGGTGGCGGTGCTTTTCACCCGGCCCATCAACGGGTCTAGCCGGTGGATCAAGCTTCCGTTCTTCAATCTGCAGCCGAGCGAACTGGCGAAACTGGCGGCGGTCATCTGCACTGCGGTCTATCTCGACCGGCTGGCCTGGCGGGTGGAGCTGTTCTGGAAGGGCGGCGTGGGGTCGGCAATCATCTTCGGCATTCTTGCGGCGCTTGTCATGAAAGAGCCCGATTTCGGATCGACGATGGTCATTGCGGCAGCGGGATTTCTGGTGATGTTTCTGGCGGGGGTGCGGCTACGGCAGCTGTTTCTGTTCGGGCTTCTGGGCGTGGCGGTGGTGGGTTGGCACGTGGCGCACAACTCCAACCGCATGGCGCGAATCTCGGCGTTCATCGCCACGTCTTCGGAGCAGAGCGGACAAAAGACGGAAGAGCAGATGGATCCGGCGGCGAAAAGGGCGGAGTATCAGTCGAGGCAGAGTCTGGTGGCGATCAAGAACGGGGGCATCGCCGGAGTGGGGCTCGGGCAGTCGATGCAGAAGCAGGCGTATCTCCCCGAGGCGCATACCGACTTCATCTTCGCGATCGGCGCGGAGGAGATGGGGCTGTTGTATTCGGTGGGGGTGTTGACGCTCTTCACCGCGTTTTTCCTGATTTCGATGTATATCGCGGAACACGCGCCGGACCGGTTCGGACGGTATCTCGTCTGCGGGATGGCGTTCATCATCTTCTTCCAGGCGATGTTCAATCTGGGGGTGGTGTGCCGGGCGTTGCCGACAAAAGGGATGGCGCTGCCGTTCTTCAGTTATGGCGGCACCAACATGCTCAGCGCGTTCTTTGCGGTAGGGACGATTTTTTCGGTGGGTTTGCGGGCCGTCAAGGAGCAGCATTGAGATGGAAGGTCCCTTAAGCGTAAGCGAACTCACGCGGAAGATCAAGGGTCTGCTGGAGGGCGAATTTTCGAGCGTGGACGTGGAAGCGGAGATTTCCGGCTGGAAGGTGTATCCGTCCGGCCATGCCTATTTCACGCTCAAGGACGAAGGCGCGCAGATCGGCGCGGTGATGTTCGCGGGGGCGCTGTCGGCTTGCGCGCAGAGGGCGCTGTTCAAGGACGGCGCCAAGATCAAGGCGAGGGGGGCGGTGGGGGTGTATGCGCCGCGCGGCAACTACCAGCTCGTCGTCCGGCGCATGAAGCTCGTGGGCGAAGGCGATTTGATGCAGAAGTATCTGGAGCTCAAGGATAAACTGCAGAAGGAGGGGCTGTTCGACCGGGCGAGGAAGCGGAAATTGCCGTATCTGCCCAAGAAGATCGGCATCTGCACGAGCGAAGCGGGAGCGGTGATCCACGATATGGCGCGGGTTTTCAACCGGAGATTCCCCTATCTGCAGCTGCGGCTTTTCCCGTGCGTGGTGCAGGGGGACGAAGCGCCGTCGAGCGTGATGAAGGCGCTAGAGTATTTCAACCGGGAATGGAAGCCGGATCTGATCGTGGTGGCGCGCGGAGGCGGAAGTTTCGAAGACCTTTTTTGCTTCAACGACGAGGCGCTGACGAGGGCGGTTGCGAATAGCGCGATTCCGGTAGTGGCCGCGATCGGACACGAAAGCGATTTCACTTTGACGGAGCTGGCGGCCGACCTGAGAGCGGGTACGCCTTCGATCGCGGCCGAACTTTCGGTGCCGGAATACGCGAAGGAGCAGGACCGGCTTAACCGGTACATGGTTTCGTTGCGCAATGCGGTGACGGCCAAGGGCGAGTGGTTCGCGCAGCGGCTCGACCATCTTTCGGACGGGTTGGGCGCGGCGTTGGAACTGTACGGCGAACGGATCGAAAGGCGGCTCGAGAAGGTGTCCACCCGGTTGGCGCTACTCTCCCCGTATGCAGTATTGGACCGGGGCTATGCGATCGTGTCCAAGGCCGGGGGCGAAGTGGTGAAGGATTCGGGCGAGGTGTCGGACGGGGAAGAACTGGATATCCGGCTCGGCAAGGGCGCTCTTAAGGCGGTGGCGAAGAAATGAAGCGTGCGTTCGATATTTTCCTGACGCTTCTTTTCCTGCCGGTGTGGCTGCCGGTGTTGCTCTTGGGGATGGTGGCGGTGCTGGTGACGATGGGCCGTCCGGTTTTCTACGTGGACCGGCGCGCGGGCAAGGACGGCGAGGTTTTCGCCTTCCGGAAATTGCGGACGATGAAGACGGGCGAGGGACCGGACGAGGTGCGGCTCACCCGGGCGGGCAGGATCATCCGCAAACTGTCGATCGACGAACTGCCGCAGCTGTTCCACGTGCTCTCGGGCAAGATGAGTCTCGTGGGACCGCGTCCTTTGCCGGAACGCTATCTGCCGCGCTACAGCGAGCAGGAGCGGCGTCGCCATCTCGTCAGGCCCGGCATCACGGGTTGGGCGCAGGTGAACGGACGCAACGCGATTTCGTGGGAGAGGAAGTTCGATCTGGACGGGTGGTATGTGGACCATCAAAGCATGGGGCTCGATCTGAAGATTCTGGCTTTGACCATCTTCAAGGCGTTCGATTTTTCGGGGATCGGCCACCCGGGCTGCGCCACGATGCCGGAATTCACGGGAACGGAGAAGACGATGCGCGGAAAGTTCATTACGTTCGAAGGCGGCGAAGGGTGCGGCAAGTCCACCCAGATCAAGCGGCTGAAGGCCAAACTGGCGGCGCGGGGGATCGAGGTGGTCCTTACCCGGGAACCGGGCGGAACCGTGCTCAACGAACGCATCCGCACGCTCATCAAGGATCAGCTGGAAGAGGCGCCGGTGGACAAGTGCGAACTGTTGCTGTTTCTGGCGGCCCGGGCGCAGCTGGTGGAAAAGGTGGTGCGTCCGGCCTTGGAGGCGGGCAAATGGGTGGTGAGCGATCGCTTCAGCGATTCGACGAAAGCCTATCAGGGCTACGGCAGGGGGATGGATCTCAAGTCGATCGAACTGATGAACTCGTTCGCCTGCGGGGGACTGAAGCCGGACTTGACTTTGCTTTTGGATCTGCCGGAGGAGACGGCCCAAGCGCGGATGCGGCTACGCGAGGAGACTACCGCCACGCACGCCGACCGGATCGAGCAGGCGGGGAACATGTTCCATCGCCGGCTCAAGGCGGGATTTCTCGAAATGCAGCGGGCAGAACCGGGCCGGATCAAGCTAGTGGACGCGTCCGGGACGATCGAAGAGGTGGAACGGGAGATATGGAAGTCGATAGCGCCTATAGCCTGATCGCCCGGGCGATCGATGCCGGCCAGACGGCGAACGGCTATCTGATAGTCGGAGACGTGCGCGGCAACGCGTCGGAACTCGCGGAGCGCATCCTGAAGAAACTTTTCCCCCTCGCCGGCGAGCAGATCGAGAACCGCACCCATCCCGACGTGGTATGGCTGGAGCCGGAAGGAAAGTCGAGGATCATCAAGGTGGAGAGCATGCGCGAGAAACTGGTGGAGCCGATGAATTCCACGAGTTTCGGCGGAGGCTGGAAGGTGGGGGTGGTCTGCGGGGCGGACCGGATGCGCGAAGAGGCGGCCAATGCGTTCCTGAAGACGCTCGAAGAGCCTACGCCCAAGACGATGTTCCTGCTGTTGACGGACGCGCCGGACGCGATCCTGCCCACGATCGTTTCCAGGACTCAGCGCGTCGAACTGGAGGTGTCGGGCGATTTCCTCGATCCGGAGACGATGGACGAGATAGTGCGGATGGTGCGGGAAAAGGACGTGTACGGTCTCGTGGGGATGCTGAAGGAACTGAAGGAGGCGGAGGAGCCCGAAAACGAGGCGATAGTGAAGAAGGCGTTTTTCGGCGCGATCATGCGCGAAGTGAGGAACTGGATGGTGCGCGGCAGGCTGGAGGATTTCCAGGCGTTCCGGAACGTGGAGGCGGTGGAGACCGCTTACCGGCAATGCGAACGGATGATCGGCGACGATGCGGTAATCTCCCAAATGATGGACAGGTTGGTATGCGGCTGAGTCTTTCCACCAACTGGTTCAAGCGCGAAACTGGCGTGGAGGCGCGGATCGACAAGGCGCTGGAGTTGGGCTTCGGCGAATTGGAGCTGGGGTATTCCACTACGGAGGAGGAGTCGCGCGAGTATTTGCGCCTGTCCGGGCGGATCAAGATCGGGAGCGTCCATTCGTTCTGCCCGGTGCCGATTTCCGCGCCGGGGGGCCATCCGGAACTCTACACGCTCGCCAGTTTGAATCGCGACGCCCGGGCGATCGCCAAGCTGCACATCGTGCGGAACGTGGAGTTTGCGCGCACGATGGGGGCGGATACGGTAGTGCTGCACGCGGGGAGGGTGTTCTCGTACGGATTCTTCCCCTGGAGCGACCGGGTGAAGGCGCGGCGCAAGCATGGGCGCCAGATGCTCAAGACGGTATTGCCGGAACTGGAGGAACTGGCGAAGAAACTGGAGGAGAGTCAGGTGACTTTGGGACTCGAGAACATGCCGTATCTGGAAGGGTTCCCGATGCCGGAAGAGTGGCCGGAGCTGGCGCAATTCTCCAAATGGATCAAGCCTTGGTTCGACACGGGCCATTGGCGGGTGCAGGAGTGCAACAAGTGGGTGGGGCCGTTTCTCGAGTCGCCCTACAGCAAGCTGGAGTTCGCCGGCATGCACCTCAACGACGTGAAAGATTTCAACGACGACCACTTCGCGCCGGGTGGCGGCAAGGTCGATTTCAAGGCGCTTTCTGCAATGATGAAAACGGTTCCGCACGTGGTGTTCGAACCCAAGAGCCACGTCAGCGAGGACTCGCTCAAGCAAGGCTTGGAGATTATCCATGACGCAATATCCTGATCCCGGAGATTTTCTGCTCAAGTGGCGGGGCGACACGCTAAAGGTGTCGTTGCATCTCGATTATCCGCGCAACGGCCGGGCGGCTTTCCGGTGCAATATCGGCAACGCCAAAGTGCGCCGGGCGGAGATCATCGCCGAAACCGAGCGCGGGGAGGTGCCGTTGGCGAAAGCCTGGACCGATATCCCCCTGCCGCAGACTGGCGAAACCACCTACGAGGCGGAAATCCCGCTCAACGAGGTGGGTATCTTTTCCGGCAAGGCTTGCTTCTTCCCGGACGGCTCCAACGTGCCCGAATGGCCCGACGGCACCAATTTCCATATCAAGGTGGAGCCGCGCGAAACGCGGAAAAACAATTCCATCTACACCATTTTCCCGCGTCAGTTCGGTTCTTTCCGGGAGGTGGTGAGGAGGCTGCCGCTAATCATGGACCGGATGGGCTTCCGGATCATCCAGACGCTTCCGCCTTTCCCTGTGCCCACCACCTACGCCGTGATGGGCGAATACGGATGTCCGTTCGCTGCGCTCGATTTCCTGTCGGTCGATCCGGCGATGGCCGAGTTCGACGAATACGCCACTCCGCTCGACCAGTTCCTGGAGCTGGTGGATGCCGTACATGCGCGGAAGGGGCTTTTCTTCGTGGACCTGCCCGCCAACCATACCGGCTGGGCCTCCACCCTGCAGACGCACCATCCAGACTGGTTCCATCGCGCCAAGGACGGACGCTTCGTGAGTCCCGGCGCCTGGGGCGTGGTGTGGTCGGATCTCGTGGAGCTGGACTATTCGAATCCGGAGCTTCGCGCCTACATGGCCGATGTGTTCCTCTTCTGGTGCCGGAACGGCGTGGACGGATTCAGGTGCGACGCCGGCTACATGATTCCGCTCGAGACCTGGGAATATATCGTGGCGAGGGTGCGCGAGGAATATCCGGACACGATTTTCATGCTCGAGGGGCTGGGCGGCGACCTGGGGGTGACGGACGCGCTCCTCAAGGAGGCGAATCTCGACTGGGCGTACTCGGAGATTTTCCAGACGTACGATCGTGGCCAGTTCGAATGGTACCTGCCGCAGGCGATCGCGCGGAGCGAGAAGTACGGCACTCTCGTCCATTTCGCCGAAACGCACGACAACGACCGGCTGGCCAAGGGCGGCAAGACGTATGCGCGGCTTCGTGTGCAACTGGCGGCGCTATTGTCGTGGCAGGGGGCGTGGGGAATCGCCAATGGCGTGGAGTGGTATTGCCGCGAGAAGATCGACGTGCACGGCAAGAACCGGCTCGATTGGGGTGCGCGCGACAATATGGTGGAGCTCATCTCCACGCTCAACCGGATTCTGGACACTCACCCGGCCTTTGCCGGTGCGAGCCATCTGGAGGTGGTGACGCGCGGCGAGGGCAATACTTTGGCGGTGCTGCGCGGCAAGGTGCTGATTCTCGCCAATCTCGATACCGGCGCCCCGGCCCGCATCCAGTGGGACGAATCCAAGTTCAACCACCCGGTGGCGCGAGACATTTTGACGGGAGACGAAATTACGCTAGGCGGGAGCGTGGCGCTGAAGCCGGGCGAAGTGAAGTGCCTCGAGGCCGGGCTGCCGATGGCGGTGAAAGAAGAATCCGCACTCGTGCCTTTGGGCAAGCCGCGCTTCCACTGGGAGTTCCCGCGCGACGTGAACCGCACGGTAGTGGTGCCGGAGGAAGAGCTGGTGGAGGTGAGCGCGCCGTATCGCTTCCGGGTGCGCATCATCGATCCTTCGACCGGCAAGACGATCCGCGTGCAGTGGAGCGAAAACAACCGCGCGGTTTTCGACGCGCCCCATTATCACGGAAACGGCACGCGTTGCCGGGAGCTGGTGATTTCGATGATAGTCTACACCCCGGGCAAGTCGACGCGCGTCAAATCCGCCTTTCTCATTGCGCCTTCGCCGGCGCGCGCCCGGGCCAAACTTTCGCTTGACGGAGCCGAAATCCGTCGGGCGCCGGATGCGCGGACCATTCTTTCCAACGGCGCGGGGGCGTCCGCCCAGATACGTGTGGGCTGGGGCGAGATCCGTTCGCAGTACGACGCCATTCTGGCCGCCAATCCCAACCCCAACGTTCCGAGCGACCGCATCAACCTTTGGGCGCGCACGCGTTGCTGGCTGCAGCGCGAAGGTTACACCCGCGAGTTCGACAAACACTGCCAGACCAAGTTTCTGGCCGACCCCGCCGGACGTGCCGCCAGATGGGATTTCGTGGTGCCGTGCGGCATGGGCAAGGAGGCGGCGTTCCGGTTCGAGGTGGCGCTGGGGCCCGACATCAATGCGGCCCGGATCAAGGTTACTCGCGTCGACGCCGGCCATCTGGACGTGGGCGACCAGGTGAGACTCGTGTTTCGTCCGGATATCGAATGGCGGAGTTTCCACTCCACCACCAAAGCCTATGCGGGGCTGGAAGAGCTCTTCCCCCGGCGCACGGTGCACATGGAGGACGGGTTCTCCTTCCGTCCCTACGACGACGTGTTCCGGCTGAGCGTGGAGAACGGCGCTTATCATCACGAACCCCAGTGGACGTACAACGTGGGCCATGACGAGGAGGCGGCGCGCGGACAGGAACCGAGCGGCGATTTGTACAGTCCTGGCTGGATCAGCGCCGACTTGAAGGTGGGCGAGACGATGTCGCTCGTGGGGGTGATGAATCCGATGACCTTGCCGGAACTCATCAACTTCCCGGCGTTTCCGGAGCGTCCGGACCAGTTTACGCTCGGTGCGGCCATGAAAGAGGCGTTGGAACTTTACATTGTCAAGCGCGACGACCTCAAGACCGTGATCGCCGGCTATCCCTGGTTCCTGGACTGGGGACGCGACACTTTCATTTTCATGCGCGGCATGATCGCGGCCGGGAAGATCGAGGACAGCGTCAAGATATTGCAGGCCTTCGCCGCTTTCGAGGAGGAGGGCACGCTCCCCAACATCATTTACGGCCAGACGGCAGGCAACCGCGACACCACCGACGCCCAGTTGTGGTTCATCGAGTGCGTCAAGGAGCTAGACGCCCTGGGCGTGGAGGTTGCGGAGCTGAAGCGCGTGTGCGAACGGATCGTGGACAAATACCGCACGGGCACGCCCAACGGCATCCGTATGGATGCTGATTCGGGTCTCGTATGGAGTCCTTCGCACTTCACGTGGATGGACACCAACTACCCCGCCTGCACTCCGCGAGTGGGGTATCCGGTGGAGATCCAGGCGCTGTGGATCAGCGCGCTCGACTTCACGGGACTGCACGATCTCGCCAACCTGGCACGGGCGTCGCTGGAGAAGTATTTCAAGTGCGAACAGGGGTACCGCGATTGTCTGGCCGCGCCCAATGGCGAACGGGCGCGCGATGCCACGCCGGAAGACACGATCCGACCCAACCAGCTTTTCCTGGTGACGCTCGGCATCGTGAAGGATCCTTCGATCCTGGCGGCCACCGAAGAGCTGATCGTGCCTGGGGGCATGCGTTCGCTCAACGCCGGTCATCCGCTCTATCGCGGCGTTTACGCGGGCGACGAAGACACTTCGCGCAAGCCCGCCTACCACAACGGCACCGTTTGGGCGTGGCCGTTTCCGCTGTTCGCCGAGGCCATGGCCGAGCTCGAACCGCGCGCCAAGCGTGCGGCGCTGTCGCTTTTGGCGTCGGCAGTGGAGAATCTCAATCAGGGCTGCGTGGGGCATTTGAGCGAAAACGCCGACGGCGACGCGCCGCATGCGCAAAAGGGCTGCACGGCGCAGGCCTGGAGCGATTCGGAACTTTTGAGAGTTTGGCTGAAACTGGGAGGAAAATGAAATGCACGGAAAACCGACTAGACGGCAAGCGCGCGAATGGGCGATCCAGATGATCGTCGCGGCAGATCTCAATCCGCCGGAAAACATCAACGCGTTCATCACTGACGAATGGGAGCTCCTTGCAGGTTCCGATCCGGACGGTATTCTCTCTAGGAACCAGGCCGCCGTCCGCCAACTCAAGGAGTTCGCCGAAGAACGCGTGGCGGGGGTGCTCAAGACCCGGGACGAACTCGATGCGCTCATCGCGCCGCTTCTGGACGATTGGGAACTGCATCGGCTGGGGACGGTAGAGCGTTCGGTGCTGCGCATGGGCGTGTGGGAAATCAAGAACAGCGACGTGCCGGCTCCGGTCGTGATCAACGAGGCGGTGGATCTTGCCAACTGGTTCTCGTCCCCCAAATCGAGGGCGCTCATCAATGGAATTCTCGACCGATACGCTAAATCGCGCGCTTGAGCTGGCGCGTCTGGGCGAGGGACATACGCGTCCCAATCCGCCGGTGGGGGCCATGCTGTTCACCGCCCGGGGCAAGTGCATAGGCGAGGGATATCACCGCAAGGCCGGCGAAAACCATGCCGAGGTAGAGGCGATCGAAGATTGGAAACGGCGCAATCCGAAATCCAAGCCGGACACTTTGCTGGTCACTTTGGAGCCGTGCTCCAAGCCGGGCAAGGTCGGGGCCTGCACCGACGCCATCATCTTGGCCGGAATCAAGCACGTGACGTATCTTTGCACCGATCCTAATCCGAAGAACCGCAACAAGGCGCATGACGCTTTGGCCGCATACGGCATAACCTGCAAGCATCTGCCGTGCGAGGAGGCGGAGGCGTTGATCCGGCCGTTCGCCAAGCGCGTCAAGACGGGCATTCCCTATGTGACGGTCAAATTGGCGATGACGTTGGACGGAAAGATAGCCGACAACTGGGGCGACGGCAAGTGGATCAGCAGCGAAGAGTCTCGCATTGCCACCGGGAAATTGCGCGAGCGGGTGGACGCCATCATGGTGGGGGCGGGTACGGTGCGCAAGGACGATCCGTCGCTGTTGTCGCACGGCAAACCCAATCCAGACCTCGTGCGGGTGGTGGTGTCGCGGTCGGGTCGCCTGCCCGCAGAAGCCCAAATTTTCATGGACGGCAAGAACCGCACGCTCGTTTTCGACAATCCCCATACCGCGTTGGTGGAACTTGGCCGGATGGGCATGAACCATGTTCTGTGCGAGGGCGGCGCAACCCTTGCCACCAGTCTCGTGGAATTGGGCGTGGTGGACGAGTGGCTGACCGTACTTTGCCCTAAAGTGATCGGCGAACGACATATCCGCGATGCTGCCGTGCTGGGTGCGGGCAAATTGAAGGATCTGCATATATGTTTACGGGTATAATCCAGAAGATCGGCACCGTCAAGCGCGTTAGCCGGGGCGCGGGACTCGTCTTGGAGATCGCGTTCGAGCCTTGGACGGTTCCGCTCGAGCAAGGCGAGTCCATCGCCGTAAACGGAGTTTGCCTCACGGTGGCGCGGTTTTCTGCGGATCGCTTCACGGCCGACGTGCTCCGGGAAACGGAGGAACGGACCGGTTTGGGGGAACTCGTTCCTGGCGAGCAGGTGAACCTCGAGCGGGCTTTGCGCGCCGGCGATGCGATTGGCGGGCACCTCGTGCAGGGACATGTGGATTCCCGCGGGACCATTGTGGACAAAGCGTCCCGGGGACGCGACTATAGACTCAAAGTGCGTTGCGGACGGGTGCTGGCGGCGCAATCGGTTGTCAAAGGGTCGATCGCCATCGATGGTGTGTCGCTCACCATCACCGAAATCGGCAACGACTATCTGTGCGTGGATGTGATACCTACCACCTTGCAGGAGACAATCTTGGGACGGAAGCGCATCGGCGACAAGGTGAATCTGGAGGGGGACGTGATCGGCAAGTATCTGGCGCGCAAGTCGGAGTCCGGACTCACCGAAGCGGCTCTTGCGGCCGCCGGATTCATCTGAGGACCGATCGGCCAAACCGGATGGAGAGGTTGGAGATGACGATATGTTGGCCTTGATGCAAAAATTGTCGGCGTGGCTGTCCAAGTACACTCCGGCGTTCGTGGCGGGGGTGGCGGTAGCCACCTATTTCGTGCCGGAGGCATTCGGTTGGGTGCGCGGCAACGTGCAGACTTCGATTTTGGGCGTGATCATGCTCGCGATGGGCATGACGCTCAAGGGTGAGGATTTCCGCATTCTGGCTTCGCGTCCGCTCGATATGGTGATCGGTTCGGTGGCGCAGTATACGCTGATGCCGCTGATCGCCTGGTGTCTGGTGCACAGTCTGGGATTGCCCAAGCCGGTGGGCGTGGGATTGATGCTGGTGGGGTGCTGTCCGGGCGGGGTTTCGTCGAACATCATGACTTTTCTCTGCAAGGGCGACGTGGCGTTTTCGGTCGGCATGACTTCGCTTTCCACGCTGGCCGCGCCGTTGATGACGCCGTTACTCATGATGTGGTTGGCGGGCGAAAGCGTGGACGTGGACGCCGCCGGAATGTTCAAGTCGATCCTATTGGTGACGATTTTGCCGGTGGCGTTGGGCTTCGGGCTTAACACTTGGCTGGGACGGCGAACCGTCTACCGCGAAACCATCAAAGTGATGCCGGGCGTGGCGGTGCTGGGGCTTGCCTGCATTGTGGGCGCGGTGGTGTCGGCGCACGGGCACCGGTTTGCATCATCGGGGATGCTTATTTTCGTGGGGGTGTTCTTGCACAACTCGCTCGGGTACGTGCTGGGTTATCTGGTGGGCCTGGTCGCTGGGTTCACCAAGCCCAAACGGCGCACCATTTCGATCGAGGTCGGCATGCAGAATGCGGGACTTGCGACCGTGCTGGCCGGGCGACATTTCCCGGTCATGCCGGAAGCGGCGATCGCTTCGGCCGTATCGTGCGTATGGCATTCGATTTCCGGCGCGTTGATGGCTGGCGTGTTTAATCTGGCCGATGCCTTGATCGTCCATAAAGGGAAGAAAGAGGCTAGTTTGTAACAAGCCCGGAGGGAGCGTTTTTCGTCCGCGCTTTGGCTATCCACCATAGCCCTATTTTCGATTTTTCATTTTTTCTATTGCAATTTGGGCGGAAATATGATATAATATCATATCAAAATGGATAAAGTATCTACAGCTATGGCCAAGGCCGCGGTTTTGACCGAAGCATTGCCGTACATACAGGACTTCAAGGGTTCGGTTGTGTTGGTGAAGCTTGGCGGCTCGGTGATGGAAATCGAGGAGAATCTCGATTCCGTCATCAACGACATTTCGTTCATGCGGGCGGTGGGCATCAAGGTGGTATTGGTGCATGGTGGCGGCAAGGCGATCAGTCGGGCTATCCAGGAGAGCGGGAATACGCCTACTTTCGTGGCCGGACAGCGGGTAACGGACGAAAAGACGATGGAAATCGTGCGCCGGACGCTCAATAACGTGGTGAATCCAGATATCATCCGTCGCCTGCAGCGCACCGGCACGAACGCCCGGCCTTTGCACGGCAACTGGATTTTCACGGCCGAAAAGATAGTTGAGCCCGACCGGGGCTATGTGGGGCGGGTGTGCGAAGTGGATACCAGGCCGGTCGTGGAGATGCTGGACGCGAGTATCGTGCCGGTCATCACGCCTATCGCCACCGGCAAGGGCGATCAGCACCTCTACAACGTAAACGCGGACATCGCCGCGGCGGCGCTTGCGAAGGCGCTGAAGGTAAGAAAATTCGCTTTGGTGTCGGACGTGCCGGGCCTGTTGAAGGACCCGACCGATCCGGAATCGCTAATCTCTTCGCTGAGGCTGCCGGACACGGCGGAACTTAAGGCGGGGGGAGTAATCGGCGGGGGGATGCTCCCGAAAATCGAAAGTTGCGAAGAGGCTCTCCGGGCCGGGGTGCGCAAGGTGCACCTGGTGGACGGACGCATGTCACATTCGCTGATACTGGAAATATTCACGCGCGACGGCGTGGGAACGGAGATAACAGAATGAGCAAAAATTCGGATGTAATCGATATCTACAAGAGCGTGGTGATGCCCACCTACACTCCCAGCGTGGCGCTGATGAGCGGCAAGGGCGTGACGGTGAGCGACGTGGACGGCAGGAAGTACTACGATTTCACCTCCGGCATCGGCATCCATACGTGCGGCTACGGCAATCCGGTGATCGCAGAGGCCGTCGCCAAGCAGGCTTCGTTCCTTACCCACTCCTCGAACCTCTTCGTGAACGTGCCGCAGACGGCGCTCGCCAAGAAGCTGGTGGAGCTTTCGGGTCTTGGCGGCAAGGTGTTCTTCGCCAATTCCGGAGCGGAAGCCAACGAGGCGGCGGTGAAGCTGGCGCGCAAGTACGGCAGCGCCACGGGTCGCTACGAGGTTATCACGATGAGGGGTGGTTTTCACGGCCGGACGCTCGCGATGGTGGCGGCCACCGGCCAGGCGTGGTGCCAGGAGGGGTACGATCCCCTGCCCACCGGTTTCGCCTATGCGGACTTCAACGATCTCGAAAGCGTCAAGGCGGCCGTGACCGACAAGACGGTGGCCATCATGCTGGAGGCGGTGCAGGGCGAAGGCGGGGTGAACCCGGCCACGCAGGAATTCATGGAAGGCGTGCGCGCGCTTTGCGACGAGAAGGATCTCCTGATGATCGTAGACGAAGTGCAGACGGGCATGGGCCGCACCGGCACGATGTTCGCCTGGCAGGGCTACGACGTAAAGCCTGACATGTTCACGCTTGCGAAGGCGCTGGCGGGAGGGCTCCCGATGGGCGCTTTGGTGGGTAGCGAGAAGGTGGCGGACGTGTTCGGTCCCGGCGACCACGCATCAACTTTCGGCGGCAACCCGGTGGCGGCTTCGGCGGCGTTGGCGGTGATCGGTTTCACCGAAAAGAACAACCTGCCGCAGAAGGCGGCGGAAATGGGCGAACTTTTCATGAACGCGCTGCAGGAGAAGGTGGACCAGTACGACAAGCTCCTCGAAGTGCGCGGCAAGGGCATGATGATCGGTCTCGTGGTGGACGGCGACCCCAAGGAAGTGGTGGACGCGCTCAAGGAGATGGGTATCCTGGCGCTTACGGCCGGAACGAACGTGGTCCGGTTCCTGCCGCCCTTGATTCTCAAGGAAAGCGACCTCGAGGACGCGCTGGACATGATCGGCGACGCGCTGGACAACGTGTATGGAGAGTAACGAGTACCGCGAGCAGCGCCTGGCGAGCATGCGGGCGCTTAAGGAAATGGGCTTCGAGCCTTACGGAGCGAAGTTCGACCATACGGATCTGAAGATCGTCCGCGAGACGTTTGTGGAGGGGGCGTCCGCCCGTGTGGCGGGGCGGCTCCTCATGATCCGCAAGATGGGCAAGATGAACTTCGCCACCATGAACGACGGCACGGACCGTTTCCAGCTCATCTTCAAGCGCGACGAGCTTTCCGAAACGCAGTTCGCGGCCTTCAAGCAGCTCAATCTCGGCGACATTATCGGCGTGGAGGGGACGCTTTTCACCACCCAGAAGGGCGAGAAGAGCGTGATCGTCAAGGAAATGACGATGCTCGCCAAGGCGCTGGAGCAGCCGCCGGAGAAGTTTCACGGTCTCGTGGACCAGGAGGAGAAGTATCGCCGGCGCTACGTGGATCTGATGACGAACGACGATAGCCGCAATCGCTTCTTCATGCGTTCGGAGATCATCAAAGAGACGCGCAAGTATTTGTGGAGTCGGGGTTTCCACGAGGTGGAGACGCCCATTCTGCAGTCGCAGGCGGGAGGGGCGGCCGCCAAGCCGTTCCATACCCGGTTCAACGCGCTCGACCAGGATATGGTGCTCCGTATCGCGCCAGAACTCTATCTGAAGCGGTTGATCGTGGGCGGAATGAACAAGGTGTTCGAGCTCGGCAAGGACTTCCGCAACGAAGGCATCGACCGCAGCCACAACCCGGAATTCACCGTGTGCGAAATCTACGAGGCCTACGGCGACAGGACGAGCATGGAGGCGATCATGGAAGGTCTCCTGCCGCATCTGTGCGACACGGTGGTGGGGAAGCGTCAGATCGAATACGGCGAGGAGAAGGAGATTATCGATTTCACTCCGCCTTACCGCCGCGTGGCGTACCGGGATCTCGTGAAGGAACTGATGGGCGAAGACTGGTTCGGGCTCGATTTCGCCACGCAGCTTGCCAAAGCCAAGGAGATCGCGCAGGCGCGCGAAGTCAATCTGGAGCTGGACGGCGTGGATACGGAGCTCATGCTTACCCATGAAATCTACGACAAGATCATCGAGAAGGGGTTGCGTCAGCCTACTTTCGTGACTCGTCTGCCGCACGAGTTCGTGCCGCTTGCCAAGGCGTGCAAGGACGACCCGAGCCTCGTGGACGTGTTCGAGTTTGTGGTGGCGGGACGCGAACTATGTCCCGGCTACACCGAGCAGAACGATCCCTTGGAGCAGCGCAAGGCGTTGGAGCACCAGGCGGGCGAGGATACGGAGAAGATCGACGAAGACTTCATCAGCGCGCTCGAGTGCGGCATGCCGCCCACCGGCGGCCTCGGGTTCGGCGTGGACCGGCTGGTGATGTTGCTCACGGGGATGGACGGCATCCGGGACGTGGTGCTCTTCCCGCAGATGAAAAAAGCGTAATGGAAACCAAGGTTCTCAATCGGTATTTCGAGCTTCTGAAGCTGGAGTCCGTCTCTTCCGACCCCTCCAAGCTCAAGGAGTGCACGCAAACCGCGATGTGGCTCAAGGCGTTCGTGGAGGAGATGGGCTTTACGGTCGCGCTGGAAACGAGAGACTTCGCACCTCCGGTTCTGATTGCCGAACGCAAGGGCGAAAATCCCGCCACCGTGCTAGTATACGGCCATTACGACGTGCAGCCGGCGGATCCGCTGGAGGAGTGGAAAACTCCACCTTTCGAGCCGACGGTCAAAGACGGCCGGGTTTATTGCCGGGGCGCACAGGATGACAAGGGCCAGCTTTTCGCGTTCTTGACCGGAGTGGGCGATTATCTCGACCGGCAGTCGGTGAAGGGGCTCCCTGCACCTACCATCAAACTGTGCCTTGAGGGACAGGAGGAGAGCGGGTCGCCCGCGCTGATCAAAATGGCGCCAGATTTGAGGAAGCGGCTGGCGGCCGACGTGATGCTCGTATGCGATACGGCGGCTGCAGCGGATTTGCGTCCTTCGATCGTGGCGGGATTGCGCGGCGTTTGCCACTTCACCGTCAAGCTCACGGGGGTCAATCGCGATCTTCATTCCGGGGAATACGGCGGGGTGGCGCCTAACGCGGCGTTGGGAATCGCACGGTTGCTGGCCACGCTGCACGACGAGAAAGGTAACATCCGGGTGGCGGGCTTTATGGACGGCATCGAAGCGCCGAGCGCGGAGGAAATCCGGCTCGCCAACGAGTCCACGCCCTCGAAAGAAGATTTCAGAAAAGATATCGGTACCGATACTGTAGCGGAGAATCTGGCGGAGGCGCTGGGTTTCCGTCCCACCATCGAGGTGAACGGGATCCATTCGGGATATGGCGGTGCGGGCAGCAAGACGGTAATTCCGGCCGTCGCCATCGCCAAGATTTCGATGCGGCTCGTGCCGGGTCAGAGTCCACGCCGGGCGATCGATTGTGTCAAGCGTCATCTGGAGGAACATTGCCCCGCGGGAATGAAGGTGGAGTTTCCGGAAGAGGCGGAGGGCGCGGGAGGATTCCGCCTCCCCATCGATTCGCCGGTGTTCCGGCTTGCGGCGGAAGTCTTGAAAGAGATGGATCCGAGAGGCGCGGTGTTCCAATGGGATGGAGCCTCGATTCCGGTGGTGTCGGTGTTGAAGGAAGTGAGCGGCGCGTCTCCGCTCATCGTTGGCTGGGGGCAGGCGGAAGACCGCATCCACAGCCCCAACGAGTCGTATGGATTCACGCAGTTCGGCAAGGCTCGCGAATGGGCCAGGAGAATATTGGAAAATGTCTGACATAAGAGTGCGTTTCGCGCCTTCGCCCACCGGCAAGGTGCATATCGGGAATATCCGCGCGGCCATCTACAACTGGCTGTTCGCGCGTCACACGGGCGGCAAATTCCTGTTGCGGGTGGAGGATACCGATCTCGAAAGATCCACACCGGAAGCAATCCAGGTGCTGTTCGACTGCATGAAGTGGCTGGGGCTCGATTACGACGAGGAGGTCTTTTACCAGACAAAGAACGTCAAGCGTCATCTGGAGGTGGTGGAGCAGCTGAAGGCGATGGGCCGCGCCTACGAGGTGGAGAAGACTTCGCGCGACGGCAAGACCGGCATCGTCACCATGTTCCGCATGCCCAAGGAAGGCACGATCGAGTTCGACGACATCGTGAAGGGGCACATGTCCAAGAAGGCGGAGGATGTGCAGGATTTCGCCATCGTCCGGAGCGACGGTTCGCCCATCTTCCACATCGCGAACGTGGTGGATGATATCGACCAGCGCGTGACGCACATCATCCGGGGCGATGACCACGTGGAGAACACTTTTAAGCATATCGAGATCTTCAAGGCCCTAGGCGCGCCGATCCCCAAGTATGGCCATCTTTCGATGATCGTCAATCAGCAGGGCAAGCCCTACTCCAAGCGCGACGGCGCGGCGTTCGTGGGCGAATATCGCGAACAGGGGTATCTGCCGGAGGCGCTCTTCAACTACCTGCTGCTCCTCGGGTGGAACCCCGGCGACGACCGCGAGATCCTGAGCCGCGAAGAGATGATAAAACTCTTCGAGCTCGAGAAGGTGCACGTGACGGCGGCGATGTTTGACCCCAAGAAGCTCGCGTGGATGAACGGCGAATACATTAAGCAGATCCCAGACGCCAACTTCAAGGCGCTCGCGATGGAGAAGGTGGGGCCGGCCGCGGACGGGAGGAGCGACGAGTGGTGGGAGCTTTTCGTAGCCCAGATGAAACCCCGCACCAAGACGCTGAACGACATGCCCGCGTCAGTTAGCTACCTCTTCGGCGACGATTATCCTGTGGATCCCAAGGCGGTGGAGAAGCGGCTCGCGAAGCCGGGCGTCAAGGAGATCCTCCTCGATCTCGCTGGGCGTTTCGGGGCGGTGGAGGACTGGAGGGCGCCGGTTTTGGAGGCGCTCGTGAAGGAGCTGAGCCAGGGCAACGGCATGGGGCCCTGGGTGCATCCGGTCAGGGTGGCGGTGAGTGGACGGATGGACGGACCGGGACTTTTCGAGATGCTGGAACTCGTGGGCAAAGCAAAAACGATTGAACGGATTGAAAACGCTGCTGGTAGGCTATAAGGTTTCCGACCTTACGAACCGGATGTTGGAGGGTGACACGACCGTCCACACTCTGGACATCTACCACTACCATTCGATCAAGAAGATTTTCAAGCGCGATCGCGTAATCTGTACGCCGCACATCCCGGACGAACATTGGGATCTTGTAAAGTTCCGCACCGGTCCCAAACTCATGCCGGGCGAGCTGGCGCTCGATCTTCTGCAGGAGATCGCATCGCTGGGGTGCAAATGGGAACTCGACTACGTGGGCCGCGAGCGAGACCGGAACGATCTTATGGACAAGGTTCGCGACATGAAGCGCCACCGCGTATTCCGCGCGGAGTGGGAAGCGAGCGTGCCGGGCGGACCCAAACTTAAACTTTGCTCGTATCCGGGATGCTTTTGCCATCGCCGGAGCGACGAGGGGGGATTGGCGCTGGCGGAGGTGGTGAGCCGGGAACTGAAGGCGGCCGGAGTGAAAAAACCGAAACTTCTGGATATGGGATGCGGCTCCGGAATGGTGGGTCTCCTCGTCAATTCCGTAGTGCCGTGCGACCTTACGCTCGTCGATTCGCATACGCGGGCGGTCGAGGCGGCGGAAGAAAACATGAAGAACCTAGGCGTGGAGGGCAAGGTGGTCTTGTCCGACAACGGGACGGAGGAAACCGGATTCGACGTGTTTGCGGGGAATCCTCCGTACTATTCCGACTATCGCATCGCCGAGGTGTTTCTGGATACGGCCCGGCGCTGTCTCAAGCCGGGCGGTGCGTGCTATACGGTAGTAAAGAACGCGGAAAACTTGAGGCCGGTGCAGGAGAAGTATTTTCCGCAAGTCGAAATCATCAACCGGCGGGGATACGCAATTTTGAAGTCTTATGCTTAACGGGAAATACAAACTGGGAGAGCTCTTCGACATTCCGATCTATGTGGATGCGAGTTGCGTTTTTCTCCTTTTGATGATGGTGGTGAACTCCGGTTCGCTCACGTACGGCGCGGGGGCGGCCTTGATTCTGGCCATTTCGATCGTGGCGCACGAGCTGGGCCATGCGCTTACGGCGGCGGCGTTCGGCTACCGCACGCGCGACATCACGATTTCGCTCTTGGGCGGATGCGCGAGCCTAATCGCGCTCCCGCGGAAGGCCTGGAAGGAGTTCCTTACGGCCATCGCCGGGCCCTTGGTGAGCTTTGTGCTGGCGGGGATCGGTTTCCTCCTGTTCGAAACCGTGCCCACGCACAATCGCTGGCTGGCGTCGATGTTCTACTACATGGGATGGATGAACGTGATGCTGGGGGCGTTCAATTTGCTGCCCGGCTTTCCGATGGACGGGGGACGGATTTTCCGGTCGGTCATGCGCATTTTCTTCAATCGCGAAAAGGCCACGTTGATTGCCATGTGGGTGGGCAGGGCGCTTGCGATCGTGTTGGGATTTTCCGGTCTTGACGCCATCTTGAGCGGCGGCAGTTGGGGGCTCGTGCGGCTACTCATCGCCTACATGATCTGGCGCGAGGGATACCGGGAATATCTGGCGGTGCGGGAGGAGGAGCGCTACCGGGTGTGGACGCAGGAGGATTTCGAGGCGCGGGTTTCGCCCCCGCCGTACGATCTTTAAGGAGGATACAGATAATGAAACGAATAATAGCATTGTTGACGGTTTCGAGCTTGCCTATTTTGGCTGAGGCGGTGTATGTCAAGTACAATCTGAGCCTATATCCGATTGATGAATACACATCGCGTCCATACGAGATGGGTTATTACATGATGTTGATTGATAGCGCCAGTTTTAACGAGTCAAATTTCAACACGTTGCTTAAGAGCGGAAGCAAAGATTTGGGGGATATACCGGCTTCGGCGGTGATTTATAAAAGTGAGATATACAGCGCAACCAATCCAGAAAACTTCAGTGTGAACACTACGGCGGCTTCGGCTTACTTGGCGCTGTTCAATACGACAACTTTCCCGGGAGATGCCGATTATATTCTGTACGGGAGCAGAAGTCTTACCAGCGGCAGCGTGTCGTTCGAAGAGCTTTACAATCCTTGGTATATGGAGTCTACCCATGTGATTGATGTGCACAACACTATTCCGGAACCGTCGTCGGGGTTGCTGACATTGGCGGGGCTTTCGATTTTTGCTCTGAAACGCAAGCGAAGGTCTTGCGTTTTTTCGTGATTTATGGTATAATATATAACCATAAGTTTTATTTTGCCAGAAAGGTTTGAGAAGCAATGAAGCGAGCTGACGTGAACAAGGTGCTGATTATCGGATCCGGGCCGATCGTCATCGGCCAGGCCTGCGAGTTCGACTACTCCGGAACGCAGGCGTGCAAAGCTTTGCGGGCGTGCGGATACAAGGTGGTGCTGGTCAATTCCAACCCCGCCACCATCATGACCGATCCGGTGATGGCCGACGCCACCTACATCGAGCCGCTGAACGAGGCGCGACTGGAGCAGATCATCGAGAAAGAGCGTCCAGATGCGATTCTGCCCAATCTGGGAGGCCAGACGGGACTCAATCTTTCGATGGAGCTTGCGAAGAAGGGCATCCTTGACAAATACGGCATCAAGGTGATCGGCGTCAATTTGGGGGCGATCGAGCGCGGCGAAGACCGCGAAGTGTTCAAGTCCACCATGCAGTCGTTAGGTATCGAAACTCCGCGTTCGGGTATCGTGCACAGCGTGGAGGAGGCGGTCAAGCTGGTGGAAGGGGAGATCGGTTATCCGGTGGTGGTAAGACCCGCCTATACGATGGGTGGCGCGGGCGGTGGTTTCTGCTACAACGTAGAGGAGCTGAGGACCATCTGCGCGCGCGGACTCGATGCCTCGCTCACGCACCAGTGCCTCATCGAGGAATCCATCCTCAACTGGGAGGAGCTGGAGGTGGAGGTGGTGCGCGACTCGAAGAACCAGATGATCGCCATTTGCTTCATCGAGAATATCGACGCTGTGGGCGTACATACGGGCGACAGCTACTGCGCCGCGCCTTTTCTCACGATCTCGAAGGAGCTTGAAGAGCGGCTCAAACGCGACGCGTTCAAGATCGTGGAGGCCATCGGCGTAATCGGCGGCACCAATGTCCAGTTTGCGCACGATCCCAAGACGGGGCGCGTGGTGATCATCGAAATCAATCCCCGCACCAGCCGCTCTTCCGCGCTTGCCTCCAAGGCGACAGGCTTCCCGATCGCGCTAGTCTCCGCCAAGCTGGCTTCGGGCATGACGCTCGACGAAATCCCCTACTGGCGCGACGGAACGCTCGACAAATACACGCCCGATGGCGATTACGTGGTGCTCAAGTTCGCCCGTTGGGCGTTCGAGAAGTTCCGCGGCGTGGAGGATAAGCTCGGTACCCAGATGAAGGCCGTGGGCGAAGTGATGAGTATCGGCAAGACGTACAAGGAGACGTTCCAGAAGGCCATTCGGGCGCTGGAGCGCGGACGGGCGGGACTTGGTTTCGCCAGGGATTTCCACGAGAGGAGCCTGGAAGAACTTTTGAAGATGCTGGCCGTGCCCAATTCCGAGCGTCACTTCCAGATGTACGAGGCGGTGAGGAAGGGCGCCACCAACGAGCAGATCTTCGAGCGCACCGGCGTAAAGGCCTACTTTGTCGATCAGATGAGGGAACTGGTGGAGGAGGAAGAGGCTATTCTCAAGTACAAGGGCGGAATGATTCCGGACGATTTGCTTGTACAGGCCAAGAAGGACGGCTTCTCCGACAAATATCTGGCGCAGATACTGGGTGTGGCCGAGAAGGAAATCCGCGACCGGCGCAAGGCGATCGGTTGCCGCGAACGTTGGTTTGCCGTGCCGGTTTCCGGAGTGGAGGATAAGGCGTACTATTATTCCACCTACAACGAAGTGGCGGCCGATCCCGATCCCAAGCGCGCGGCGGCGTTCCGCGAGGCGCCGGTCTCCGGCAATCCCAAGAAGGTGATGATCTTGGGCGGCGGACCCAACCGTATCGGCCAGGGTATCGAGTTCGACTACTGTTGCTGCCACGCCGCGATGGCGATGCGCGAGATGGGCTACGAAACGATCATCGTCAACTGCAATCCGGAAACGGTTTCCACCGACTATGACACGTCCGACAAGCTCTATTTCGAACCGGTCACGGTGGAGGACGTCCTCCAGATTTACGAGGCGGAGAAGCCCGAGGGCATTATCGTGCAATTCGGAGGCCAGACGCCGCTCAACATCGCGCGGGGGCTTGAGGAGGCCGGTTGCAGGATTTTAGGCACTAGCGTAGATTCCATCGATGACGCGGAAGATCGCGATCTTTTCCATTCCATCATGGACAAGCTGGGCGTGCCGATGCCGGAATCGATGATGGCTTCCGATCTCGAAGGTGCCATCAAGTGCGCGAACGAGCTTGGCTATCCGCTGATCATCCGTCCGAGTTTCGTGCTGGGCGGGCGTGGCATGGAAGTCATCTACGACGAGCTCATGCTCCGCGAATACGTGGACAAGGCCGTGGGTGTAACCCCTGACCGTCCGCTCTATCTCGACCGTTTCCTTTGTCATGCGATGGAATGTGAAGCCGATGCACTCTCGGACGGCAAGGATGTGTTCATCCCCGCCATCATGCAGCACATCGAACTGGCGGGCATTCACTCGGGCGACTCCGCCTGCGTGCTGCCGCCCGAGGGCATTCCGGAGGATTCCAAGCGCACCATCCTCGAGTACACCCGCCGGATTGCGAGCGAGCTCAAGGTTGTGGGGCTCATGAACATGCAGTTCGCCATTGAGAACGGCAAGGTCTACGTGATTGAGGCCAACCCCCGCGCGTCGCGCACGGTGCCGCTTGTTTCCAAGGTGGCCGGCACGCAGATGGCCGGCATCGCCACTCGCCTCATGCTGGGCGAGACGATCGTGAGCCTAGGGCTCGACAAGAAGAAGTCCATCCCCTACTTCGGCGTGAAGGAGGCGGTGATGCCGTTCGAGAAGTTCCCGGAGGTGGACCCGGTGCTTGGGCCGGAGATGCGCTCCACTGGCGAGGTGCTGGGGCTGGCAGATACGTTTGGGCTAGCCTACTACAAGTCGCAGGAGGCGGCGGGCTCGCCGCTGCCCACGACGCCCGGCAAGATGCTAGTGTCGCTCTCCGAAAAGGTGGACGACGCCATCGAGGCGGTGGTGCGGCTGGCGCAGCTCGGCTTCGAGGTGATCGGCACTTCGGGCACGATCGAGTTTCTCAAGAGGCACCACGTGCAGGGCAAGGTGGTGGCCAAGATCGGCGAGGGCCGTCCGGACGTGCTGGATGCCATCAAGAACCGCGAAGTTACGCTCATCATCAACACCCCCAGCGGACGGCGCGACGCGCGCGCGGATGACAGTCGCATCCGCCAGGCCGCCATCAAGTACCGCGTGCCGTATTTGACCACCATCGCCGCCGCCAAGGCCGCTTCGGAAGGTATTGCGGCCGCTATGAGCGGCAGGGGCGAGGTGCGCAGCTTGCAGTCTTATCACGCTTCAATAACCATGGCTTAAAAGAAAGGAAAACAGTATGAAAATTCTGGTAACTGGCGGAGCGGGCTTCATCGGTAGCCACACGGTGGTGGAGCTCTTGAATGCCGGACACAAGGTGGTGATCGTAGACAACCTTTGCAACAGCTGCAAGGAGTCGCTCAAGCGGGTGCGCAAGATCACCGGCAAGGCCCCCAAGTTCTACGAACTGGACATTCGCGACGAGGCTGGACTAAACCAGGTATTGGACAAGGAAGGCAAAATCGACGCCACCATCCACTTCGCGGCGCTGAAGGCGGTGGGCGAATCGACCCGCATTCCGCTCAAGTACTACGAGAACAATCTGGGAGGCACGTTCACGCTGCTCAAGTGCCTGGCGGCGCATGGTTGCAAGAATATCGTGTTCTCCAGCTCGGCCACCGTTTACGGCGATCCCGCGTCCGTTCCGATCCGCGAAGACTTCCCGACGCCCGGTTGCACCAATGCCTACGGTTGGACGAAGCTCATGATGGAGCAGGTGTTCAAGGATGTGCAGAAGGCCGATCCGGAATGGAACGTAATTTTGCTGCGGTACTTCAATCCCATCGGCGCGCACAAGAGCGGACTCATCGGCGAAGATCCGGCCGGCATCCCCAACAACCTTCTGCCGTACGTGGCTCAGGTGGCGGTAGGACGGCTTCCCGAGCTCAACGTGTTCGGCAACGACTACCCGACGGTAGACGGCACGGGCGTGCGCGATTTCATCCATGTGGTGGATCTTGCGCTCGGACATCTCAAGGCTATCGAGAAGCTGGAGAAGAATCCCAAACTTGGTCTCAAAATCTACAACCTCGGCACCGGTAACGGCTATTCGGTGCTGCAGGTCGTCAAAGCTTTCGAAAAGGCGTCCAAGCGCAAGGTGCCCTACAAGATCCAGCCTCGCCGTCCAGGCGACATCGCCGAATGCTGGGCGGATCCTTCGCTTGCCGCCAAGGAACTCGGTTGGAAGGCCAAGCGCGGAATCGCGGAAATGTGCCGCGATGCCTGGAATTGGCAGAGCAAGAATCCCTACGGCTTCAAGAAGGCTCCCAAGAAGGCCAAGTGACCGTAAAGGATTTTATCCTTTGCTCGCTCGAAGCGGAGCTTAAATTGTCGCGCACGCTTGGCGAGCGGACGGTGGCGGTGGATATGTCCGCGTTCCGGCGTCCGGCCGAAGCGCGGAATTTCCGCCATTTGCCCGAGCCGGAGAAGACGGTTTCTTCTCCGGCGGTTGCCGCGGCCGCGGTCAGACCGTCTGGAATGCGAACGAAAGTGGTCTTTCTGCATCACGCGCCGCTTTCGTCCCAGGCGGCGGAAATAGTGTGCAAGATTGCGGCGGCATTGAAGATCGAGCCGACGACGGTGGTCGAGGGGCCATTGCCGGACGCCCGGGTGTATGTGGTCTTGGGCTCGGAGGCGAACCGCAAGTTTTTCCCCGACGAACGGACGGGCCCCGGGAACTACCTGCCCCGCCATCCCAACGTCTACGTAACCTATTCGCCGGAATTGTTCGTTCGCCTTGGGGTGGACGCGCCTGAAGTGCAGTCCCGGAAACGTGAAATGTGGAAGGGGCTTAAAGGAGTCATGCAGCGCCATGAAATATAATGAAACGGCCAAAGTGCTGGAGAACCGGGAGTTTTCCGCCGGATACCGGTATCTTACGGTGGAAGCGCCCAAGCAGGCGGCCGAGATGCAACCTGGACAGTTTGTGCATATCCGGGTGCCGACGCTGGAGATGTCGGCGTTGCGTCGGCCTTTTTCCGTGTTTGACGCCCAAGACGGCAAAGTGACCGTGCTATACAAAGAGGTTGGCCGCGGTACGGCCGCGCTTTCCAAGGTGCAACCCGGAGAGACGGTGGAGATCCAAGGTCCGCTCGGACGAGGTTTCCCGGCCAAGTGCGATGGCGTGGCGTTGCTCGTTGGCGGCGGATTCGGCGTGGCTCCGCTTCATTTCCTCGCGAAGCGACTTCCCAGGTCCATCCTGTTCGTGGGCGGGCGCACCAAAGACGATCTTTTGGCGCTGGACAAGTTCGAGGCGTTGGGCGTGGAAACGAAGGTGTCCACCAACGATGGATCTCTCGGTTACAAAGGTTTCGTGGTGGGACCGCTGGACGAAACCATCAACGAATTGCGCGCGAAGGGCGAGAAGTTCGAGCTCTTTACCTGCGGGCCGGACGGACTTTTGAAAGCGGTTACGGAAAGGGCGCTTGCGCTCAAGGTTCCAGGCTGGATATCCGTAGATCGCCATATGATTTGCGGTATGGGCGCCTGTTTCGCCTGCATCCAGAAAACGGTTCGCGGCAATTCGCGTTGTTGTATCGAAGGGCCGGTGTTCAAAGCGGAGGAACTGGTATGGTGAACATGGCTGTCAATCTCGGCGGGCTTGCGATGAGGAGTCCGGTGGCCACCGCGTCCGGCACGTTTGGCTACGGACACGAGTACCGCGACATCGTGGACTACTCCAAACTGGGCGCGGTAACCGCCAAAGGGGTGAGAATGGAGCCTTGGCCCGGGAACGCCATGATGCGCCACGCCGAAGTGCCCGGTGGGCTCGTAAACGCGATCGGGCTCCAGGGGATGGGGGTGAAGCACTTCCTTGAACGCGATATGATGCTCTATTCCCTGGTCAAGAACGCGCCGCCGGTCATCGTCAACATCTGGGGCGGATCGGAGGACGAATACGCCCAGGTGGCCGAAACGCTTTCCGCCGCCGGCAAACCGCAGATAGGTGCCCTCGAGATGAACGTTTCCTGTCCCAACGTCAAGGCGGGCGGACATACTTTCGGTCAGGACCCCAGGGTGCTTTTTTCGGTGGTTTCCAAGGTCCGTGCCGCCACCAGTTTGCCGCTCGTCGTGAAACTCGCGCCCAACGTTCCCTCCATTGCGCCCTACGTGAAGGCGTGCGAAGATGCGGGGGCGGACGCGTTGAGTCTCATCAATACGATCCCGGCGATGGTGATCGATATCGAAAAGCGCGTTCCCGTGCTGGGCAACCGGACCGGCGGATTGAGCGGACGCTGCGTGCATCCGGCGGCCGTCAAGGTGGTATACGACGCGCACAAGGTTTCGAAACTCCCCATTCTCGCGATGGGTGGCGTCTACGAAGCCAAGGATGCAATCGAGTTTCTTCTCGCCGGGGCGAGTGCGGTGGCTATAGGTACCGCCACTTTCTCCGCGCCGGATACCGCCGCCAAGGTTTATGACGGTATCTTGGACTATTGCGAACGCCACGGTTTCGAATCGGTCGGCGAACTTACGGGGGCGCTATGCGAATCTTGAGCCGTTACATATTGCGGGAATATCTGATTCCGCTTTTCTACTGTCTGACTGGGTTCATTTCGATCTATGTTCTCTTCGAACTGTTTGGATCGTTCTCCCGCATCATTGCTTCCGATGCCGACGCCTGGACGCTCGTAAAGTATTTCCTCGCCTATCTGGGGCCTTATTTCCACTATCTTGCGCCGGCCGCGCTGATGTTGGCGGCGCTCTATACCATGTGGTCGTTCTGCCGCCATTCCGAGCTCGTGGCCATGCGCGCCAACGGCATCAGTTTCCTGTCTATTTCATTTCCGATGTTGCTCGTGGCGGCACTTATGGCCGGCTTCGTCTATTGGGTGAACGAGAGTTTCGTGCCCGCCACCGCGCAATGGGCGGTCCAATTCAAGAATGCCCGTTTCGTGCAAGCGGAGATGAAGGCTTCAGACAACATCATCTTCCGCAATGCCGCCGATTCGCGCACTTGGACGGTAGACTCCTTCGGCGATGACGACGGCTACATCCTGAAAGACGTCAAAGTGGCGGTTGACCGTCCGTTGGGCGGCACCCGGCTGATGACGGTTACGGCCGAAAAGGCGGAGTATCTGGACGGACAGTGGTGGTTCACCAACGCGAAGGTTCAGCATTACGACGCTGCCGGTTCGGAAATAGCCACTCCAACCCCGGAATTGGACGCGCTTCCATACCGCAATTTCCCTCAGTTTACCGAGCGTCCGATGGATTTTATCCTGCAGAACCGCGCCTGGGCCTACAATTCAATTCGCGACATGCTCCATTTTCTCCAGACCCGCAAGGATATCGCCGGGCCCCAGCGCGACCAGTACATGTACGACATCTGTTCGCGTATTCTGGCGCCATGGGCCTGCGTACTTATCGTGCTTATCGCCATTCCCGCCGGGGTGGCGTCAGGACGTCAGAGCGTGTTTAAGGGCATCTTGGGGGCGCTTGGCATGTACTTCCTTTTCTACGGCATCGTAATTGGAGGGATGGTGCTTGCCAGTTTGGGTCTCCTCTGGCCCGTTCCGGCGGCCGTGTTGCCATATCTCATCTTCCTCGTGGCCGGCATCCGCGTATTCTGGAAGCATCGCTGAAGATGGCGGCCGAGCTCACCCCAATGATGCGCCAGTACTTCGCGATCAAGCGCGAAGTTCCGCCGGGTGCGATCGTCATGTTCCGGTTGGGCGATTTCTACGAAATGTTTGGCGAGGATGCCATTGTGGCCTCGCCCATTCTGGGGGCTACGCTCACGCACCGCGGCGACATGCCAATGTGCGGTGTGCCATATCATGCGCTCAACGGATATCTTTCCAAACTTATTCGCGCCGGCAAGACGGCCGCCCTGTGCGACCAGGTGGAGGATCCCAAACTCGCCAAAGGGCTCGTCCGGCGCGAAGTGACTCGCATCGTCACGCCCGGTACCGTCACCGAAGACGGTATCATGGACGAAACCCGTTCCAACTATTTAGCGTCGGTATATGGTTCGGGCATTGCGCTCCTGGATCTCGCGACCGGCGAATTTTTGTGCGAGAAAGGCGGTGCGGTGGAGCGCTATTCGCCGATGGAGACGCTGGCGAAGACTGAAGAGAACGCCTGGACTTTCGCGTTGGACATGGCCAGGGAAACGTTGTTGCGCCATTTTAAGGTGGCAAGTCTCGATGGATTCGGTCTTGAAGATCCCGATCTCGTTTGCGCGGCCGGGGCGTTGCTCCATTATGTAGGTGTTACGCTTCATCACTCCATCTCCCATATCCGCAAGATACGGGTAGTATCAGCGTCCGACGCGCTGGTGTTGGATGCTTCCACCTGTCGCCATCTCCAGCTGGTGCCGGGAGGCGAGGTGGCGAAAGAGGCATCGCTTCTTGGCGTACTTGACGCCACCAAAACTCCGATGGGTGCGCGAACGATCCGGAATTGGATCCTGCATCCTCTTGCCTTGCCGGAAGCCATCAACGCCCGGCTGGACAAGGTAGAGCGTTTTAT
Source organism: uncultured Verrucomicrobiota bacterium (assembly GCA_947305585.1). GTDB lineage: Bacteria > Verrucomicrobiota > Kiritimatiellia > RFP12 > UBA1067 > UBA1067. The sequence continues at coordinate 47,734 of CAMZDY010000001.1, read as the reverse complement.
GGGAGACCGCGCGGCGCTGGGGACTTTGCGCAAACTTCTCTCCGGCGTGCGCGATCTCGACCGGCTTGTAGCCAAGGTTTCTGCGGGCCGCGCCAATCCTCGCGACCTCAAGGCGTTGGCGGAGTCGCTCCGGCCGATTCCCGCAATAAATCCGCTTGTTGGCGATGTTTTGACCGGAGAGCCCGGCATTGTGGATCTCATAGACCATGCCATCGCCCCCGAACCCGCCGTAATGTTGTCGGAAGGCGGGTTTATCGCGTCGGGCTACAGTGCCGAACTGGACGAACTTCGCGCCATTGCCCGCGACGGCCATTCCTGGCTCGCGGAATATCAGACGAAGGAACAGGAGCGTACCGGCATAAAGTCGCTCAAGGTGAAGTATGTCAAGAATTTCGGTTTTGTGATCGAGATCACCAAGTCCTTGGCCCATTTGGCGCCGCCGGAATATCAGCGCCGGCAGACGTTGATTACGGGCGAGCGGTTTGTCACGCCGGAATTGAGGGAATACGAAGAAAAGGTGCTGGGCGCCACCGGCAAGGCCATTGCGCTTGAGCAGCAGCTTTACAAGGAAATAGCGGACTCCGTGAATCTGCGCACTGCCGCCATTCAGGAGACGGCCTTGAAGTTGGGCGAGCTGGATGCGATCTTGAGTTTGTCCGATCGCGCGCTCGCGGCCGGTTACGTGCGTCCAGTGATCGACTCAAGCGACATTCTCGAGATCAAGGACGGTCGCCATCCTATCATCGAGCAGTTGCCCGATGCCGAACCGTTTGTGCCGAACTCCACGTTTCTCGATTGTTCGGACAACCAGATCATGCTTATTACCGGCCCCAACATGGCCGGCAAGTCCACCTACATCCGTCAGGTGGCCACCATTGCCATCATGGCGCAGATTGGAAGTTTCGTGCCGGCTTCCTGCATGCGGCTCGGAGTTTTGGATCGCGTATTCACCCGCATAGGCGCGGGGGACGATCTTTCGCGCGGACGCTCCACGTTCCTCGTGGAGATGCAGGAAACGGCCAATATCCTCAACAACGCCACGCGAAAGTCGCTTATCGTGCTGGACGAGATCGGGCGCGGCACCAGTACGTTCGACGGCATTTCCATAGCCTGGTCGGTGGCGGAGTATCTTTACGGACGTACCGAGAGCAAGGCCAAGACGCTCTTTGCCACCCATTATCACGAGCTTACCGATCTCACCGACCTTTTCCCCGGCATAAAGAACTACACCGTGCGCGTAAAGGAAGAACAGGGTCGCGTGGTGTTTCTCCGCCGGATCGTTCCCGGCGTGGCGGAGAAAAGCTTCGGCATTAACGTGGGTGCGATGGCCGGGCTCCCGCAAGAGGTGGTGGCGCGTGCCGGCGAGATTCTATCCAACTTAGAGGCCAACGAAATCGACGTGTCGGGACAGTCGCGCGTGGTGCGCCGTCCCCGCCGGAAACTCTCGGAACTGCCGGGGCAGATGACGTTTTTCTGATGAACCGCATTTTGTTCGAGCCGGAAGAAATCAAGGATGGCGTGGCGAAAATCTACGACGCTCGCGCACGGCATATTCTTGAGGTGTTGCATGGCGAGGCGGGACAGGTGCTCAAGGTGGGTGTGATTGACGGCAAAATCGGTGCGGGCAAAATTCTTGCCATTGAAGACGGCGAGGTTGCGGTGGCGGTAGAGACTGGCGACTCCGGCCCGGAACCATGGTTCGATCTCGTTCTTGCACCACCTCGTCCCCGTGTGTTCAAGCGCATATTGCCTCAACTTGCCGCGCTTGGGTTGCGTCGACTTTTCCTTATTGGGGCCAACAAGGTGGAGAAGGATTTTTGGGGCGCCACCATCTTGAAACCGGAGAATTATCGGCCGTTTCTTGTCGAAGGGCTCCAGCAATCCGGCACAAGCATTCTGCCGACGATTTCGGTTGAACGCAGTTTCCGTCGCCTGTTGCCGAAGCTGGAGCGGATGGACGGTCTCAAACTCGTGGCCCATCCCTATGGAAATCCAGCGCCGCTTCCTCCGCGTAATTCCGGTGCGAATGTCGTTTTCGCGATAGGCCCCGAAGGCGGCTGGACGGAAGGGGAGGTGGAGGCGTTGGAGGCGGCTGGCTTTTTGCGCTATTCGCTCGGCCCCCGGATTCTCCGCACCGACACCGCGCTTATCGCGCTGATCGCCAGATTTCTTTGAACCGAACCAGAAAGAGGAGTACCGCATGAACCTGATCGCCATGTCCGCTATTGTTTTCGCTTCCGCTATCGCCCCCGTCAAACACACGTTCGAGGTTTCGTCCGAACGCGACGCATTCATTCTCGACGGCGAGATGTTCCAGATCCGTTGCGGAGAGATGCATTTCGCCCGCGTGCCGCGTCCATATTGGCGGCAGCGCCTCCAGATGTGCAAGGCGATGGGTCTAAATACCGTCTGCGCGTATCTTTTCTGGAATTACCATCAGCCCGAGCGCGGCCGGTTCGACTTTTCCGGCAATCGTGACGTGGCCGAGTTCTGTCGCCTGGCCCAAGAAGAAGGACTTTGGGTGATTCTCCGTCCCGGCCCCTACGCTTGCGCCGAATGGGAGTTCGGCGGTTTCCCCTGGTGGCTTCTCGACAAAGGTGCGGACAAAGTGAAGCTGCGTACGCGCGATCCCGCTTTCATGGGGCCGGTCAAGGAATATCTGACCCGCGTGGCGGACGAGCTCAAGGATCTTCAGGTTACGCGCGGCGGTCCCATCCTGATGGTGCAGGACGAGAACGAGTACGGATTCTTCGGCAATGACGGCGAATATATCCGCGCCATCTACAAAGTGCTGCGCGAAGCCGGGTTCGAGGTGCCGATCTTCACCTGCAACCCCGCCTATCATCTCACCAAAGGTGTCATTCCCGAAACGGTCAAGGTGGTCAATTTCGGCACCAACCCCACGAATGCCTTCGAGAAACTTCGCGCAGTGCAACCGCGCGGACCTTTGATGTGCGGCGAATATTATCCCGCCTGGTACGATACTTGGGGACAGCGCCACCACACCAAACCCGTTCAGAAGATGATCGACGACATCGACTACATGCTGTCGGTAGGCGGGTCCTTCTCGCTCTACATGGCGCATGGCGGCACCAGTTTTGACGTTTGGGCGGGACAGAACTCGCCTTTTGCCCCCATTACCTCCAGCTACGACTACGAAGCGCCCATCGACGAGCAGGGCGGCGCCACGCCCAAGTTTTTTGCGCTCCGGGAGCTCATGAAGAAGTACATGACGCCTGCCGAATTGGCTGGATTGCCGTCCGTTCCCGGTCCTTTGCCCGTGCAGGCGCTAAAGAGCTCCGCCAAGGCGGAAATCGGCGCGCCCCGGAGCCCCCGGCCCGCCAACCGCGAACTCATGGAAGATCCGTTGCCCGTGGAGATGCTGGGGCTCGGCTACGGCGCGATGGTCTACGCCGCCAAGCTGGACGGCAAGGGCGGCATCCTCAAAACGCCCAACCTGCGCGACCAGGCGGCGGTCTTCGCGGATGGCAAGCACGTGGGCTTTTTGAGCCGGCGATTCGCCAATCGCGGAGTCAAGATTCCGGTCGGCACCAAGATGCTCTCGATAGTCGTGTGCAACATGGGTCGCTATCACTTCGGTACGGCTATCAACCATGCCGAGAAGGGGCTCCTGCCGCCGGTCACGCTCGATGGTGCCCCAGTCAAAGGTTGGAACGCCTATCCCGCCCCGGCCACCCGGGAATTCCTTGATTCCATCGTCTATTCGTCCACATTGAAGAACGAGCCCTGTCTTTTCAAACGTTTCAAGGTGGACTTTCCCTCGACCGCCGACACCTGGCTCCTCGTGCGCGGTTGGCAGAAGGGATTCGTGTGGGTTAATGGACAGGGTCTCGGCCGTTTCTGGGGCATCGGCCCCACCCAGACGATGTTTGTGCCCGGGTGTTGGCTCAAACAGGGTGAAAACGAGTTCGTGGTGTTCGACTTTGCGGGCAATGTGCCGACGGAGGGACTTACTTTCGTGGATAAACCCGTCCTCGACGAAATGCACCCGGATTGCGATTTCATCGTGGCCGCCAAGCGCGAGTCGCAGCCGTTTACGCCGCCTGCCACGCCAGAGCTCAAGGGCGAATTCCCGGATTCCTCCGATGCGCGCGACGTTCGTTTGGCAAGCCCCAAGAAAGCGCGGCGCTTCGCATTCGTGATGGATAGCGACTGGAGCGGCAAGAACGTGGCGGCGGTGGCCGAGTTCGAGATTCTGGATTCCAAGGGCCGCAGCGTGCCGCATGATTCGTGGGATTTCGTTTCCGTGTCCAGCGAGGAGGATGGGCTCGAGGATGGTGCGGCCGAAAATGCCATCGACGGCCAGATCAGCAATTTCTACCATTCGCGTTGGAGCAAGGCTCTGCCCAAGCCTCCGCACTGGCTGGTCATCGACATGGGTGCCGAGGTGGAGGTGGCTGGCTTCCGCTATACCCCCCGCCAAGACAGCAAGTCTGGCCGTATTCGCGCTTGGCGCTTCTATCTGGATCCGTGACGAAATTAGTCAGAAAAAGGCTTGACTTTTCGGCGCGGATTATGATATAATATACATCCGAACGGCAATTAAGGGCCTGTAGCTCATCTGGACGGGATGGGGTGGGGAACATGTGGGAAAAATAAAATATGATTGGGGGTTGACATTTTACGGTAGGAAATGATATAGTATAAGTAGCATTACCCAAAGAAGGTGTCGGCAAATGTCGGGAAATGGGGGTAGAATTACCCAAAATTACCCAACGATTACCCAACGAGGTGGTGCTTAACCTACCAAGGAGAAACGAGATGAAAAACTATGTGACGCTTCGGCCGGGGGTGACGCTTCGGCTGGGCAGTGGCGGCAAGGCGAGCATTCGCTTCCAGGCTATGATAAACGGGGAGCGGGTGAGCAAGACGTGCGAGCTCGATCCGGAGATCGCGGTCAAGGGATGGAAAGCGGGGACGCGGAGTTTGCGGCCGACGCCGATCCTGGAGGCGGAGTACTTGAGCTGGTACAACGAGATGCAGCAGGAGTTAGGCGGGGACGAGAACGAGGGGCAGAAGAAGGTGCCGACGATCGGCGAGATGATGGCGGCGTACGACCAGATCGTGGAGAGGCGGTGGAAGCGGATCGGGAAGGAGAAGCCGAGTCTGAAGAGCGTGCGGTCGGCGCAGCTGGGGACGCGGAACGTGATGGTGGCGGCGGGGTTGAGCGAAAACGACAGCGTGCGCAAGCTCATGCACCGGAGAACGCTGAGGGGAGTGCTGGACCGGCTGCAGGCGCGGGGCGTGGCGGGAGATACGGTCAAGACGTATCTCGCGGCGCTGCAGCGGCTGACGGCGAAGTGGACGGACGAATACTACGAGGACATGGGAATCAAGGTGGTGCGGCCGGAGATGCCGGATCTGGGCGGGACGGCGAAGTCGCGGCGTTATGTGCGGCTGGGGCAAGAGCTGAAGGACAAGATTGACATGTGGTATACCGGGCTCCAGGAGGAAAGGAACCAGCGGCTGTTCGCGTTCGCGACGATGGTGTACCAGTTTGCGATGCGGCCGAACGACGTGATCCGGCTGACGGGCGAGAACTTCGTAATGAAGGACGGGGCGATGTGGCTGGTGTACACGCCGCACAAGACGGAAGGATCGAGCGGCCGGGTGGTGCGGTGGAAATTCGCCCCGGCGATTCAGGAACTGATGCTCAAGTACAAGCCGAACATGTGCGAGAAGGGCGAGGTGTTCATTCCGGCCGGGCGGTACGTGCACGACGAGCTGAACTATCTGCTGCGGCGGGAGTGCGGGCTTAGTCCGGAGGAGTGGGGCAAGGGCGTGTACGAGTTGCGGAAGCTGTGTATCGACACGGTGTACCACGAGATGGGGCCGAAGTACGCGGTGGCGCTGTCCGGCGACCGGCGCGAGACGGTGGAATACTACTACGCGGATCCGTACGCGGTGACGGATGACGTGCCGACGATCGTGGTGGGGAGGATCAGGGCGTAGAGAAAATGCTTGACAACGCTGGGCGAAATATGGTATAATATACGCACAAAATCCAAAAAGAGACAAGAATGAACTACCAGAAGATAGTACAGGCGGTGGCGTATCTGGCAGGCAAGTGCGGTGTGGGCGGCTTAAACCGGCTACATGCGTACAAACTACTGTACCTGGCGGACAGGGATAGTCTCCGGAAGAGCGGAATAACAATTACCGGCGATTGCTACAATGCAATGCAGTACGGGCCGCTACCGGTATATGCCGAGCGAATACTCAAGGGCGAGGCGAAAGAAGAGGCGAAATATTCCAGCAAATACTTGACAGTGGTGCCGCTGGAAACGAAGAATGCAGCCAACCTGGTGGCGATCGGGAACGACCAGTTCGAGCAGTTGTCGGAGGCGGACAAGGAGTCGCTGGATGTGGCGGTGGAGGTTTATCGCAAGCATCCGGACATAATCGCCTATACGCACCGGTTCCCGGAGTGGCGGCGGGCGCGCAATTCCGGCAGGAGCAAGTGCAGGATGAAGTTCGAGGATTTCTTTTTGAGCCCGTCGAAGGGCGTTGAATATTGCAGCGCAGATCCGGAGTGGGTGAAGACGGCCAAGGCCGCCTATGAAGAAACCGCCTGGGTGGCTGCGCTGTGAAAGAATGGGAGCTTAATCTCTTTCTGCGGCGCGGCACGATGATGAAGGCCGTGCTGCCGGAGTTGCCGAACCAGGAGCTGCATTTCCTGGTGGTGGCCAACAGCGAGCCGCGCAAGGATCCGACGGTGTATCTGGTGCTGGTGACATCGCAAGGTGCGACGAACCGGAAACTGATCGAGCTATGGGGCGCCGATCCGAAGACGCTGGTGACGATACCAAATCTGCCGACGTTCGACGGGCAGACGAAAGAATCGTACGTGAATTGCAACACCGTATTCCAGAAGACTAAAGCAGAGTTTATGGAGATGCTGGAGCGCAAGCGCACGGTGAAGTGCCAGGATATGCCGGCGGCGGTGATGGACCAGATAGCGCGGGGAATCGTGGCGAGTCGCAGGGTGCCGGAAGCGGTGAAGCGCGCGGTGACGGCGTGAGTGCGCCCCGGGGACGGGGCGCGGCAGAACCGGGGAGAGGGCTATTTAAGCAGCCGATCGAATTTAGGTTTTACACCAGACAGATCAATAGTCGTAGACACTTCTTCACCGGTGGTTGACCGATATACAAAGGTTATTTCAGATACGCGATAAATATCTGGGCCGTAGAGCTCGGGCAAGAGAAGTGTGCGTCGGTTGGGGTCAATAATTACACGCTTTAAGTGTGTTTCATTATCATCAAACGATACGGATATAAACGGCCAGGATGGATCAAGCGGCTGTGCGATCGAGGCAATTGCAGCAATACCGTAATAGTATTGGTCATCTCCTTTAGTTGCAAGAATAACAACGCCGGTATTTTCAGGGTTATTATCAGTGTGGGTGTAAATGAGATATTGGTCAGACTCGTCCGACGGTTCGACATACCACTTTTGCTCAGTGCCAGACAAAAGATGGGTAGCGATTAAGATAGGTGAACATGGTGGCCACCACAAGGCTGTAGAAACGATACCGATTATGCCGAGCACCACGAATAAAAGATTACTGAGGCAAGATGCGCCCGCTTTGACAAGATTGACGGCGATACGAACTATCCAGGCGCGAGAGCGGGCAAGGAACGACTTTGCTTTGGTGACGAAGTTTTTGCACATATTGCTAAGTATTATAGCACATTTTCGTGGTAGGGGCAAGAGCGATACACCCACTTTGGGTGTTTCTGCCTCATATGATATCATATTTCCCCATCAAAAGTCAATAGGGAAAATGGGAAATTCTGCGGCCAAAGTGCGCCCCGGGACGGGGCGCGGCAGAACCGGGGCTATTCCCAATCTTCGGGATGCTCCGGTTTGTAGTTTCTAACTTCGGGCTTGATGATTAAATCGTAAAAAGGATCCGGCTGTGCCATTACGCCATGTGCCGAAGCCTTTTCTGAAATCCTAGTCCAGCGCATTATACTGGGAGCAATATACGGATCGGAAACAGGAATGGAAAGGATTGGACCATCCTTAAGCTTTATATACAGCGTGTGTGTTTTATAATGGTATTCCAAAATCGGAAGCAAATACTTGCCAACCAAGACAAAATAACCAAGCAAGCCCAGGATTGAAAGAATGATCGCCAAAACCTTGAAATGCACGAAATGGAGTATTAACGCAGGGAGAGCAATAAGGGAGAAAAGCCAATCGGTAAGGCGTAGGGTGATGTACGTTGGCGTATATCTGGATTTCACAAAGCAATCTTCAATATCGGCCAGATTGATAATGCGATCCTTGGTTATGATGCGCAGATTGGTTGCGACGAAAAATGGTTGTGACAGTATTAACCAAGGATGCTCGACAGTTTCGGCGCGGTCGATCGGAAAGCGGTGCTGGCAATTGGGGCAAGTAATCATAGGTTAGTTGTGGTTGGTAGTAGTTTTGCGGAGAACACACAGTATTATAGCATATTTTGGGAGTGGGGGCAAGAGCGATATTGAAAAAATATCATTTACCCCCTTGACAAAATGTCTAAACATTTGATATAATATTCGCGTATCTACCAAGGAAAGGCATCATGAGAGAGAAAAACGGAAGGTCCGGAAAGCACAAGCCAACGAAAACGTTGGTGGGTGGCTACGTCGATCCGGAAGTGCGCGCGCTGGCGGTGCTGGTGTGCGACAAGACAGGAGAGACGATTACGCAGATGGTGATTGACGGAATCACGTCAAAGGCCATCGGATGCGGGATCATGAAGAACGGCGAGATCGCTCGCCAGTACAAGGCGGCGTACAAAGCCGCCCTGGAGATGGTCCATTTAAGTATTGTCAACAAAAGGAAAGGCGGTGCAGCGTGATCGACTTCACTAAACTCTCGAAGGAGACGCAGCAGTTCATAACCGAACGGGCCAAGGCGATGGGTGTCACCATCGAAGAGGCTTTGAAACACTACACCAGACTTTTTGCTGGCAAAAAAGTGTCTAAACATTTGCACATTTTTGCATAAGCAAAATTTTCTAATACCCTAAGAGTGTCTAAACATTATGGGACGACCGAAGATAGCAGGCGAAAGCGACAAACTGGTGCTGGTGCCAGCGAATCCGGAGCAGCTGGAATTTCTGCGCGAGGTGGCGCGAGAGGAAGGGCGCAGCATCCGGCGGCAGGCGCAGGCGTGTATCGAGCAAGTAAGAATCTCGCGCATGAATGCGCGGGCATTGGACAAGGAGGTGTGAGATGGAAAACAAAATCAAGAAGATTACGGTGGGGGATAATAGCGGGCTCTCCAGGAAGGGGCGGCGGTTTACGACGACCCGGCCGACGCTCTTGAGGGGGATCGAGATCGGGGAGGAGGTGCTGGTACGATTCAAGGATGAGTTCGGTATTACCGGCTACCGGCGCTACCGGGTGACGCGGAAGTTTTTCAAGGATCATTTCGATGCGGACCGCGAGATTTACACCGGCGAGTTCGAGCGGGTGGAGGAGGCGAAATGAAGATTATCGTACGGATCAGGCCGCGCGAGGGGAAGAAGCTGGTGATGGAAGTGGATTACCAGTTGGAGAAGGAGCATGATACACCGCTGGTGCACGCGCACGGGCTGAGGCTGGTGCGAGCGCTGGTGGGCGACGGAGCGGAGGAGGTGAAAGATGAGGCTAAGTGAGTATGCGTTTCCGAGGCGACCGCGCGCGGTGCAGCAGTTCGTGATGCTGGACCTGGACACCGGCAACGAGGTGACGGGCGTGGACAAGTGGGAAGCGGCGAAGGTGGCGCGGTGCTCGATCAATGCGGTGTGGAGCGCCGCGCGGAAGGGCACGGTGTGCGCGGGGCGTTTTTTGGTGGCGAGGGCAGGCGCGGCGTATGCGGCGCGGGAAATCGTCAAGAGTGGCAGGCGGTGGCGGACGGTCAATCAAGGGCGGTGGACGCGCGAGCGGCAGCCATCCAGGCGGTACAGAGCGAAGGAGGTGCGGCATGGTTGAGAGGTTCGTCAAGGGCGAGGCGTATTGGGCGTTCCCGGCGGTGCAGGGCCAGGAGCGGCGGCGGTTGGTGTGCTGCGTGGGTGTGGAGCAGGGCGTGGCGAGGTTCGCGGAGATTGCCGATACGTATGCCGGGAGAGTGGAGGTGCTGGGTTTTATGGGCGCGAACCGGCACGAGCATTGCCAATTCGAGGGCGGCGACGACGTGTATCACGTGAGCGCGTCGGCACCGGTGGCGTTTATGGACGCGGCCAAGATGATCGAGGTGATGAGGAGACAGCGGAAATGAGCGCGCAGGGGCAGCTATCGGAGATGACGGTGACGCAGTGCGCGAGGGCGATGGGGCATTCGCGCGACTGGGTGTACGGCAAGATGGAGCTGTGGCGGCGATCGAAGGGTGCGTATGGGTTGCCGTATATGGTAGAGGAGGAAAGCGGCGTGAAGTTTATTCTGTGGCGTGACGTGATGGATTACCAGGCCAGGCGGCAAAGGATGGCGAGAGATGTCTGAGCAATCGGCACTACCAGGGATGGAGCAGTACTTGCCGGACAAGATCGGCGCGGCCGACTTGCGCGACGAGAAGTCGTATACGGCGGGTGTGCTGCTGAAGAACTATCCGGCGGTGGCGGAGTCGATTGTCAAGGCGCTGGAGTATGGCATACCGGTGAGCGCGATCGCGGATATTTGGCAGGTGAGCAAACGGACGGTGGCAGCGCTGCGGGATATGCAGTCGGCGCGCCCTTTTTTTGTAAGTGATAGAAAGCGGACGTTGAGGGGAATGATAGAACTTAAAGCACTGGAAGTACTGAATGATAAGCTCGATAAGGATGAAGTGAGCATGGGCGAGCTGATGAAGTTGAGCGGATTTAAGGATTCGGCTAAAGAGACGGAAGGTAGCACAGATAAGCCGGTAAAAAAAGCGGCGGCCGATGAAGGTGAAGTGATCGACTATGACGAACTTATGGATGGGTTGAGGGCGGGGAAAAATTTTGCGCAGGAGGGTGCGGGAAGTGATGAGGGAAGTGAAGGGAAGTGTTCCACGGAGAGCGGAAACGAGGGATGTTGCTCTGTTGAACAGAGCGACGAAAGTGGGAAAAGGCCAATAAATACGGGGGTAATTTGAAATGGTGGGTAATTCGGTGGGTAATTTGAGCAGGAATGGCCGGGAGATGCTGCCGGAGAGGTGCGATGCTCGATGTGAGAGCGATCGGGAGTCGATGATGGAGAGGCCCGGGAAAGAACGGGGGTCGGTTTTGGAAAGGTGCGAATTTCGAGAGGAAAGTGCGGACGGGCAGAAGGGCCAGGAAGGAACTTTGCGAAACCTGGTCGAGCCGATAGAGGTAAGCGCCGAGCGTCTGGCCGAGGGCCCGATTTCGCCCCTCCCCTTCCGCAAGGGGGCGGGGGGGGAGGGCGGGGGGTGCGCGGCCGCCGGGGGTGGAAATAAATGTATTCTGAAGAACAGCCTGGATGCGCTTAGAGAATTGGGGCGGGAAATGCGCGACTTTGCGCAACGCCGCTGGATGAGCAAAGAGTCGCCGGTGGTAATGCGCTTTGCGAGCCGGTTGACCAGAATAGTCGAGGATTTGACGGCACCGGGTGGTGCCAGATAAAACAGAAACCTACCAAAGGAGAAAAGTATGGCAACTACAAAAAAACAGGCGGCGCGAGGCAAGTATGTGATCGTCCGTACATATTCGGCCGGAGCCTGGGCGGGATGGCTCCAGACGCGTAAAGGCAAGGAGGTAACACTTACCAAGGCGAGGCGGCTTTGGTATTGGGCGGGGGCGGCAAGTCTATCGGAACTGGCAATGCACGGCGTAAGCAAGCCGCTCGAATGCAAGTTCCCCTGCGAGGTAGATGAAGTGTCGCTCACGGAAGCGATTGAGGTTATACCGGCTACGCCGGAAGCCATCAAGTCGATTAGCGAGGTGCCGGTATGGTCGGCAAGAGCATAAAAAAAGGCTCCGGCTACGGCTCCGGCTACGGCGACGGCTCCGGCTCCGGCTACGGCGACGGCTACGGCTCCGGCTACGGCGACGGCGAGGATGCCGTCTGCCCGCCCGGCATCCGCCGCACTTCCACCGGCAAATGGATGACCGCCGTATGACGCAAACCTCGCGCATGAATGCGCGAGCACAGAACAGGAGGAGGGGAAATGAAGAAAATTAAAGAGTGGATTGCGCGGTTGAGAAAGACGCATATTTCCAACCCTTTCAGCGAATACAAAGTATACGCTGTTGACTTTAAGGCTAGAAAGCTAGGCGGCGAGAAAGTGTACGATAGGTGGTGTTGCGGCTGCGCCAAAAGCATCACAGAGTTTTGGGACAAGGTTATTCAAACCTGTTGTGACCATCAAGTTATAATTGTAAGCATCAAAGAATTCCGGGAAGGAAAGAAAAAATTATGAGCGGTTTTTACACTAAACCAGAATGCGGCAGTGTGCAGAGCGTCCACGACCCCGAAACGATACACGACATCATCGCGGAGATTCTCGCACAGAATCAAGGATTGCCGGAGGATGCATACGCCCTTTCGCCACTTGTGTGCGATATGTTGCATCTCGCCGACCGCCTCGTAGCCGCCTACAAGCGGGAACTTGGCAATGTACAGAAGATGCGCGAGGCGCTGGAGTATGTGCTCCTTTGTGACGCGACAGATGAAGCCGCGATGGAAGATGGTCTGACCGACGCAGAACGCATAGCGGAATATGCCGACCACATAGAGGAATGCCAGAAGAAGGCGAAAGCCGCCCTCTCCGCGCCGCCGCGCAACTGCGACGTGGGAACAGCGAAGGAGCAAACAGAGCGATTCATGGCGTTCTGTAAAAACTATCCGAGATGTTCGAAGTGTCCATGTTGTAAGATTGTAATCTATGGTCACTGTGACTTTGTGTGGGGACAGATGCTATACACGAAGCCCGAAGACGCGAGCACTGGACAGGAGGAGGGGAAATGATACCGTGGGATGAACTAATGGCGGGGGTAGAGGCGGAATACCACCACGCGTGCGAGAAGTTTCCAAAGTTCGCCAATCTGCTGATGGAGGAGATAAATCCGCCAGAAGCAGCCGAGCTATTCATCAAGTGGTCGCTCCTCATGCGGCGACGCGACAACGACGAACGCATCGCGCAAGGCAAAGTCACGGCGGGAAAGGTGCTGCACGAAGAGATTCTGGAGATCTACGAGGCGGTAATCGTCGAACACAACCAGGAGCATGCCATCGAGGAATGCAACCAGGCGATCGCCGTGTGTTTGCGGCTCAAGGAAGAGCTGATGAAGTCGCGGCCGTTCGGACGGGGGTATTACCAGGAGCAATTGAAAGCCGAGCCAATCAACGCGGAAGACTACAAGGAGTAAATAAATGACACCGAACCTTGACACCGAAGCAATAAACGAGGCTTATAATCGCTTGCCGGAGGTGCGGCATTGGATGACTTCTTTGATTCCCAAGCGCAAGTTCGACATGGAGGCTTGCATTAAAGAGGACTGCGCGAAAGTAAAGTTCGCAGTAGACCTCGCCAGTGTAAGCAAAATCTCCCACCCCATTGTCATTGGCGAAGCCTATAACTGCATCGCCGTACTTCTCCGCGTTATTGATGTGCTGGAAGGACGGCGAGCGCTGGGCAAGCCGGAGGAGGTGAAGCAATGATTACCAAGAACATACGAAGAACTCTTCAAAGCGAATAAAAACAAGGAGGATTGAAATGGGAAAGAACAGGAGGGATACGGGGTTCAAGCGGCTGCAGGCCGAGTCGGCCGGGATCGAAGCAGCGCCGCCGGAGAACGAGCAGGAAGCGCCGCCGGAGATATATGACGACGTGTCCGTCTGCCGGGCGCTGGGGATCCGTCGCCGGATCCTGCAGCAGGCGCGCACCAAGCAGGCATTCGGCAAGGACTGGAACTGCGTGGCGTTCCATGCCGGGATGACGTTCGATTGGGTGAACCGGAAAGCGAACGAGCTGGGGATGACCACGGCAGCGCTCGTCGGCAAGATCCGGCCGATCGAGGCGAACGATGGCGTCTACAGCTGCAGGCTCAAGAACACGTTTCCGAACCGGCGGCGGGTGGCGGTGGAGTTGACGAACGGGCGGATCGAACTGGCGACGGTCAAGGATTCAACCTTGATGCGCCTAGGCGAAGTGTTCGATTGCCGCCTGGACCAGGACGGCAGGCTCGTATGGGCGAGCGACCTCAATGACGTAAAGTACTGAAGATGAACTGGCTAGAGGAGATCCGGGCAACACGCTTCACCCTGGAAGAGGTGGGACTACTCGCGCTCATCCGGCTACAGTTCAAGAATCGCCTGGCGGTGCACAAGCGCGAGGCGAACGAGGTACTGACGAACAATTGGCGAACGCTCGTCGATACGCTGCACAAAAAAGGGGTGTTGGAGGTCAGCTGGACGGAGTGGTATATTATCTTGAGCGTCAGGTGTCCGGGGGACAGGCGGCGTGCGGCGAAGCGGGAGTGGGCGCAAAAAGCAAAAAATTCCAAAACAAGGAAAACCAAAAATGAAGAATGAATATTCGAGCGTACTCCTCACCCAAGAGGTGCTGGCGATGCTCCGGGATGAAAGTTTAACCGAGACGCAGCGCTTCCAGATTCTGATGGGGGCGATCGACGGCCGGAAGTGCTCCGGCCTAATCGCAAGTTTCGCAAAATCGTTGAAAACCGGGATGGAAACCGTAAACAGCAAGCGGTTGGAGAGCGAGCAGCGCAGGCGGGAGCAGAACCGGCTAGCCCAACAGAAACACCGGAATGAAGTAAGCATCAGTCAGCACAAGTCAGCATTACTAAGCATTGGTAAGCAAGTGTCAGCGGCGGAAAAGCCTGTCAGCGTACTATACTATACTAGACTATATAATAATATTCCCCCTAAATCCCCCCTTAGGGGGGAGGGGAGTGAGGACTTGATTTCAAAGGCGAAGGAGACTTTGGAGCTGGTGATGGAGGCGCTGGCGGGGTCTGGCTTGCCGGGGATGGACAACGAGACGAACGGGAAGCGGGTGGCCAAGGCGGTTTGGGAAGTACTGGCGAGCGGGGTGGAGTCGGGCAGATTCCTGAGCCAGATGGCCGATTGGATCAAGAAGTGGCAGGCCGAGAGCTTCGATTACGCACCGGCGGCAAGGAACTTACCGAGGTGGATAAGAACCGGAGGATGGGAGGCGGAAGCCAAAAATAAAAAAAGCAGCGCGGCCGAATCGACGGCAAGCGTGGAATGCGGGGTGATGATGGCATGAACGAGAACGAATACCGAGAATGCGAGCAGGCGGTGGCGTCGGCGCTGGTGATGATGCTGGCGCAAGGCGACGATACGACGAGTTTCTACTTGGATAACGTCATCTCCCGGATGCGGGTGACGAAGGAGTGGTTCCATACCGAGCGGTGGCAACAGCTATTCGAGGCGATAGTCAAGACGTGGCGCGAGCACCGGGCGATGGATGTAAACCTGGTGGTGGCGGCGAACGAGGACCAGAACGCATGGGCGACAATCAACGAGCTCGCGGAGAAGTCGGTCAACGTGGCGCACCTGGAGCACTACCTCGAAAACCTGCGCAAGCACTATCTCTACGCCACATGGCGGAAGAAGATGGCGAAGGTTTTCAGCGAGGCGAGCCCAGAAACGATCGACTGGGTGCTGCAGCGAACGGTGCAGGCGGCGCAGGATGCGCGCGACGAGGCCGGGGATAAGAGCGGAGGGCTGAGGCAGATCGGCGAATTTATGGAGCAGAGCGTGGCGGACAAAGAGGAGCTGCACCAGAAGCGATTCGTGGAGAAGCAGTGGGACTTCATGAAGGGGCTACCGTGGATGTGGGACTTCCTCAACGTGTGCTACACCGGGATCAAGCCGGGACTCCACGTGATTGCGGCGCTGGCAAGCCAGGGCAAATCGACGATCGCGGTGGACTTGAGCGCATTCTGGAACTCGATCGGAATCAAGCATGGGGTCATTTGCATCGACATGGCGGCCGAGCAATACGTGGACCGGTATGCTTGCGTGATGGGTAGGGTGAGTTTGGGTAAGCTCAATTTTGGCGGGTCGAGCGAAGACTTAAGGAAATTCCGGACGGCATACGAGAGCGCGGTGAAATACGGGAATGTGTGGGTAAGCGAAGAAGATGAGGCGGAAAAAATCGCGCAGCAGGTGGATGTGGGGGTGGACGTGCTGGGGTGGAAAGCGGTAATCATCGACTATATCCAGCTGGTGACGACGAGCGACAAGGGGCAGATGCCGGAATATACGCGGGTGCAACGGGCGACGCAGGCCATAAAGCGGATCGCCAAGCGCAAGAAAATACCGATCATTTGTCTGGCGCAGCTGTCCAGGGCATTCGAGAAGGAGCTCCGGGAGGCGAAGACGGACAAGGTGGGGCTGGATGCGATCGGCGATTCGGCCGAGATTGCGCGCGCGGCCAGCACGGTGATGGTGATGTACCAGGACGAGGCGGTGAGGAAATTCTGGAAAGAGCAGCCGCCGGTGAAACTGGCATGGGCGGATCCGGACGACATGCTGCCGATGTACAAGCTCACCGACATTATCCACGAGACGGAGGAGCAGAAGGAGGAGCGGCACCGGGGGCAAGTGAGCCTAGCGAAGACACTGCGGCCGGTGTGGATAGACGTAATCAAAAACCAGCAGGGCGGGACAGCGAAGTTCCCGGCGGTGATGTATCCGAGCTACTTCCTATTGCGGCCGGGTAATCCAAACGGGGAGCCGACACGCGAGATGGTGGGCGGAAAAGAGATTGCCGTAGAGCGCGGGAAGTTCGAGACGCTGACGGACGATTGGACGTATACGGAGCTCGATTACGTTTTGCAGGCGACGGGGGCGATGGGGGAGCGTGGGTATAAACTCGCGGGCGAAACCCTGGCGCAGTTCGAGGAGCGGCGTAAGGCGCGGATGGCGGCGCATCCGGAGGTGCAGCATCTAGTGTTCGAGTGGAACGAACAAGACAGGCGGAAACACGAAAAAGTATACTTGGTGGGAGGCAAGGAGCGGCAATGAGAATCGCACATAAACCAACGGTGGACAAACAGGCGGTCGGCCGGGCGCAAGCGCGGATGGACCAGATAAAAAGGCGCGACTTCGATCACGCCAAAACGCTCAAGGCCCAGCGCGAGGCGGTGGGCGCGAAAAAAGGCGAGGGCCGGGTGGCCGGGTACAGCGAAGAGGCGGTGATGGAGGCGGTGGCGACGCACGGGAGCGAGGTGTTGAGCGACAAGCGATTCTGGAAGGAGGTCAAGATCGAGAATCCCTGGATGTGCGCGGACGGAGTGGTGCCGACATTCGACAGTCCCAACGGCCGGGCGAACAAGTACGGGAAGGTGCGCGAGCGCTGGCGGGGCGGCAGATGGGAACATTGGGACAAAAAACGCGGCGAGTGGGTGCCGGGCGAAATCACCAAACGCAAAGGAGCGATATGAAAATACTTGAAAAAATTTTTGCGCGCAAGGCGCAAAAGAAGTGGAAGCTGCGCGATGCGATAACCGTGACGATAGATCCCCAGGAACTCAGGGAGTATCTGGAGAGCAACGACGGCAAGGAGCGGCAGTTTCCGCTGGCGGTGGCGCTGCAGCTGTCGGACGCGATGGATCACCGGACGATGCGCAAGGAGCGGATGGACGCCCTGGATATGACTTTCGCGCGGGGATACCGGAGCGCGCTAAAGGATTTCGGGCTCGTATTCTCCGGGGCGATCACGGCGCGGCAAGCGCACGGAAGGGAATAAGTGAGAGACGCCTACTATCAACCGGCGTCGGGCGAGCAGGTGCAGGCATTCGCGTCGGTAAAGGGCTTGGCCGCGGCCCGGGCGGCCGAGGTGTTGGAAAAACTGCGGGCGCGGAAAATCCAGGAGGCGAAGGAGGATCCGTATCACTTTGGCTACGAGCCGGAAATCTGGTACGTGACGAAAGCGCTGATGCGAAATACGCTGCCGAACGAGCAGGAGCGGAAGTACATCGAGAAAAGATACAATCTCGCCTGGGAGGAGTTTGCGGCGAAGATGCGGTCGGCGCTGGGGTTCAAGCATCCGGTGGGGGAGATACTGCTCATGGGGGCGAACCGGAGCGGGAAAACGGACTTTGCGTCGAGGTTGACGATCGAGACATTGATGCAGGGACAGAAGACGGTGTATGTGGGATCCCAGAGCCTGCCGACGAGCAAGGACGTGCAGATGCCGCGAATCTGGCATTACATGCCGAACGAATACAAGGCGAAGAACGTGGCGCTGGCGCGGAACCGGGACGTGAACGAGCAGATCAGCTATACGAAGCAGAACGGATTCTCGAACTCGAAGATCACCTTCGGGAACGGATCGAACGCGCGGTTCATCAGCTACGAGATGAATCCAGCCAACGTGTTCGAGGGGCAGAGCCTCAATCTGGTGTGGCTGGACGAGGAGTTTCTGAAAGCGTTCCTGGAAAGCGCGAGATTCCGTCTTGCCGATACGCGCGGCACGATGATCTGCAGCTTTACGCCGGTCCAAGGGTGGACGCCGGTGGTGGCGGACTATCTGGAAGGACTGAAGGTTACCAGGTGGCATACGGCGTGGATGCTGCCGGAAGATTTGGGGCGGCCGATGCCCTGGAAGGAGTTGGGACTCGATGAAGATGAATACACGAAACTTAGAGCGTGGCGAAATGAAGGTGCGCCGGGAGATATTGGAATCCCCGAAGCCCGACCTGAGAAAATCATTGAACGGATTCTCGCTGAAAGAGCAGGTGACGATTTTGACGAGATTCCTGCAGGACGGAGATTCGAGCGCACTCCGCGAATTGGCGTTGCACGCGGGGGAGAAGCAGCGGTTGTTTGGTTTTATGGACGAGACAATCCGTACGGAAATCCGGCGGAAGTCATTGCCAAGGCGGCGGCGAACAAGAACGCCGCGAAAAGCATAAAGACGCGCGTTTACGGGATAGCCGAGCGGGTGAAGGGTCGGATGTTGCCGGAGTTCCGGCGCGAGCGGCACGTGGTGAAGAAAGAGGAGATACCGGAAAAACTGGTGCGGATTATGGTGCTCGATCCGGCACCGGAGCGGAATTGGGCATTCCTCTATATGGGGTGGGATCCGGAAACGAAGACGCTGTACGCATACCGGGAGTGGCCGGGGCCTTACGAGATACCGGGCGTGGGGTATCCGGGGCCGTGGGCGGTGGCGAGCGACTGGAAGGGCGGGATCAACGACGGCGAGCGCGGCGAGGCGACGGAGAGTTTCAATTTCGGCTACCTCAATTACAAATTCGAGTGGGCGAGACTGGAGGGATGGCGGAATTGGCGGGATTGGGCGGAGAAGCACGGGGCGATGGCGCAGTGCAAGGATTGGGAGGAGCTGGAGAACTGGAGCGAGTCGGACGGGACGGAGGAGGAGATCGAGTTCCGGGTGATCGACAGCCGGGCGGCGAGCCAGTCGAAGATCCATGCCGGATCGAGCGTAAGCCTCTTCGAGGACGTAAGCAAGCTGGCGGAGGGATTCCAACCGGCGAGCGGGCAGGCGATCGCCGAGGGGCTGAATCTAATACGGGACATGCTGGCGAGGGATAGGATAAAGATTTCCGAGGAGTGCGTGAACACGATATTCGCGCTCGAGACGTACACCGGGGCGGACGGGCAGAAGGGCGCGGTAAAGGATTTCATCGACCTGATACGGTACGGGGTTTTGAGCGGGATTACGGAATATACGGCAGCGACGGAGACGGAAAAGCACGAGGTCCAGGCGAGAGCGCCGGGGCGCGCAGGGGTGCCCAGACGGTCGAGAATATGGTGGTAGAGGCCGGAAAGCTGTCTATATAGACAGGAAAAAGACTTAAAGCGGCGGAAACCGGTTCCGCGCTCACGGCAGGAAATGATATAATAGGGCCGTCGAGCGGGAATAGCGCCGCATTCCCAGAACTCGTAAAAAGGCAGTCGGCGTCAACCTGGGGGCTGGCGAACCCACCTCAACAAACCGCCAAAGGAACAACATGGGAAACAACAACGACGACATACCTGAAGAGACCGAAGACCTCGAAAACGAGGAACCCGAAGAAACCCCGGAGGAGGTGGAGGAACCGGAAACCGACACCGGCGACGAGGATGACACGGGCGACGACGAAGACGAGGACGACGAACTCGAAGAGGGGAAAGGAGCGAATGCTCGCATCCGGAAGCTGGTCCAGGAGAAAAAGGAGCTCCAGGACAAGTTGAAAGAGGCGCAGACGCTCGCGGGCGACGATGGCAAGGCCATTTTGCGCGCCGCTGAGGTGACGGGCATCCTACCCGGCCTCATGTCGAAAGAGGAGGCGAGCGCGTTTGCGCAAATGGATCAGCTGCCGGGCGTAATCAAAGCCTACACGCGCTGGACGAGAGTCCACGACAAGGCCGACGAATACGAGATCGGCGATGGCAAGTCCATGACGTACGCGGAAGTGCTCGAACGAATCGACGAACTGGAGGAAATCCAGGAGAAGCTGAAGGGGAAGTTCGGCCAGCGCCGGGCGGAACTGGAAGCGGAGGTAAAGGAGATCTACACGTTGGGGCTCAAGGCCAAAAAGCAAGGCTGGAAGCCGGACGGGAAGACTCCGAAGGGCAAGAAACCGAAACCAGGCGACGCTCCCAACCGGAGCAGAACCAAACCGCCCGCGAACGCGGAGAGAACGGAGGACGTCGAGGTGGAAGAACCCGATGATCTCGACCAGTATCTCATAGCGGCAAGGCGGAGAAAGAAAAAGAAATAATGGGTGGTTTTTATACAGTTGACCATGCGCTGAAGATCAACGATTACTACGACAAAGTAATCAAGGCTTTTCGGCGCAACATGAAGATCCAGGCGATCTTGCGTCGCGGACCGACTCCCGTCGGCTGGATGCAGGAGGTGGAAGTGGAGGGCGATACGCCCGCCTACGAACTAGGTGCGGTCGAAGGCGGCGACTTCGACGAGACCGGCCTCGCCAAGCGCACGAATCTGGTGATGCAGATCCAGGCGCAGAAGTTCCGCTCGAAGCGCGGCTACCTCGTGACGCGCGAAACGAAGCTCTTGCCGGGCTACACCGAAAAGAAGGGCGAGGCGGCGTTGGCACGCGCCATACGCAAGGACGCGGAAGAGGTGGCGCGCTCGATCGAGTTTGCGCTCGGTTCCGCCCAGGAAGCGGTGGCGCGCGGAACGAGCGATTCGACCGTGGCGAAGACGCGCGGCATGATGAGCTGGCTCTCGACGAGCACGCACTTGGTGCAGCCGATTCCCTCGGCGATCATGCCGACGATCGGCATCTCCACCAAGGCGGCGCTCTTGACCGAAGCGGAGCTCAAGCGTGCGCTCACGGCGGCGGCCAAGCAGGCGGGCGACGGAGAGCTGCAGCTGACGATGCTGTGCGGCATCGACCTCAAGCAGGCGATGAGCAACTTCCTCGGCAAGGCGGAGACGGTGAGCGGATTCACCAACCTCATCCAGCGCACCGAACCGAAGTCGCGCAAGATCGAGCTCATCTGCGACGAGTTCACCTACGACGGCGTGACGCTCAAGTCGCTCGTGTGCAATACGCTGAACGCGACGTTGCCGAACAACGGCAGCGCAATCACGCAGGGAGCGGAGTGCTTCCAGTCCGGCGTGGTGATCCGTCCGGAATTCTGGTCGATCGACACGCTGGAATCGCTGACCGCGTTCGATCTGCCCGACCGTGGCGGCGGTCCGCGCGGCTATCACGAGGCGATTTTGCGTCTCGCTTGCCGCAACCCGGTGGGCCAGTTCGCGATCGTTTACAATTCTTCGGCCACGGCTTCGGTCGTGACGGGGGCATAATCCTTGGTAGGGATTACGGCTTTGGGGGATGTCCGATATAAGCGGCGGCTCCCCCAGAGCCTTTTTGACTTTAACGGAGAGATAAAATGAGAAGGATCGGCACGCAATCCACGCTGAAGGAAGGTGAGCTCGAAAAGCTCAAAGGCGAGCTAAAGTATTGGCAGCGAGAACTGACGGACGCGAATACGATAGGGTGCCGACAGGAGTTTTTGGCGGCGTTCGATTGCCGGTGGGACGGGCAGAATGTCAATGGACTAAGGAAGGACCGGCCGGGCGAGCTGGCGTGGCCGTTCGAGGGTGCGAGCGACCAGCGGCTACGGTGGGGCGAAACGATCTATCTGGAGAAACTGGCGCTATTCACGATGGCGATCCGGAGCTGCGAGACGGAGATTTGGTGTGGCGGCGAGCCGGACGAGCAGATGCGCGCGGCGCAGCTGGGGAGACTTTTAAGCGCGGTATTGAACAGCCTGGGGGCGAAGGGCGCGGCGGAGGTGCTGGCGATGATGCACCACATGCTGGTGGACAGTCCCGCAGTCGCGGCGCTCGACGTGCAATGGCGCAAGCGGTCGATCAATGGGGTGCTGGAGCTCGATATAGACGATCTGCAGGCGGAGTACAGCGCGAGCGTGGCGGCGATGGGCGGATCGGCGGAACAAGCGGCGATCAATTTCCGGACGGCGATCGCGGGCGAAGGACAAAATGGCGCAGCGGTGGAGAATTGGCTTATCGAGGCCAAGGGGATAAACCGCAAGGACGTAAAGAAGGTGATGGCGGCGCTCGGCGAAGAGGGCGAGTGCGAAGTGCTGGTCAAAGTGGCGGCGAGCGAAGGTCCGGAACTGGAGGCGCTGAGGTACTGGGACGATTTCTGCGTGCCGACGGCGACGGACGACTTTGACTATGCGAATCCGTGGTTCCGGGGCGAGTGGGTGACGGAGAGCCAGCTCAAGGAGCGGATTGCCGAGCAGGATTGGGATGCAGAGTGGGTAAAGGCGGAGCTGGAGCACAAGGGCCAGGACTTCTTCCACGACACGACGAGTACGACGGTGGCCGAGGAGGTGAAGGACCTCGTAAATATTTGCTGGTGCTACATGGCCGAGACGGACGACGACGGCACTACGACGCGGTATGTGGCGGTGATCGGGCATGCGGACGGAAGCGCGTTCGGCAAGCGGGCGATCCGGACACGGCGCGGAAAGTGGACGGCGGCGTTCTTCCGGCGGGAAGTGCGCACGCAGCAGATTTTGGGGGCGCGAGGAATTGCGGAACTGGCGGCACCGGCGCAGGGAATCGCCAAGCACATCCGGGACGGCGCGGCCAACAATGCGATCGTGGGGAATCTGCCGCCGATCAAGGCGAAGGGGTCGCGGGTGCGGAACGCGCTCATCGAGCCGTTCGTTCTGATACCGATGGGGGTGAACGACGATTTGTCATTCATGCAGCCGCCCGCATATCCGGCGAGCGCGGACAAGGCGGAGGAGAAGATTCGCGCGGAACTGTGGGCGACCTTGGGCGTGAGCGACGGCAAGACGGATGTGAGCGCCCGGGTGCAGCAGGAGGTGGATTGGTTCCTGAACCAGTGGCGGGACTTCCTGATTCTGCTGCTGGAGACGGCGCAGGACAACGCTTCGGACGAATACGTGATGCGGGCGACGGCGACGGCGGACGCGAAGGGCGTGAAGTCGGCGGATGTGAGCGGGGCGTTTGGGATAACGCTCAAGCTCGATGCGAACAACCTGGACGGCAAGAAGCTGATGGAAAAGGCGCAGACGCTGGCGACGGTACTCCAGACGATGGACCGCAAGGGCAGCGTGGACACCGATCCGGTGGTGCGGAAGATCTTCACGCTCATGTTCCCGGAACTGGCGGCGGCGAGTTTCAAGAGCGCGGGAGAGCTGGCGCAGGACGACATCAAGGACGAGCAGGACAACTTCGTCAAAATCAAGGCGGGAATCATGCCGCAGATGGATACGAAGGGCGGCTGGAACTACGAGGCGCGGCTCGATTGGTGGCGGCAGATGCAGTCGGAGAATCCGGCGGCGATCGAGGAGATGAGCGCGGCGAGCCAGGAGTTGGCCGGAAAGTGGATCCAGGCGCTCGAAATGCAGTCGCGGCAGTACGGCGAAAACGCGGAGATCGGTCGCACGGGCGTGAAGAGCGTCCAGGCGCGGTAAAGGAAGGAGGAGGGAGATGGCGGAGATCGACAAGCGGCGCGACAGCGCAGAGTTCTATCCGGGCGGGAAGGTGATTCCGCAGCGGCCGGTGACGCCGAGCGTGCCGACGGCGAGCTTCCAGCAGAAGGGCGACGACGAGTACGTTTACTTCAAGACGGATGCGAACGGAGTGAAGCACTACAAGAAGCAGGTGCTGCAGTACGACGAGGACATGGAGGATTACGGTGCGATCTGGACGGGGGATTATATCGTGGTGAATAACGAGTATGTGGAGGTGACGGCATGAATTGGATACTCGCGATAGTGCTGGCCATAACGGCCACCAAGGAGTATGTGGACCGGCAGGACGGCGCGCTGGAGGCGGAGATCGGCACGAATACGGCGGCGATTGCGGAGAATCGTATACAGATCGCCACCAACGCAGCCGATATCGTGACGCTCAAGACCGGGAAGCAGGATGTGATCAGCGACCTGCAGACGATCCGGTCGGGCGCGGCGCTGGGCGCGACGGCATTGCAAGAGCACCAGAGCCTGACCAATTACTTTACGAAGGGCGAGAGTGACGGGCGGTATCTCCACACCGAAACGGATCCCACCGTTCCCTCCTGGGCCAAGGCCGATAATAAGCCTACCTATGCGTATTCAGAAATTTCGAACACGCCGGATTTGGGGGTGTATGCGACTACTGGGCAGGTGGCGCAGGCGCTGTCGGGCAAGCTCGGCAACACGGGCAACCAGACGCTAAGCGGTAGTTTGATAATCGACAGAGACGCACCCGATGGTGACGCTTGGTTGCAAACTAAGCGCGGCGACACAAACGGTCTCGCTATAGCGCTATACGGTTTCACGATTGACGGACACTTCCAAGCCCTGCCTTATGCCAGCGGCATTCTCGCCCTTCTCTCCGACGTCTACACCGCCGTTCAGCAGATTGCGCCAGCGTTCACGAGGAAGATGTATGTGGTGAATAACCTTTGCACATACAACGGTGTAGTCTATCGGTGCAAATCAGGCTACACCGCGACGGCATCCAGCCTAAAGCCGGATAGCGATACGACGCACTGGGAAGCGAAGATGGTCAGCGAACTATTCGCCCCGCTTGCGTCGCCTGCGTTCACCGGCACGCCGATAGCGCCGCACCTCACCGACCAGTCCGCCGACGGGCAGGTCGCGAACAAGAAGTATGTTGACGACAAGGTGGCGGGGGTGTCCGTCACTCCGCTATCCGGACAGACTTTCGACTTTGCCACCATGCAGGGCATCTTCGCGGGCGTCAAGGCCTGTATCGAAGCCCTTGGCGGATCTGTCACGAACTTCCCCGCAATTCCCGCAAACGAGTAAAAGGAGCAATCATGCCAACGCCAATCAACCAGCTTTCACCCACCGCCCAAGTCACCACCCCGTCCGACCTTACGGGCGTCGCACAGGAAACGACCCTTCAGGGCGTCGCGGCAGATGTCACCCAAATCAAGACGGATGTCGCCGCGCTCAAGCAGCAGGCTACACCCATCAATCCCGTCAAGTACCACATCGCGGAGGTGGTATCGGGCGGCGTGAACCTCAAATGGCACGATCCGGCGGACGTCACCATCTACGGCGTCGCGGCCGCGTTCTGGTCTCGCACCGTCATCATGGCGCGCGACGACGGCGAATATCCCGCGTCGCCCACCGACGCCAACGCCCGCACGGTCGTCACTTCGACGGTGCGCAACCAATACCTCAACGCGCCATACCTCGACACGCTCGGCACCGTGTCCAGCCGCTACCGCGCCTTCCCGTATGCGACGAGCGGCTTCTACAACGAATCGCTCGACAATTGCTTCGCGGCGACGCCGGTGTGGACTTTCGGCTACGCGCTCGACGAGCTGGACACAAACCCGGCCACCTGCATCACCTACATCGAGGACAGCGAGGACTTCAACCCCATCTATATGGATTTCTCGCTATCCACCCCGGCGCTCAATTGGGGATCATGGAAGAGTTGGGTCGAGGAGAATTTCAAGCCCGCCATGCTCACCTTCGGCGGCGAGATCGACTACTACCTCAATCCCGACAACCTGGCGGAAAAGCTGGACGGTACGGCGAGCGATGTCGCGAATACCGCGTATCAAGGCAACGCGATGAACATCGTCAAGCCTATTTTCTGCCATATCCACCGTTCGGGCTCCACCGTGGAGGTGCGATTCTCGAACGTACGCAAAACCGAAGACTGGTTCTGCTGGACGCACATGAAGAGCGACGGCACCTTCGCCGATTTCTGCGGCTGGCCGCTCTTCGAGGGCGCGGTCGTCAATAGCGTGCTGCGCTCGATGGCTACCGGCGCGAAGCCGAGCAACAATACCACGCAAGCGCAGGAGCTTTCCTACGGCACCAACAACGGCGCCAACTGGATGCCCACCACCTGGGCCGACGAGATGATGATCCGGCTCCTCTTCCCGCTTCTGACCCGCACGCTTGATTCTCAAGCGGCTATCGGCGGTACTTACGTGAGCGGCGCGTCAAGCCTGCAGATCAATTGCGGCTCAATGAAAGACAAGGGGGCGTTCTGGGGCGCGTACTTCGACGGCTCGCAGAATGTCGCCACCGGCGTCAAGTTCCTCAATATGGAAAATCTCTGGGGCCACCGGTGGCGGCGACCTGTGGGCGCAACCATCTACAACGGGCAGATTCTCGTCAAGCTCACGCCCTCGATGATTGATGGTTCCAAGACGGCGGTGTGGCTGTCAAGCGACAACGACGACTATGCCGGCAAGTACATCGAGACGGATGCGCTGTCGCCTACGAGCGGGTCTGGCGTCTATATCACGCACATGCACTTCGACCATCTGGTGGCGATGCTGCCTAGTGTCGCGGGCGGGTCGTCGTCCACCAATTTCTGCGACGCAGCATGGTTCGCCTCTGGCGTGCGTGCGCTCTCCTGCGGCGGCTCTGTCCCGAACGGCTTCACGGCCGGCCTCTTTGCCTCGAACTTGTGCAGCGCCCCCTCGGACGCGTACTGGAGCGTTGGCGCTTCGCCTTCCTATCATGCCTTCTAGGGGTCCTAGGGGGTGCTAACCCCCTAGAGAGCTAAAAGATTTTGAAGTAAACAAAAGGAGAAAAACAGATGAATACAAGGGATTGGTGAGAAGTTTTGGCGGGTGTTCCGCTTTCGCCTCTGGCGTGCGTGCGCTCAACTGCGGCGGCAATGTCACGAACGGCATCACGGCCGGCCTCTTTGCCTCGAACTTGAACAACGCCCCCTCGAACGCGAACTGGAACATTGGCGCTTCGCATTCCTATGGAATAATCAATTCAAACTAATATCTTGCCATTTCCGCGCGGGGGCAACCCCGGAAAATCGGGCGACAATCCGCGAAAGCGGAGGAAGGAGCGTGCAAGTAGGGCTAAAAGCCACAAAGCGCGCGAGCCCATAGGAAGGCAAGAGGAGATGAAAAAGGCAAAGACGAAGATGGCGAAAAGTTATAACAATCTATGGCAGAAGATGGTAGACCCCGACAACATCGAGGATGCCATCTATCGCGCCGCCAAGGGCAAGCGCAAGAAGGCCGCCATGATCGCGGCGCTTGCGGACGTATCTGCCACCGTTTGCCGAATCAAGGGAATGTTGGAGCGCGACGAATGGCGCCCGCCGGAAGTGCGCAGGGGTCGCGTCTTCGCCGATGGCATCGCGCGCAAAAAGCGCATCATTGTGGAGCCGGACTTCGACGAGCAAATCATCCACCATCTGCTCATCGATCACATCATCCAGCCGATATTCCAGCCGGGCTTTTTCGAATGGTCATGCGGTTCGATCCCCGGGCGCGGCCAGGAAGCGATGGCCAAGCATATCATGAAAAAGGTGGCCCAGGGCGGAAAGGCGCTCAAGTGGTGCGCGGTGCTGGACATCAAAAAGTGCTTCCAGACCATCTCCACAGCGGAAATCTACCGGGCTATCGCCCGCAAAATCCGCGACCGGAAGGTGCTCAATATCGTACGGCTCATCCTAGACGCGAACAAAATCGAGCTCCCGGACGGCGAGGTGCTGACGGGGGGAGTGCCGATCGGGCTGTTTACGAGTCCCTGGTTCGTCAATATTGCGCTCACACGAAACGACCATGCCGTCAAGGATTGCGTCGAGGTCTACGTGCGATATATCGACGATATGCTATTTATTCACACCAACCGGCGGGAACTGAAAAAAACGGTAAACGAAGTGGCGCGCCGGATCGGCCGGATGGATATGCGGCTTAAACTGACCGCTGCCATCTTCCGCTTCGGTCGTGGCGGCACGGCAAAAGTGCGCTTCACCGGCTTCCACTTCACCCACGCGCGGCTCTCGATCCGCGACAAAGTATTTATTCGCTCGAGGCGCCTGGGGGCGAACATCCGGCGCAAGCTCGCCAAGCATATCCGCGTCACGGCGTACGATGCGGAGCGACTCATTTCTTACGGCGGAAGGTTCCGCGCTTTCGGGAGTTATGCCGCGTTCCCGAGATGCATCCTTTGCGGCATCAATTTCGCGCTGATGCGCCGCAAGGTAGCAATGCGCAACCAGAAAGAGAGGAGACTTGCGGCATGAATTATCAAGCCGAATTCAAGCTGGCGGAGTGGAACATGAAGCCCTCGCGCGTCGAAGCGCTGAAAGGCAAGATGGTGCGCGTCACGCGCAAGGTCGAGGCGGTCGAGCGGGATGGCGTCACGGTGTGGTGCGGCGAATCGGCGATAATGTCCGAAACGCAGTACGCGGCGTACGTCGGCGCGCAAGAGTCGGCAGCCCGGCGGGAGGCCGAGGTTATCGATGACTACACTTTGCAACTCATCGAGGAGGGCGTGATATGAGAGCGCACGTGGAATCCATCAAGCGGCTGTACAAAGCCGGACGCATCACCCTGGAGCGCGTAAAGGAGATGCTGCGCGACGGCACCATCACGCCCGAGGAATACGACTACATCACGGAGTAAGGGAGCCTAGCAATGGCAACGCAGGGAGAGATAAACTCGGAAATCTTCAAGCGCATCAACGCCCTTGAGAAGGTGTCGAGCGAACTATCCGGCTACTTCAAGGGGATGGTGGAGAACACCAAGGAACTCATCTCGCTGATGCGCAACGAGCAAAAGCATCACAAGGTGGTGGTGGGCATTCTCGCCTCGCTTCTTGCGTTCTGCATCGCCGCGCTCATTTACGGTGCAATCGGCAAGGATGGGCTTCACGCGGTGCGCACGACCATGCCACATGCGATGCTGAACGAGGCGGTCACCAACGATGACGGGCTAGACAGGTGGATGTGGTTCAATCTCAAGCGCGGCAAGCGCAGGGTGGGATAAACAAGATTTCTGTTCATATAACCAAAAAAGGAGCAAAAAGATGAACTGGACAATGATAAAACTGGGATTCAAGTATGTATTTGGCGGCAAGGAGGCGGTATTGGACTACTGCCTAGACCTCGCCAACGACTTCGCGGTGGGGCTGAAGGACTCCACCAAGGCGCGGGCGCAGTCCACGCTTGCGGCGGCGAAGAAGGTTCTCGCCGTGCTGGAGAAAGGCGCGAAGTGGTGTCCCGCCAAGTGGCGCGAGGATTACGCGGCTACGGTGGCGGCGTTCAAGGCGCTTTGCGATGCGCTCGACGATTTGCAACTCACGGTGGCGGAGGTGCAGAAGGTGGCCGAGGCGTTCCGCTTGGCGTATAGCGAGTGGAGGGTGTAAGATGCAGCGCTGGCAGATACTCGCCCTGCTCGCGGCGCTCTCTCTTTTGTGCGGCTGCAAGAACACGGGCGTGTCGCTCATCGTGGGCGAGCGCACGATCTGGCCGGAGGTCAGCGACTCCGGCGACAACCTCGGCGTGAAGCTCTACGAGGACGTAAAAGGTGCCCGGCTGTGGGTGCGGCAGAATTGCCGCGTGGACGTGCAGTACAAATGCACCACCACCAACGAGTACTTCGGCATCGTGACAACGCGGAGCAACATGGCCGTCAAGGCCAAGGTGCTCCCGACGCTCGAAGAGCTGGAGGAAGAGGCCGACGAGACGGAAGAGACAGCCGAAACGAATTTAACTGCACAACAGGAGGAAAACAATGATTAAAATCTTGAGGCTGGACGACCGGCAGAAGACGCAGGAGGTCCTGCAGGCGATGGCGGGCGAAATCGAGAAGATCGAGGTGTACGCGAGCGCGTCGGTAAGCGGCGGCAAGGTACAGCTCAAAAAGGCGCTGGAATACTTCGACGGCGTGTACGAGTATGTCGACACGATCGCCACCGGCACGAAGACGAGCGACGGCACGTTTACGCTGGCGAACGGGACGGTGCTCTACAGCGTGGGCGCAGACACCGTTACCGGCTACCGCAACGGCTGCTGGGATCTCACTTGGGAAGACGACACGGAACTCGCGGAGGGCGCGGAAGCGCTGATGCGTCACTGGACGCTCACGAACTTCGAGTATGTGGAGGGCGTGAAGACGACGGTCAAGGCGTTCACCGGCGACACGGCGGTGGCGGACGGATTCGTCGATCTGACGCTCGCGACGTCGGATGAAGAGCCGGAGGAGGCGGCGCTGGAATATTCGAGCGAAGAGGCGAGCGTGACCGACAACTACTGCTCCGGCAGCGTCAATACGCGCACGGGCTGGGAGCGCAAGACGCGCACGCAGACGACGGATCTTTGCACGGTGACGCTCTCGGCGTCGAGCGTGGGGCATTACGCGCCCAAGGACAACGATTCGAGTCTTCCGTACTACCTCGCGGCGGGCGACACGCTCACCTACGCGGGCGGGGACGACGACATGAAAGCGCTGACCATCCTGGTGATGGTGCGATAAGCCAAAGACAAGGAGGCAAACAATGGAAATCGGCAACGTACTCAAATACCTGGAAGACGGCCAGGCCGCGAAACGCGCGAGCTGGGGTGGGTATATCAAGAAGGACGTGACGAACCCGGCGACGGGCGCGTACACGCTTACCTGGGTGAAACGCGACGGAACGAGCAGCGTCTACACGTTCAACGGCTCGACCTGGAGCGCGCCGGGATCGCCGCTCGGGCTCGACGCGGAACTGCAGGCGTCCTTGCTGGCGGACGACTGGCTGGTGGGTTCGGCCGCGTCGTTCGAGGCGGCGCGGGCCGGAAGCGGCACCTGGTAAAGAAAGGGGAATTCCATCATGCGCGAAGTTAAACTGGGAGAGATACTGGAGCTCGCCGGGAGGCTGGCGGGCCGGGACGTATCGGCGCTCGGCGTGCCCGAAAGCTGGAAGGTGACGGGCGGCTTTGCGCTGATGGAGGGGATCCGTCGCCTGGCGGCGGAAAAGTTTCCGATGATGCGCCGGATCGAGTTCAGGCGGTACCGTCCGGACTGGGACCTGAACCTCGCCTACGAGCGCGGGCAGGAGGTGTGGCATGCCGGATTCTATTGGCGGATGACGGCGGGAACGGGCACCGGCGAGCCGGGCGTGGCGGAATGCTGGCGCAAGCTCAAGCCGGAGGAGCTGGCCAAGTTCATCGCGTTCGAGCAGCCGTGGGAAAACACGGTGATCGACCCGGGCGGGGTGGACCTCGACCATTTCGCGTTCCAGATGGACCCGAAGTATGCGGCGCATCCGGAGCCGGTCAAAGTGACGAGCCTGTCGGAGCTGGGAATCGAGCTGGAGGGCGCGCCATACGAGGGCGTATTCTGCATGTTCGTGCCGGAGTATCCGACGGTTTCGTTCACGAGCCGGGGCGAGAACGAAGTATGCAACGCGGGCGACACGCGGTATGTGGCGGACACGAAGGAAGTGTACCAGTGCCTCCACGACAATACGACCTCGGAGCCGGGGGCGGCCGGAAGCGAAACGGACTGGCAGCCGGTGAGGATCGCGAGCGTGTTTACGATGTATCTGGCGCGACTCATCGCGAGCGACCTCATGACGGAGGACCAGGGCAAGTTCGCGACGCGGGCCCGGGCCGACAGCGAGTTCGAGGATCTGCAGGCGAGGTATCACGAGGGTGTGCGCGAGGGGCGCGAACGCGGACGGGGAAGATTCATTTAAGGAGACACAGGCGATGGCACTTTCCGAGGCGGAGCAGGCGAAAGCGGAGACGATCGTAAAAGGATTCTTCTGGCAGCCGGGCGAAATCCACCGGTACCGGACGCTCTACTTCACAGAGGGCGCGAGCATGCAGCCGGACGAAATCCGGCTGGTGCGCGAGTATCTGTTGGGGCTCGGGAGCCTGGCGAGCCTGAACGTATGCGGGAAGCTGCAGGAGTTTCCGGCCGCGATGAAGGTGCTGGACGTGTGGTGGCAGACGAACCCCGGCGACAAGTGGGCCGGGACGGAATCGACGAAGGTAAGGATCTACCTGGCGCTGAGGCCGCGCCACGGCGAGAACGACGCGGACGGGCCGTATACGGTGGAGAACGGGTGCAAATATCTGGTGACGCATACGTTCTACTGGGACGTGGAGGCGCTACCGACACTGCCGGAGAGTTCGAGCGGCGTAAACTACACCATGCAGGGCGTGACGCGCGACCGGGAGACGGGACTTTTCGCCTGCGTGATCGAGCGTCGCGAGACGGTGCAGCAGGACGTGGCGGAGTACACCAAAGCGGAGACGGAGTTCGAGCGCGAGCAGGAGGAGCAGCACCTGGGCGTCAAAGAGTCGGCCGTGGCCGCCACCGGCAGCCAGGCGGGTGCGGCGGATGGCGTAATCACGATGCGCGAGGTGCGCAAGAATCCCGATTGCACGAGCGACGTCATCAACCGCAAGCGCACGGAACTCGCCTCGCAGGGCGCGACGAAGGAATACCATGGCGACCCGAGGGGAACGATCGAGACGACGATCGACCGCAACCAGCAATTTACGGTAAACGGCGACAATCTCGCGAACGGCGAGACGCGGCGGTCGGAAAAGACGGAGGGTAAACGCTACAACAACACGCGGAGAGTGCCCACGCCGAAGGACGCGACGATCGTGGAGACGGAACAGGTGCAGAAGCACGTAAGTACGTCCGGGCGACTGACGGCACATCGCACTAAGCCGTCGTCCAGCGCGGGCGCGGCGCAGGTCAACCGGGAGCGGCGCGTAAGCGTGCGGCCGAACGAGCTGGGCGGGTTCGACAAGGAAGAGACGACGATCGAGCATCAACCGGCCACGACCGGGCCGTTGAGCGGCGGCAGTACGGACGAGCAGACGATCGTGGAGATCGGCATCAACCAGCCCCAGGTGCCAGCGGCGAATCCGGAAGTCAACGTGACGGAGGAAGTGAGCGCCCAACCGAACGAGATGGGCAG
Source organism: uncultured Verrucomicrobiota bacterium (assembly GCA_947305585.1). Taxonomy (GTDB): domain Bacteria; phylum Verrucomicrobiota; class Kiritimatiellia; order RFP12; family UBA1067; genus UBA1067. The sequence goes on along the minus strand of CAMZDY010000001.1, from coordinate 14,567 downwards.
TTTCTCGGTGCACAAGCGGCGGGTGCTGCACAAAAAGCGGACGGTGACGGCGGTCAGCAAGCTACCTACGCTGATAACGACCGAGAAGGTTACAATCAACGACACCGCGCAGCCGGAGGCGCAGCAGGGGGATGCCAGCGCCTCGCCGAACAACCACGGCAGCCAGACTACGCGGATCGTGGAGCGGATGCCGCGCCCGTGCGACAGCGGCTGGATTACGTGGACGAGCGAAGAGAAGCTGGTGCGGGGCAAATATACGTACGAAAACGGACTGAGGATTTTCTTGCATCTGCCGAGCGTGCCGAGTTTGGGCGGCAACCACAATTATCACATCTCCGCCAGTATCGACCAGTTCGGGTTGTACGGCGGCACGATAACCTACAAGGATCTGAAGCAGTGGAGTCTCAACGACGGCGGCAACAACAATGGCGGCGGATCGGTGGGCGGAACGATCCGGATGAAGATGTGGGATCCGGAAACGAGCACGTGGAAGCAGATGATCGTATCCACGCGCGCGTATTGGGGCAACGGCAACGAGGGGAGCGAAGCGAGCGCCAAGGCGAACCAGGTGTTCGTGCCGGGCCTGCATCTGCCGTCGCGGACGTATGCGACGGCGGTACAGGAAGTGGCCGCCTCGGACATCGACGAAGGCGAGTGACGACATGAGCGAAGACAGGGCGCAATTGCTAATCGAGATCCGGAGCATGGTGCTCAGCGCCATGCAACAGTCTTCAAACGCGGAAGACACTACCGTCCGAGTCAAGCTGGACGAGATTCTGGCGAAGCTGGACGACCTGGAAAACATGGTCGGGGGAGGACTCGATGCGATCGGCGGCGGAGGCGGCGGAGGCGGCGGAGGGGGTGGACTCCCCGGATGCTTCGAGCCGCACTTCGACGGCACCACCGTCACCTTCAGCGATACGTATTTTTCGATCGGCGGCATTTTGCATGCAGCCACCACCGAGAGCATCAATCCGCTCACAGTAGCGAACGGCAGTGTGGCGGCGATTCAGATCGATATCGGCAGTTTCAATTCGGCACTGGTGGGTTTCGCCAGCATGCAGGCGTTCATCAGCGCCGTGGCGAGCAACGTGGGCTCGTACTATTACAAACCGCTTTTCCGCTTTGCGGTGGCGGACGGGGCGGCGTCCGTCTCGCTGGATATGCGTACAATGCCGCAGATCGAAATGTTCGAGGGATGAGTCATGATGATGCTCGGCGCTATACTATTGGCCCTTATATCCATTTCGCCCGGCGGGGCAGACAAATGGTATATGGGCTACATCCAGCCGCAGGACGCCACCCGCTACAATTACGGCGGCGAGGCCAACGTGTGGCATAGGCTCGACGCGGGCGCGCTTTGGAGCATGGCGGCGTGGTGCGACGGGGCGATCGACCGCATGTACGTATCGAGCGCATACGGCAACGACAATTCCTTCGTCAAGACCAATGCCAGTCTCTCCGGCACCTTCCGCTCGACGCCGTCCGGCCGCAAGCGGGAGAATTGGCGGCTAAGGAGACCATCGCCGCTAGATGGCCTCCCGCAGTTCGATACGCTTCTAGATCTCAAATGCACCAGCTCAAGCCGGGGGCACGTAGCGGAGGATGCCACGTTCTGGGCGTCGTCGCTCACGTCCGAATATTTGTATTTCCCGGAGTTCAACTGGACGGACGATTTGACGAAGACGTTCAACCATACTTTAGCCGTCCAGTGGGACAGAACGCTGGTAGAGCCGCGCATGCTGCCGATCGACTCACATGGCGTAGTCCGGACACGCGGATTGAATCCGGCCTATGCCATGCCGCCGTCCGCATACTATACCCGCCTCAGTTCGCTGGCGAGCGGGGTGGCGGTGGGCAACTGGCAGAGTTATTTCCGCTACGGCAGAAACTACTCCGAATCGGCGCACGAGATGCTTGTGCCGTACGTCGATCTCCTGCGGATCAAATATCACGTCCCGGTGGACTGGGAGGCGGCGGGGCTTGCGCAACTGCGCGGATCCAAGCGGCTGGACGAAAACCTGATTGCAGCATACCGGCAGTTTTTGGCACCGCTCGACGTGCTGGTGCAGACTACCGACATCGACGGCAGTCCCCTTTGGGCTCCGCAATCCTGGAATTGGAATCAGGCCCACCATACCCGCACGGCCGTGTTCAACTGCCATTCCACCAATGCGGTCACGTGGACGGTGAGTCCTTACTCGGGTCCTGGCTCAACCATACTCGAGCTTACGTACAACAACGACCTCAAATGGACCAACTCCCACACCAACGATGTCACCTCCAGCGCGTCCAGCTCCATTATCGACAATCCGGCCTTTTCGGTGTCTAGCGTAGCCTGCACCACCACCGGCGGCACGGCACTATTCAGCGCCCGGCCGGAGGTGACGGTGGACCGGCAGGAACTCATCGCCAAGATGGGGAATTGCAGTTTGGTGGAGTATAGCATGGAGTGGATCCTTGAGGGATCGAATCTAGTGGAGGTGACGCTTTGGGATGCGAACAACATCACCCACAAGATCGACACCCTCTATGCCAAAACCGAATTTCTGGAAACGCTGACCGTCACCGGTCGGGCAGATGTCGTCAAGAGCTACAATTTCGGTCGCACCAGCTACCGGCCGAATAAGTGGTGGCGGAGCGAGCCTACCTTTCTCCCGGCGTCGAGCGTTAAGGCCGAGCTGAACCTCTGTTCGTTGATGGCGTGGAGCTATACGATCGAGGACGAAACGCCGTCGGGCACAACCGCAGCATGGACCAACGAGCTCGCCGGGGCGGACTGGGGAGTTTCCAATGCGTACTACCGGGCGAAGAATGACGGGGTCAGCAAAGCGGCGCGGAGCGACGCTTGGGACCGTCTCAGCGATTCGATCGACCATAACTGGAAACTGGTCAACGACTGGGGCGGCGACATTATGCAGCGGATCTACGGATTCAATCCCGGCGATCCGTATTCGGTGCTGGATAACATGAAAGCGGAAGTAAAGAAGGGGTGGAAGGCCGCCGACCATACCGAGCTTTTGCTGCTGGGATTCGATTACGATTTCGTCAGTTCCGTGTCGAATGTCACCGAAACGGTAACCAACGGCTGGATGGTCAGTTTCAATATCGACGGAGCGCCGGTATCATTGGTTATAAACTACGATGCGCCCACCAACCTCGTCTTTTCTTCAAGCGACATCTACACTAGAGACGGAGATCATTTCACGGTGGGCGGCCAGGCTCGTTATGGCAGCGGATCTACGATAACAATATATTTAGATGTAGACGGGGACCTTATTCACGATCCTGATGGGGTTGGCGTATGGGGGGATCGTACGTGGCTTGAGTACGATTATTATTACTCATATACGTATGATTATGTGTTTGACTATTCCACGGGCGAAATGACGCTTTTCAGCTCGTCCGGCGTATTGAGGGATTCTGGCGGAGCTATGTTTGCGGAGGCCGATAAGGATTTGACGGTTGCGGCGAGCAATGGCATCCTCATTAAGCCTGCGCGACCGCACAACACCTCGTTGCCGGTGCCCGGCGGATATTTGGAGCTCTACGATGGCGAGCTCTATGTCGGGGGAAATATTTGCCGGGACGACCCGGTAGTGCTGGCGATGGGCTTTTTCGACGATATCCTGGGATACAACGGCGACAGCGGACGTGTCAGTTTCCAGCGGAATGCGTATTACGGCAAGCAGGTCGAGGGTCGGGCGGACATGCAACATCTCCTCGTCATCCGGCCGGAGTTCGATCTTACAGTCACCGGGAGCGACTGACCGCGCGGGGGTGCGCGGGCGGGCGACCGGCGGGCGCGACGGCGCGGGAAGTTGTCTAAATAGACAGGAAAACGCGATCATCTTAAGGGAAATCTTCCCGTGGTACGGCAGGAAATGATATAATAAAGGCAAAACAAGGAGAAAATATCATGGCATACATAAGCGCGCGAGAACTTCAGAACCTGCGGAACCAGCGGCTGGCGGAGGAGCGCCAGGCGGCGCACCAGCGATTTATGGAGGGGAGGACCCATTTCATCGAGTCGAACCCCGGCGCGGTGAGCCGACAGGAGCGCGCGGCCGTGACGAACTGGCAGCACCAGCAGGGACTGACCGGTCGGGAAACGGCGCTACAGGCGCATGAGCTCGCCATGCTGCAGGAGAAGAACGCAGGGGAGCTTGCGATACAGCAGGAGAAGACGGTCGGCATGCGCGAGCAGGGAAAAGCTGCGGCGGAGGCGAACAACCGTGCAGTGTGGGATCTGCAGATCGCCAGGGACAATAACCAGAGCGCGCTCGAAAAGACGAAGCTGGAACTGGAGAGCCAGGAGCGGCAGCAGTCGGCGGGACTGCTTACGCAGAAGGAGCTCGCGATGGCGGGCCAGGAGGCGGAACGCGAGAAGAACCGGGCGCAGTTCGGCTACTTCGACGAGAAAGGGAACTACGTGGCCGGAAGCCAGGTGAACGCCGAGGGCGAGCGCGGCGACGCGTCGGTCAAGGTGGCCAAGGAAACGGGCACGGCGCAGGTGGCGGTGGCCAAGGAAGCGGGTGCGGCGCAGGTGGCGGCGGCCAAGGAAGCGGCCCGGCAGCGTGCGGAGGTGGCCAACGCGAAGACGCGGCAGGACATCGTGAACAAGATTCTGGCCGGGAAATACCAGGGCATGTCGCTGCAGCAGTGGAACCGGATGACGGAAGAAGAGCGGCAGGCGTGGCTGAACGAGCAGGTGCAGAATTAACCATACTTCAAGGCGAGGATAAGCATCATGGCGAGCTTGAACGATAAATTCAGGGCTGGATACGTCAATTATTTCCGGGACGCGGCGGGCAACGAACAGCGCACCGGCAACGATTATCTGAACGCGGACGGCAATAAGCTGGATTTCAAGGGGCTTGAGATGGTGCAGCGCGGGGCGCTCCACAACTACTCGGACGCGGACGGCAACGAGTGGACGGTGAGCGACAAGGATCTCAACGAGTTTCTGCAGAACAGCGTGCGCGAGGGCGTGAAGGTGAGGCCGATGGTGGAGTTGACGCGCGGCAACCAGGGACTCGACACGCGCGTTTCCGCATTCGACGAGGAGCGCATCGAGAATATGCGCGCGCAGGGCTGGACGAACAAGGAGGACTACCAGAAGACGTTCGGCGAGATTGTGTTCGATCCCAATACCTGGAAGGACTACTACGGCGACAAGGAGAATCTGAAGGATTTGCCGGAGAATATTTTGCGCGGCTTTGGTGGAGTGGTGCTGGAAGGGCTCAACAAGGGCGTGAACACCGTGCTGGGGCTGGGGCTTAGCGGCGCGGCGGCCGCGGCGGACGAGATACCCGGGCTCAACATGACGGGTGTGTCCCGGGCGCTTCGCGAGGCCAAACGCAAATACCAGGAATTGAGCGAGCAGGTAACAAACCGCATCCTCGATAACGTGCTGGGCGAAAAGTTCTTCGTCGATGAGGTGACGCGCGGCTGGACGAAGACGGGGCTGGAACTATCGGGCGAGATGGGGAGCATTGCGGCCCTGGGCGGCATTACCAAGGCTGGCGGGGGACTCCTCGCCAAGACGGGACTCAGCCAGACGGCGGCGCAGACGGCGGCGCTGAGCGGACTTTTCGGCATCCAGGGCTACGAAGACATGCTGGGGCAGGCGGAAGAAAAGGGAATCGACCCCAAGACGAGTACGCGCGTACAGACGGCGGCCGTCTTCAACGGACTTACCCAGGCATTCACGGCGGCGCTGTACGGCAAGCTGACCGGCATTATCGGCAAGGACACGGCCGGGCGGGCGATCAGGGAGACGTACGGCCGGATGATGGGTCGGGCGATTCTCGACAGCGTGGAGGGCGGCGTGCTGGGCGCGGTCAACACGGCGGCGGAAGCCGAGGCGCAGGCGATCATGGGCGAGGAGACGGACTGGGAGGCGGTGGCGAAGCGCATGGCCACGAGCTTCTGGGTGGGATCCGCTACGGTGGCGATGACGAAGATCCCGGACGCGCTGGGGTTGCGACTCAAACAGGCCCGACAGAATTACGCGAACGCGGTGCAGCGGCAGGGCATTCAGGCGTTGGTGACGGACATGAAGGGCATGCCGCTAGCGCAGAACGCGGCGAACTTGCCGGATGTGCGCGCGGTGACGGCCAACGGCGAAGTGATTTTCAAGGACGGCACCGTGTTCCGGCCCAAGGCGGCGGGCGGGAGCATGGTGCGCTACGGCAGCCGCGCGCCGGTTACCGATATCGGCGGCGGGGAGATTGTCGTCGCCGACGGCACGATCCTCAATCTCCAGGGCGAGGTGATCGGCAAGGCGGCCAATCGCTTCCAGTACGTGTCGGCCGCGAAGGGCGCGCCGATGACGGCGGCGGAATATCTCTATCGCACGGTGGATCCGGAAGCGGCGAGCAAGTGGCGGATTGTCGATCCTAAGACGGGCGAGACGGTGGACGCGAGCGTGGGGAATCTGGAGTTTGCGCCGGAGAGCGTCAAGCGTTGGCGCGCGTGGGCGCAGGGCGGACGGCAGGGGGTCGCGCCGGAGCTCGATGCGGACGGTTACGCCTGGACGAGCCTCTATAACGAGGCGGTGAGTAGCGATATGGACATGGCGCGGGCGGCACAGATTGCACTCGAAAAGGTGAAAGCCGGGGAGCTCAAGGTAACGGAAGCGGCGGAACTGGTGGATGCGGCGTACCACGCTACGGGCGGCAAGGTGCGGAGCATTTGGAATACGTTCGGTCCGGGCAAGGCGCACAACAGCGCCGACGGCGAGGTAATGAAGAATACTTCGATGGCCGATCACTTCGATGGCGCGGTAAGGCCGGTCAACGATCCGACGGGCGAAGCGTCGAGCGAGGCGGCGAAGGACGTGGCCGCGATGGTGACGGACGGCACCATGAAAGCGCAGCCGGTGGACGCGACGAAGCTGCACGACAGTCGCGGCGAGAACGGCGAGGGTCCGCTCGTGGTGCGCGAGGATGCGGATGGCGAGTGCAGCGTGGTGTGCGGCGAGGTGCCCAAGGGCGCGAAGACGGTCAACGCAGTGGTACTGAAGGAGCAGGATGGCTGGACGCCGGAGAATACCGACAAGGTGGCGGCGGAATTGGGACTTAAGGAAGGAACACTGGGACCGGCGGCGGAGGTCAAGGCCAAACGGCTTACGGGCACGCCGGACGAGACGGGCGACAAGCTGACGGAGGGGAACCTCGCGCGCTTGAACGACGAGAATCTTTCTGCGATGTCCACGCTGGCCGCGGTGGTGAACGTGGCCACGGTCGGCAAGGGCTGGGCGGCGCTGCAGGACGAGCTGGGTATGACGATGCCGGAAGGGGCGGACGCCAGGACGATTGGACTCGCGGCAGAACTCAAGGCGAACAATCCGGAACTGTCGATCCAGGAGGCGTGGGAGCTGGCCGGATGGGCCAAGCGGAACAACTTTGCCGGTCGCGGCGTGGAGGAGATCCGCCAGGCGATGGCGTCGGACACGGCCGGGCAGGTGCCGGTGGAGCAGCCGAACGGCGAGATCAAGAGCGTGGGCGATATGGAGGCACAGGCCAGAGTTGATAAGCCGGTTGATAATTTGACAACCGTGTCGGCAGATGTCGAAGAACGTCCGGAAACGGAGGACCGCACGTTTGATATGTCGCCGGTGGAGGGGATGGACGGCGTATTCAGTCCCGCCCGGTTCCCGGAGGTGACGGTAAGGTGGGTGGAGGATGGCGGCGAGAAGGTGCCGTACATCGAGGGACTGACCGTGCCCATGATGCTCGATAAGAACAACCGGCAGGATTTCGGCCGGTGGTTCGCGGAGCTGGGGGATATGGCGGTATCCGATCCGGTAATCGCGGAGATCGCCGAGGAGCTGAAGAAGAATCATCTCGACGAGCGCCGGGAGGAAGCGCTCAAGAAGACGACGGAGTGGGCGGTCGAGCGGCTGGAGCAGAGCGAGCTCGCGACGGCGGTGCTGGACGAGGGCGAGTTCGAGGCGACGCTCCAAAAGTATCCGGAAGGACGCCAGATGGCGGCGGACGGGAAGACGTGGGGATTCTCGATCGGCAGCAAGGTGTATTTGAACAAGTCGCTGCTGGGGACGGAGCTGGGGCTTAAGACGGCGATCCACGAATTCACCCATCCGGCGCTGGTGGCGCTCAAAAAGGTCAATCCGGAAATGTTCGGCCGGATGATGGAGCTTGCGCCGCAACTACCGGGGTTCCAGGAGCTCAAGGCGTCGGAGGAGTACGGTCGCCTCGCGGAGAACGAGATCGCGATGGAGGCGTGGTGCCGGTTGATGGAGGGATGGGGCTCGGAGAAGTTTCGCAGCCAGGTGCCCGCCAAGATCTACGAGGAGGTGAACGAACTCGTCAAGCGCTTTGCGGCGCAGTTCGGCGAAAACGTGCTGGGCATCCGGAACTTCACCCCGGCGATGATGGCCGGGTGGACGATGAAGGATTATCTGGACGCGGTGGGCGGCGAGATGATGAGCGGCCGGAAGTTCGGCGCGGACACGGCGCTTACGGCGGCGGATGCGGCCAAGGGATTTTTGGCGAGCGTGAAGGGCGGCGGCGAGCTGGACCGGTTGGGTGTGATTGGAGCGCCACCGGTCAAGGTTAAGCCGGTGAAGCCGGTGAAGTTGGGCGGAGCCAAGGATGCGTGCGAGGTGCTGAAGAAGATCGTCGGGACCAAAGACGATCGGCAGGATCTCCACTATGTGCACGTGGAGGCGGGGACGATGGTGGCGACCAGCGGTAGATCGCTACTGGCGGCGCCCGCGCCCAAGGGACTTAAGGACGGCAATTATCTGAACGGCGTGCCGGAGAACGGGGTGTCGTTCCCCAACTGGCGCGCGGTATTTCCGAATACCAAGAATTTCCAGCGCATGGTGGTGGCCAACGGCGGCACGGAGCTGGGGGCGATCAACTTTGCCGATCAGCTGGGTGTGAAGGGCAAGCTGAATACCAAGGATGGCCCCGGCGTATCGGTGGAAATCGGCGGCCAGCGCTACAGCGCGCGGTATTTGAAGGATATGCTGGAGGCGATGTACAAGCTCGGCGCGGAGAAGGTGGAGCTGTACACCGAAACGGCGATCGAGAAGTTCGCCCGGCCGATGGTGCTGAAAGCGAAGAGCGAGCGCGGCGAATTGATTGGCGCGCTGATGCCGCTCAGGAACGGCAACGAACACGATACGCGGATCGACCTCAAGGCGAGCCAGCCGCGCTTCTCGATCGGTGGGCTATATACCGGCAGCGCGGCGGACGTGGACGGCCAGATGCGCTTTGCCCGGCCGATTAAGCCGACGGCACTAGGTGACGGCAAGCAGAAATATTACGAAGTGCCGTTTGAAAAGGCGGTTGACAAGATTGTAAAGAACCGCAAGCCAGTGTCGAACGACCATGTGTTTGTGTCTGCGACGCCGCAGGTGCTGAAGGATATTGGCATTCCGGGATTGCCGATAGTCATGAACCAGCGGCATGTGCTAGGGTGCTACTTCGGTGATTTTGAGGGCGTCAAGTCTGGAAATATGCACGGCTTGGGCGAGCAGCTTAAGCGGCTACCAGCGGTGATTACCAAGCCTATAATGGTGATTGCAAGTGAGAGCAATCCTGAGCATAGTGTAGTTGCCATAACCAAGATGCAGGATAAAACCGGCAAAACTGTGATAGTGCCGGTTGAGATCAATGGTATAGGTCAAATAAATGCAGACCGAATAAATGCGAATATTGCAAAGACAGTATTCGGCAAGGGGAATCTTTGGAGCGAGAAAATAGGCAAGGCGTTGCGCGACGAGGTTGACGGGAAGGTTGCCGTTTTCTATGTGGATAAAAACGAAGCCAGAGCGATCGAAGATCGTCTGGCCCGTAAAGCGTTCGTCTTTGGTGGGGCAGAGCTCCAATTGCTAAGACGCACCAAAGGAACATTGCATAGTATATCAGATTTTGGCTCGCCAGTCAAGGGGGTAAATAAAGAAATTTCTTCGCGGCAGTTCAAGAACTGGTTTGGCGATTGGCAGAAAGATCCGGCAAATGCGAGCAAAGTGGTGGGCGAAAACGGCGAGCCGCTCAAGGTGTATCGCGGGGCCGAGTTCGATCCGCTGGTGCAGAAGCCCGGCGAGGGCGTAATCAAGCCGGAAGCGTACTTCTCGCCCGATCCGGAATATGCCAAGCGGTATAAAGGCGAAAACGGAGCGGTGCGGGCGTACTACTTGAATATCCGCCACCCGTTCGATATTCGCGATCCTGAATGCCAGAAGGATTTTGCGCGCGTATATCCCAAAGTGAAGTTGGCGCGAGGGAAATCCGGAGCGCTCGATTGGGCTGAGCATTCGACGGTGGATGGTGAATTCCTTAAGGAAAACTTCGGAAATAAGTACGATGGAATCGTATTTGACGAGGGAAGCGACTGGGCGATGGAAGGGAATTTGCCCAAGTGGCGTGGCGTAAGTTATGTGCCGCTCGATGGTGGCGCGCAGGTGAAGAGCGCCACGGACAATGTGGGGTCGTTCGATCTGGAAAATCCGGATGTCCGCTTCAGCCGTCCGGTGAGGGTGATTAAGGCGCCGGAGGGAATGGGCGAGCGGGAGCCGGGGATCCTGGCGGCGAGCCGGGAATTGAGCGCGCGCGAGGAGTTGGGCAGTGCGGCGGCGCGGCGGGCGCGCAAGCTCAGCCTGTCGATGAGCGAGCTCGAATGGCTGAGAAAGAAGCTGACCGGCGACCTGGGCGACCAGGTGGTGGGGCGGAAGTCCAGCGCCCGCGCGAAGGGCCTTGCGCTCAATGCGGACGTTTTCGGGCTCGTGGACCGGACGGACCTAAATGCGCTCAAGGACGAGCTCAAGGCGGGCGGATATTTCCGGAACGAGGAAGCGGCGTTTTGCCAGGGCGCGAGCAAAGAGGAAGTGCGCGCGGAACGCGAGCGCAGCGAGGCGGCGCTGGCGGACCGGCTGAACGGGCTGGCGGAGTCGCGCACGAAGGGCGAGGCGATCGGCGGACAGGCCACGGCGAGGGGAATCTTCGCCGATATGCTCGGCAAGGTGATTACGCGATTGCCGCTCGATGGCATGCCGGTCAACCTCAAGAGTCTGAGGAGCCTCGGGGACGCGCTCAAGGCGGCCACGAAAGATCAGGCGTTCAAGCTGGAGGCGATGGGTGCGATGCCGGAGCGCGGCGCGCTGGAGAAGGAGCCGTCGGACGCGGAAGTGTGCGCGCGGATGGTGGCGAGCTATTTGATCAGTCCCGAGAGCATGGAGCACGCGGCCCCCAAGTGGTTCGGCGCGATCGAAGAGGTGCTGCTAAGAAACACGAAACTGCGCGTCGCGATGGAAGAGCTGCTGGAGGGCGCGGAGGAGGGTCGCGGCGCGGGAGCGATCGCGCTCGAGAAGATCCGCCGGGAGCAGCGCGGCGAGGTGGAGCGGATCCAGAACGAGATCAATGCGGCGATCAACGAGCCGATCAAGCGGCCGGGAGTGATGAAGCAGCTGCAGGAAAAGGTGCTGGTGGCGTTCCATGACAAGATGGCACCGGTGGTCCTGCGCGTGAACGACCAGGCGAAGCTGTACCTGAAGGCGGCCAAGGAGGCGATGAAAGCGGCCAAGACCCCGGCGGAGGTTCGTGCGGCCAGAGACGAGATCGACCGGTTCACGAAGGGACTTTTGAGCGGCATGAAGCGGCTGATGCTGGCGCGCGGGGCGTGGGAGCGCGGCGCGTGGAACGACGACAGCCGGTATCTCTACAAGATGCTGGAGCTGGAGAACAACGCGACGGAGCGCTGGGGGCTTACGGATGGCGACATCTCGAACTTCATGTTCCTGCAGCGCACGGTGGAGCTGGGCGGTCGCGCGGTGAGTCACGGGCTCACGGTGCGGGACGCGCAAAAGGAACTCGACCGGATCAAGGCGGAGGATCCGGAGAAGTATGCGCGGCTCGATGAATATTCGCAGAAGTTCCATGCGATCGTGGAGCAGGAGGTGATCGACAATCCGGCGATGCGGCGGATGTTCGGCGACCAGTTCATGGACTTCCTGAGGACGCAGACGCATTACGTGACGATGCGGCGGACGCTCAACGCGGAGCAGCTGGAGTGGTATCGCGAGCGGCTTAAGCAGGCAGGCGTGCAGGTGACCGACGACATCTACGACAAGATCGAGCGGTGGGCGGGTCGCGGCGGCCGGGGCGCGGACGGCGGCGACTTCACGGCGCGGCTGGAGGGGTCGATGAGCGCCAAGGCGGAAGTGCGCGGCGCCACGATGGAGAAGCACCTGCGCGCGTTCCGGAGCGTGCGCAAGAACGACTACGTGCTCGCGATGAAGGATCTGCTGGTCGAGAACGGCGTGGAGGGCGTGAAGGTGCTGCCGCGCGGTTCGTACAAGAGCAACGGGCGCTACGGGTTTTTGAACTTCATGGAGAAGGGAGAGAAGTTCACGTTGCAGGTGCCCAAGGAGATTGCCCAGGGGTTCGAGCACGACGCGCTCGATGGCGCGGGGGCGATCCGGAAGTTCCACGGGCTGGTCCGATCGCTTTATATCGACTGGAACATCGGCTACTGGCTCAACAATATCAACCGCAACACGTCTTCGATCGAGAAGAACATGCCGGGGATGCGCGAGCCGTGGATCAAGACGGGACTGCGGGCGACGGTGCCGGGCGGCGCCCCGCTTTTCGAGTTGGCGACCAACGCGCTGGCGCGGCGCCTCTCGGAGGGGAGCGCGGCGCACAAGGCGCTGACGCTGCTGGTGGGCAAGCATGCGCCGGTGGCGTTCATTCCCGAGGCCAAGCGGATCGCGGAGTATATTATGGAGCCGAGCGCCTGGCAGGAGAAGCTGTGGCAGGCGGAGCAGTCGGGCGACCGGGAGGCGGTGCGGCAGATGCTGCAAGATCGCGACAAAGCCTGGGAGATGCTGAAGGGCAATATGCTGGTGACGGGCGCGGCCGGACACGGCGACGTGGACGTGGCCAAGATCGACGAGCTGTTCGGCAAGCGGGGACTGAAGACGATCCAGGAGCGCAGGCGGCTGGAGGAGAAGCACGAGAAGCTGGGGAAGATAATCCTCAAATATGCCGCCAAGCCGTTCAAGGCGAACCAGCGGCAGCAGGAGTACGAAGACGTGCTCGCCAAAACGATCGCCTACCTGCACGACCGGATGATGTTCGGCAACGTGCGCACGGTGGAGGAGACGGGCGCGCTGGTGGGCGACAAGGTGTCGATCAAGCGCGGCGAGCGCAAGGGCTCGCTGAATGGCGTGGTGCAGCTGACGGTCAACCAGTTCTACAACCAGGTTGAGAAGGGCACGGTGGCGTTCTACAAGAATTTCACCGAGGGGCCCGGCAAGGCGCGCGCGGCGGCGGCCGGGAAGTCGGCGCAGGTGTGGCTGAGCTCGCTGATGGGGACGCTGGTGGGGATGGGGCTCCTTGCCAAGTACATGTTGTCGCAGTCGGACAACGACGAGGAAAAAGCCAAGGGGAAGTACGGCAAGCTTTGGGACTATGCCAAGCACATGGAGCGCGGCTGGTCGAATACAAGCAATTATCTCCGGCATAACTACAATCTAGTTCCGATTCTCAATGTGGGCGAGTATACTACCGTGTCGATCGGCCTGGCGCGGAGCGACGAGGACAAGATTATCGGCGCGTGGAGCGATCTGGTGGCGGAGTTTGTCAATAGCCGGTCGGGCGGTCCTGATGTGGATCTGCTGAGCACGGCGGGAAATCTTGCGATGCAGGGGATGGTGCCGGACTTCCAGTCGAGTACGCCGGTGATGAGTCTGCTGCAGGACACGCTGGAAGTGCTCAGGCATAATCCTTATGATGGATTCCGGGGCGCGGAGAAGTTCGATCGCGACACCTACCGGCTGAGAGGCGAGTCGGGCGAGATGTTCGGGAACTTTGCGCTGGCGGCCGGGATGAACCTGTGGAACGATCTGGGCGGGCGCGCGTTTATCGAGCCGGAAGTGGGCGGCCGGGCGGTGTCGGAGCCGGGAATTGGCGCGTCGGAGGAAGAGGCGGGCGCGGTGGCGGGCGTGCGCGCGCTGCATACGGCGCTGAAACGTCTGCCGGTGGTGGGTCCGGCGATGAAGCGGATGGTCAAGATCTCCGTGGGTCGGCCCAAGGGTCACGCGGCGGGACTGGTGGACGAGGATGGCGACAAGCTCGCGCTGGTGCGGGTGCTCACAAAGGACGCGCTCAAGGAATGCCGCAAGCGCGGAGAGCTCTGGGTGGTGGCCGATCCAGAAGGGTATTACCGGTGGCTGGAGGACAAGGCGCGGCAGTACAAACTGGAGCGATGGTATGTGGACAAGCTCGATGCCGACATCTGGAACAACTGGAACGACGGTCCGGAGTCCCGGCTGGAGCAGGAAAAGCGCGAGGTGGAGAATATCAAGCAGCGCCTGGAGCGGTGGTAAAATGCGATTTCGTGAATTTTATGCGCAAAACCCCTTGACAAGCCGCGCCAAAATATGATATAATATCTTCCACTTTGACGGGATGCCGGGGGCGTGTGGGTAATGATTACCCACCGATTACCCAAAATCCCCGAAAAAGCCCAACAAAACGCGGGCCTGTAGCTCATCTGGACAGAGCAACTGCCTTCTAAGCAGTGGGTAGTGG